>JBBSHV010000356.1:0-1514 GCA_038232435.1 Gemmatimonadales bacterium | reverse complement strand
TCGCCCATCTACTTCGCGGCCGGACTGCGCGCGCCGCTGCTTCTGGCGCACGGCATGGTCGACACAAACGTCAACTACCAGGACATAGTTCGTCTCACGCAACGCCTGATCGAGCTGGGCAAGCCCGATTGGGAGTTGGCCTCGTACCCGGTCGAGGATCACTCCTTCGTGCGTCCATCGTCGTGGACGGACGAGTACACGCGAATCTTCAAGCTGTTCGAGCGGACGATTGGAAAGAGTGCGGCGCCCGCGGCGCCACGAACCACATTCCTACCGCCGCGATGATCGCCAGCGTCGCGCCAAAGCTGAATGCCGCGGTGGGACTTCCACGATCCCATATCAGTCCGAAAAGAATCGACGTTGGCAGCGCTCCCAATCCGATCGCGAGGTTGTACCACCCGAGCGCCGTTCCCTTGCGCAGCGATGGCACAATGTCCACCACCAGTGCTTTCTCCGTCCCCTCTGTCATTCCGTAGAAAATCCCGTACACCGCGAACAGCGCCCACGCCTGCCGTGCGGCGTGCGCGAATCCAAATGCGAGATAAACCGCGGCATACACGACCCAGCCACCCACGATCAGCGGCCTGCGTCCGATCCTGTCCGACAGCGCGCCGCCATATGTCCCGGTCGCTGACTTGACGAAATTGAGCAGCGCCCACAACACGGGCGCCAACGCAACCGGCACACCGAGCTGTGCCGCCCGCAGCAGCAGGAAGGCGTCGGTGGAATTGCCGAGCGTGAACGTGAACACCACGCCGAGGTAGACCCAGAACCGCTTGGGAAGATCCGTACCGAGCAACGGAGGGCGTTCCTTCGACTCCGTCTGGTGCGGCACGTCGCGCACAAAGATCAACAGAGTGACAAAGGCGAGGACTCCGGGAATCGCTGCGAGCCAGAATACGGTGCGTAGCCCCGTGTGCCACAGCGTCAGTATCCCAAACGCTATTAGCGGACCGATCACCGCGCCCGCATTGTCGGCCGAAGCGTGAAACCCAAATGCTCGGCCCCGTATCGACGCATCAACCGACTCCGCGATCAGTGCATCGCGCGGAGTGCTGCGTATCCCTTTCCCCACTCGATCGGTAACCCTGATCGTGAGCACCTGCCCAGCGGTATTCGCCAGGGCGGTGAGCGGACGCACAAACGTGGCAATGCCGTAGCCGAGCATCACAAGTCCCTTGCGCGACTGCACGCGGTCGGACCACCAGCCGCTTGCGAGCTTGAGCAGCGAAGCGACAGACTCGGCGAACCCTTCTATCGTCCCTATGAAGCTCGCGCTCGCACCGAGCACCGACGACAGAAAGAGCGGTAGCAGCGGATACATCATCTCCGACGCAACGTCGGTGAAACAACTCACCGCGCCCAGCGCAATCACGTTCCGGCCTAGCTTGTTCGTCTGCATCGGGAGCACTGTCGCGACTACCGGCTCGCTGCAACGCGCTGGAACAGGAGTATCCTGCGAACAGGTTGCCGTCTAGAACGCCTTCGCCCCAGCCTCCGCTACTTCCTGATCC
>JBBSHV010000355.1:0-1521 GCA_038232435.1 Gemmatimonadales bacterium | reverse complement strand
GCGGGCGCGCCCGAGTTACGTGTGCCGAGCAGACGGGCGCGCATGACGCGCGTGGTGTTGCGAACGAGCAGGTCGCCGGCCGGGATGTAGTGCACGATGTCCGCGAACGAGCGGTGCTCGATGCTACCAGCGGCACGGTCGACCACCATGAGCCTGCTCTCGCCGCGAACATCGGGCGGCGATTGTGCTATGAGCTCCGGTGGGAGATCGAAGTGGTAGTCGGAAGTCCGGGTGCCGTTCATGGGTGTTGTGCAGGATAACGATAATCGCCGCGAAGGCAGGCTACACCGCGACCAGAGAGGCTCCGAGAAAATCCTCGGAGCCTCTCTGCGTTATGGGCCGCGAAGCTTGCCTAGTATGTGGTACAGCGCGATTTTATCCGCATGGCAACGGTCATTCGTCACGCTGAGGAAAGTCCCGCTGCACCCGGCGTCCAGCCACGGGCGGCTGAGCCATGTGTTCCGTCCAGCTTCCGCGCGGTAGCTCTGACACTGGCGTCGGTTATCGTATTGACCGCTTATAGGGGGCTGCTCTTCTTCGTCACTTTCCTGACGACCTGACACACCGATCGCACAGGAACAGCGTTAGAACAGCCCACCTTGTTGTGATTGCGGCGGCGGCATGTACCCGAAATGCCGATAGGCCTGCGCAGTCGCGACGCGCCCTCGTGGCGTTCGCTGCAGGAATCCGTTCTGTACCAGAAACGGCTCGTACACTTCCTCAATCGTTCCCGCGTCTTCACCGACGGCTGCACCGATGGTGCTCACTCCCACCGGGCCGCCGTCGAATTTCTCAATGATTGCTTTGAGGATACGCGCGTCCATGTCGTCAAGGCCGAACTGATCGACGTCGAGTAGTTGGAGTGCTTCATCGGCAACCGCGCGGGTGATGATGCCGTTAGCCCTGACTTGCGCGAAGTCGCGTATGCGCCGCAGTAGTCTGTTCGCCACGCGCGGAGTGCCGCGCGAACGGCGCGCGATCTCCTCGGCGCCGTCCTCTTCCACTACGACTTGTAGCACCTCGGCGGTGCGCCGCACGATGAGCTCGAGCGATTCCACCGTGTAGTAGTTGAGCCGCTGCTCGATTCCGAACCGGGCGCGCAACGGCGGGGTGAGCATGCCGAGTCTGGTGGTCGCGCCAATGAGCGTGAAGCGCTCGACGGGCAGCGTCATGGTCTGCGCCTTGGGCCCTTCGGACAGCCTGATATCGATCTTGTAATCTTCCATCGCGGGATACAGAAACTCCTCAATCACGGGCCGCAACCGGTGAATCTCGTCGATGAAGAGGATGTCTCCCTCACGCATGTTGGTCAGCGTGCCGACGAGGTCGCCCGGCTTCTCCAGTGCTGGTCCTGACGTGGTCCGTATGTTGACGCCCAGTTCGCGCGCGATCAACTCGGCCAAGGTAGTCTTGCCGAGTCCGGGGGGGCCGAAAAAGAGCGTGTGATCCAGCGGCTCACGCCGGGCCAACGCAGCGTCGATGTAGATGCGTAGCGAGTCCTTGACCTTGGGTTGGCCTATG
>JBBSHV010000354.1:0-1564 GCA_038232435.1 Gemmatimonadales bacterium | reverse complement strand
TCGGTTACACCACCACTGACGGTGTGTATCTGAATAACCGACTCGTTACGGCCGGCGACATGACGGGGCCGTTCAGTGCCAACATCATCCTGTCCAATCGCACCGTCGATATAGCGGTGTTGGAAACGGCGCGCGGCGGTATCCTGCGCGCCGGACTTGGCTTTGACGAAGTGGACGTTGGGATCGTGCTCAATGTAACTGCTGACCATTTAGGGCTGAGCGGCATCAACACGATCGAGCAGCTTGCCGAGGTAAAGAGTGTTATCCCAGCTGTCGTCAAGCGTGAGGGACATGCGATTCTCAATGCCGACGATCCACTCGTGTACGCCATGCGCGACCGCACTCCCGGGGACATCGTGCTCTTCTCGACCATTTCCGAGGGTGAGAACACGCTGTTTGACGAGCACCTTGCGCGTAATGGCATCGGAGCGTGGATCGAGGGTGACACCTTCGTGATTCGGCGCGGGCGGCTACGCATTCCGATCGCCGCGGAGCGTGAGGTTCCGCTGATGATGGGAGGCGCTGCGCGCTTTCAGCGTGGTAACGTGCTCGCTGCGCTTCTCGCCGCGTATGTGCAGGGGGTGCGGTACGACGATATTCGCGCCGGTCTGATGAGCTTCTTCCCATCTGCCGCTATGACACCTGGCCGCATGAACCTGATGCGTGTGGGTGCAGGGCGGGTGCTGGTGGACTACGCGCACAACACGGCCGCGGTCAAGGGGCTCATGGACTTTGTTTCGCTTCTCCCCGCGACGCGCCGCATCGGCGTACTCGGCGCTCCAGGCGACCGCCGCGACGAAGATATCCGGAACCTCGGCAGACTATCCGCCGCACTGGATTATGCAATTATCAAGGAGGATCACGAACAACGCGGCCGAGCAACGGGTGCTACTGCGCAGCTAATTCGGGAAGGACTGATAGAAGGTGGCATGACCGAGGACCGCATACACATCGTCCTCGCTGAGCTGGACGCATTGGATCGTGCACTTGCCATGATGCAGCCGGATGATCTCACCGTTGTGCTCGCCGATAAAGTGCCCGACGTATTGGCGCACATTACACAGCGCACCCACGGCTCAGCAACGATATAAGGTGCCAATGTCATTCCATGTCGTGCGTTCCATAGCCATTTGCTGCGTACTGCTCTCGCCCTATCCCGCGCTCGCCCAATGGGTCGACCAACACCCGCCTACTATGGAGTCATTCCGCGGCATGAGCGCCGTTGACCCCAGCGTCATCTGGGTCAGCGGAACGCACGGCACCTATCTCTGGACACAGAACCGCGGTGCGCAGTGGCACGCTGGTGTCGTTCCGGGCACAGCATCGCTCGACTTCCGTGACGTGCACGCGGTCTCGCTCGACACCGCGTATCTCATGGCCGCGGGCCAGGACACGGCGCGCATCTACAAGGCCACCAATCGCGGTAAGCACTGGACGCTGCAGTACGATGACACCAGCAAGGGCGCCTTCCTCGACGCGATCGCCTTCTTCGACTCGCGCCACGGCCTCGCGCTCGGCGATCCAGTCAACGGACACTTCACCATGCTTGAGACGAGCGACGGCG
>JBBSHV010000353.1:0-1585 GCA_038232435.1 Gemmatimonadales bacterium | reverse complement strand
GCGACAAACCGCACGTCTCGATTATGATGGAAAGGCGGTCCCGATAGCGCTCCAAATGATTACGTCGATGGCAACCACCAGAGTCAGTGACTCGACGTTCTCCGGAGCACGATTGAACGGATGCTCGGAGCACCGGCGACAGTGCGGAACGTGACCGACGCGCGGGGCACGCCCTCGCGGCGCAGGCGCTGGTGAACTTCCGGCGTGAGATCGCAATCAACCTCGCTACGCTCGACAGCGTCTATCCGCAACATGCCGAGATTGCAAGGCGCCTCGGGACGGCGGCTGAAACTCCTCGCAAGACTCTACGCCAGCTCGCGGACAGCACTCGGTAAGGCCGAGCAACTGACGAACATGGCCCTCCCGTCGCCTCCGCGCCTGCGCGCCCGGTATCCCGGTCAATTCATCGCCGCGCTCGTCCGCGATCGGCTCGGTGTCTTCCAGCTGATGGCCGCGCACGGCGACGTCGTGCAGGTGAACGCTGGACGGCAATCGTTGGTCCTCGTATCCAACCCGGAGGACATCAGGTCCGTTCTCGTCACGAATAATCGCAGCTTTCGCAAAGGGCGCGGCGTGGAGCGAATGAAGCCGCTGCTCGGCGAAGGGATGCTCGGGAGCGAGGGTGAGTTTCATCTGCGCCAACGACGCCTCGCTCAGCCGGCGTTCCATCGAGCACGACTGGTTGGATACGCCGAGGTCATGGCGCGTTACGCCGATCAATCAGCGCGGCGGTGGACAGATGGCGCGACGATCGACGTGCATGCGGAGATGATGCGCCTCACGCTCGCCATCGCTGCGCGCACCCTTTTCGATGCCGACATCGAGACCGAAGCGCGCGACGTCGCGGAAGTGATTGATCTATCGCTCCGGCTGTTCCGATTCTCGACGCTGCCGTTCGGCCAGCACCTCGAGCGGCTGCCAATTCCCCTCGCGCAGCGTATGAGACGGGCACGTGCGCGAATGGATGTATTCATCTACGAGATGATCCGCACGCGGCGCGCTTCCGGCGCTGACCACGGCGATCTACTCTCGATGTTGCTCGTCGCGGACGAAGATGGGGATGCGATGAGCGACCGGCAAGTCCGTGACGAAGTGATGACGATCCTCATGGCCGGGCACGAGACGACTGCTGTTGCGTTGAGTTGGACCTGGTATCTGCTGTCCCAGAATCCCGACGCCGCGTCGCTGCTTGACGCCGAGCTCGACAGCGTACTGGGGCAGCGCGTCCCGACGATGGACGACGTTCAGAAGCTACCGTACACGCGGGCCGTGATCTCCGAATCGATGCGCTTGTATCCGCCTGCATGGGTCATCGGCCGGCGAGCTCACACCGATGTGACGATCGGGGGCTATGCCGTGCGCGCTGGCTCCATCGTGTTGATGAGCCAATATCTCGTTCACCGCGATCCACGCTGGTACAATGAGCCCGCGCTGTTTCGGCCAGCACGCTGGACTGACGGAAGGGAAAGTACGCGTCCCAAGTTCGCGTACTTTCCCTTCGGCGGTGGCCCGCGCGTCTGTATCGGTGAGCAGTTCGCATGGACGGAAGGCGTGCTGGTGCTCGCGACGATTGCCCGATATTGGC
>JBBSHV010000352.1:0-1590 GCA_038232435.1 Gemmatimonadales bacterium | reverse complement strand
GGCGACGGGACTGCACTCACCGGTCTAGCCTGTACCGAACGCGACAGCGCGAGTTGTGGTTTACGCGCTTAAATAGCGACTTCAGTCCCGATTGAGAGCCTTAGTTTGGCGGCCATCACAGCCCTGCACCACGTTCCCGTGACTCACCGCGCCGACTGCGGTGAGTCACGCCTAGAGCGCCGGCGCCGATTCAACGCCGCGCGTACGGCCGCGTTGAGCCGTCGCGCATTATCGCCATGACCGTGTAGTGCTCGGGATCAGCGCCTTCCATTCCGGGTGAGCCGGTCACCATTCCCGGCACCGCCAGGCCGACTACATTCGTGGGGTTCTCCTTGAGGAGCCGTTGCACAAGATCGGCTGGTACGTGCCCTTCGATCACATAACGCCCAGCCTCGGCGGTGTGGCAGGAAGCGTTGCTCGGTGCGACACCGTGTGCGCGCTTGATCGAATCCATCGTGCTCTGGGACGGCTCATCGACCGTGGTCACGTTGAAGCCGTTATCGCGCATGTGCTGCACCCACGCGGTACAGCAGCCACATGACGGGTCCTTGAAGACCCGGATTGGAGTCGTAACCGCGGATGCGACGCTGGCAATCGCCGGTGTTGTCGAAGCGAATGATGTCCGCGCGCTGGTGTCCGCGCGGGACGCTGTATCGTCGGCGCGACCGCTCGAGCACGCGGCAACGAGCAGGGATGTGCCAAGCGCTGCGCCGGCCAGACGCGGGGACGGTAGGAGCCGCACTAGATAAGTTGGAGAAGTGCTCATTTGTGAATTTCAAGACGTGTGAGCTGCTGACGCACTGCAAGCGAGATCTACAATTTAGTGTATGGTTGGTTTATGCGAGTGATCCTGCAGCGTGTGCTCTGAGGTCGGCGTGCGCATCGACGACGCGGTAGTGGGCGAGATCGCGCGCGGCTTTCTCATCCTGGTCGGCTTCACCCACGATGACACACGCGACGAGGTTGCGTGGATGGCCGATAAGATCCTCGGCCTGCGTCTCTTTTCCGACGCCGATGGCAAGATGAATTTGGGCCTGGCGGAGATTGGCGGCGCATTGCTGGTGGTATCCCAGTTCACGCCGAAGTACTTCCTGTTTCTGAACCCGAGCTGAAACTCTACAAAGAGAAGAAAGGCGCCACCGTGATCGAGAACCGAGTGCTCGATCCCTTCGATTCTAACCGCTCGTGGTCTGTAGAAGCGCTGCGCAGCCCCGAAGGTCTGCGACGCTGGACGAACGAGGATGTCGCACCTCGCCTGAGTGACGTATTTCAGGAACGGCTATACTGCATTCGCTGGGTTGATGCTGAGGGCAGACGACGCTACGCCGCCCCTGATGCCGCCGACATCGCTCGGGAAGCCAAGGTGCTCGAATTGCTGCGCGAACGTTTCGCCAACTGGCAGCGTGCTGGTTTGATCCCTTCGAAACCAATTGTGAGCGGCTACAACACGTTGCGCTCAATGATGAGCATGCGGCTCGACAACTAATCGATCGAACCTCGAAAACACGAAATCCGTTTGATGTGAAATACAGTAAGGTGGAAGACGCCGACTGGGAGACCTGTGCCTCGGTCTTGAATGTTGTCAGCACT
>JBBSHV010000351.1:0-1680 GCA_038232435.1 Gemmatimonadales bacterium | reverse complement strand
CCGCGTGAGGGAATCCGCGGCGTTCTCCAGCGGTGCAAAATCGAGATGTGGAACCAGCACTTGCGTGGCCGGCGCGGCCATGGGACGCCGAGGATCGCTGGTCAATCTGAAAGTGCTGTCCTCCAGTTCCGCGTTGTGCTCTACTGCTTCAGTCGCCTCCCTGGTGGCGAGGGTTTTAAGCTCGCCAACATACCGCTGAACCGTCTCGGCCAGGTTGGTGAAGTCGTACGGAATGACGTCGGCGTCAGCGAGACGCATCACGGCCGTTCCACTCGTCTGCGCGAGAGCGCGGCCGTAGACAAAGCTGGTGTCGGAAAAATGCGTGTACCAGTAGAAGTCGTCGTAGACCGAGTGGTAGATACCGCCCTCGTCCTCGCCGCCGAAGCCGAGATTGATGGAAGGCACTCCGATGTGTTGGAGGAACGCTGTGTAGTCGGAGCCTGAGCCGAGGGCGCCGATGCGTAGATCGGCGCGGTTGCGGACCTCTTCGCGGGTTGGCGCGGATGTCTGATGCAATCTGACAGCGCGAAGCCGCCGTTCGACAGTCGCGCCAGTCTCCGGGTCGATGATATCGCGGGCAACACCGTTGATGAACTTCTCCAGCACGTGCGACCCCTCGATGCCCAGATAGCCGCGGCCATTGGTGTCACTGTTGAGATACGCAACCGCGTGCGCGGCCAGATCCGCCGCGTGAGCTTCGGCCCACTCGGTGGAGCCTAGCAGGCCGGGTTCTTCGCCGTCCCATGCGGCGTAGATGATGGTGCGCTTGGGGCGCCACCCCTGCTTGACGAGCACGCCCATCGCGCGCATCTCCTCGAGTAGCGCGACCTGGCCTGATATTGGATCCTCGGCGCCATTGACCCACGCATCGTGGTGATTTCCACGCACGACCCATTCATCCGGCGCGGTGCTGCCGCGAAGAGTGCCGATCACATCGTATAACGTTTTGATGTCCCAATTGGACTTGACCACCAGGTGCACGCGTGCGGCGCCCGGGCCGATCTTGTACGTGATCGGAAGGCCGCCGTGCCAATCATGCGGTGCGACGTTGCCGGTGATTGCGGCCAGGAGTGGTTGCGCGTCGCCATACGAGATGGGAAGGACGGGGATCTTGGTGAGCGTCGTCACATCTTTGAGAGCGAGACGCTTTGCATCCTTGGTAGCGCCGATCCCCGGAGTGAGCGGGTCGCCGGGATATACGGGCATATCCATCACGCTGCCGCGCTGCACTCCTTGCTCCGGACGAAATGCGCCGGCCGGAAACACGTCGCCGGCGCTGTAACCGTCGTCGCTCGGGTCGGAGTAGATGAGACATCCGATCGCGCCGTGTTCGGCCGCGACTTTGGGCTTTATGCCGCGCCACGAATGTCCGTACCGCGCGATCACGATCGCGCCTTTCACCGACACGCCGCGGCGCGCCAGCTCTTCGTAGTCGGCCGGGATACCGTAATTGACGTACACCAGCGGACCGGTAACATCGCCGTCCGCGGAGTAAGCGTTGTACGTGGGCAGTTGCTCAGCGGTCTGGCCTGACGTCGAATCGCCGGGTACCGTCGGCTCCTGCAACTTAGCCGTAAAGCGAGTGGGGGCGACGAGCTCGACCAATCGCTCTTTGGGTGTGGGAAAGAGGACGTCAAAGTTCTCTATGTGCGCGTCCCATCCGGCATCCTTGAACTGCTG
>JBBSHV010000350.1:0-1733 GCA_038232435.1 Gemmatimonadales bacterium | reverse complement strand
TCGTGCACAAGGAGCTCGGCGTGTCGCCCATCGAGCTGGTGCTGACCCGCCGTCTACTTCTTGCCAAGCAGTTGCTCACGGAGACGGCGCTACCGATTAGCGAAGTAGCGATCGCCAGCGGTTTCTCCAGTCTTCGCCGCTTCAACGATGCCTTCAGCAAGCGGTACGGCATGCCGCCCAGCAGGCTGAGAAAGGAGCGGGCCGGCGCCGTCGAGCAACAGTTGTCTGCTTCCGAGTCCTTCACACTGCAGTTGGCGTATCGGCCGCCCTTCGACTGGCCGAGCATGATGCGGTTCCTGAACGCGCGCATGCTCAAGGGTGTCGAGCGGGTCGGGGAGGACGGATATCTCCGCACCGTTCAGCTTGGCGATCACACGGGATGGTTGCACGTCCGCCATGCTCCGGAGAAGCGCGCGCTCCTGGTTGAGCTGACGCACTCGCTCACGCCGGTCCTTCCCGCTCTGCTGGGACGGCTGCGACATGTCTTTGACCTGAGCGCGCGGCCCGACATCATCGCCGCGCAGCTGGCCCGAGATCCACTGCTTACGGACGCAATCGACCGGAACCCCGGCCTTCGTGTTCCTGGCGCCTTCGATGGATTCGAGCTGGCGGTGCGCGCGATTCTGGGGCAGCAGATCACCGTTAAGGGCGCAACTACCCTGGCCGGGCGCCTAGTGACCGCCTTCGGCGAGCCGATCGACACGGCGCACGCGGGCCTCACGCATCTGTCCCCGACGCCGCAGCGCATTGCGGCGGCCACCGTCGATAACGTAGCGTCGCTCGGCATCGTGCAGACACGCGCGCGCATCATCATCACCCTGGCCGAGGAGATTGCATCAGGCCGGCTCAAGCTGGAGCCGGGTGCCCCTCCCGAATCGACGATCGAGCAACTCACCGCCCTCCCCGGCATCGGCCGATGGACGGCGCACTACATCGCGATGCGCGCGCTCCGCTGGCCGGACGCCTTTCCCAAGGAGGACATGGTACTGCGGAAAAAGCTCGGCGGGGTGACAGCGGCGCAAGCCGAGACGTTATCACAGGGATGGCGACCGTGGCGTAGCTATGCGACGCTGCACCTGTGGCAGAGCGACGTTAAAACCGAGATCTGACCGAGCCTGGCCCGTTACCGGCTGTGCTATTGTCCAGTTGCTTCATGCGGCTCGCGCCGCGCTGTTGGGACGAGCTAGAAATGCATTGTTCCAGACATAGCGGGCGCGGTTGCGCACGAGTGGCTCGCAAGTGGCATGATGGCGGGACAGTCGTAGCCGATGTTGCCCGGTTCCTCAGTGTGATCCATTCCCAACATCTCAATGCTGAATCTGCAAGTCATCGTCGCAAGCACGCGCCCGAGTCGCCAGGGACCGCTGATAGGCGCGTGGTTTCTCGATTGTGCACGGGCGCATGCAAAGTTCAACGTCGAGCTGGTTGATCTGGCAGAGATCAATCTCCCGGTGTTCGATGAACCGGCGCACCCACGCCTCGCGCGCTATGAGCAAGAACACACGAAAGCGTGGAGCGCGATTGTTGACAGGGCCGATGCCTTCGTCTTCGTCACGCCGGAGTACGACCATGGCACGCCTGTGTCGCTCGTTAACGCGCTGCAGTATCTCGTGAACGAATGGGCGTACAAGCCAGTCGGTTTCGCGAGTTACGGCGGAGTGTCAGGCGGCACGCGCGGCGTTGAGATGACGAATCAGTTCATCACGGCGCTCAGGATGGTGCCCATGGTCGAG
>JBBSHV010000349.1:0-1802 GCA_038232435.1 Gemmatimonadales bacterium | reverse complement strand
CGAAGATCGGGAGTTGGCCGATCTACTGAGCGAGCGTCTGCGATCGGAAGGCATTGAATTCCTGCTCGGGTCCACAGCAGTCATGGTCGCGTATGGCTCCGGCACCGCCGGCGGATCTGCTGTCACACTGGAGCTTCGCTCGACCAAGGGCGAGATGTCGAGCGTCGGAGGAGACGCTCTGCTCGTTGCAACTGGGCGGAAGGCAAACGTCGAATCGCTAGACCTGGAACGCGGGTCGGTCGCAACGGACAAGAACGGCATTTCGGTATCATCGACACTCAGCACCAGTGCCGATGGTGTCTGGGCGGCTGGCGATGTGACGGGAACTCTGCGCTTCACGCATGTTGCGGAATACGAGGCACGTCTCGTGGTACGCAACGCATTCTTCCCATTCGACGCAAAGGCTGATTACAGTAACGTACCGTGGGTAACATTCACGGATCCAGAGCTGGCGCATCTCGGGCTCACGGAGGCTGAGGCACGCGACCGGTTCGGCTCCAAGGTGACAGTCTGGCGCATGCCATTTGACGATAACGATCGGGCCATCACGGACGGCAACACCGCCGGGCTGGTCAAGATCATCGCCGACGATAAGGGGCGTATCCTTGGTGCGCACATACTGGGGCATGGCGCGGGTAGCATGATCGGCGAGCTCACGGTCTCGAAGCGGGCCGGCCTCACACTGGCTGATATCGCCAACACCATTTACGCCTATCCAACCTATCCGGACGCGATTCGCCAGGCAGCGAACCAATATCAGAAGTCGCGCTTCACAGGGTTGATCAAGATGGCGGCGCAGTGGTTTGCTTCCCGTTGAGCGCATGCACAACGGACGCGACTCCGTGGGCTAGTCCCTGGCGAATGCGATGATTCGCCGCGGATCCAATGCGAGCGCGACCTGATCGCCTAGCGCGGGCGGGAATAGTGAGTCGATAACAATTTCGATCTGTGTCCCGTTCGCGTCTATTAGCGCAGTCGTGCGGCCGGCGCGATGAAGAATCCGGATCACCTTTCCGCGGACCGATGACTCTGGAACGATCCTGGCCGCCTCGGGACGAAACCCAATCACTGCCGGCCCTCTTACGTGCTCATCCATCGCAAGCCGTACAGCGCCCAGAGCACACATAAAGACGCCATCCGCATCAACCTCGCCGATAACCTCGTTGCTGATTCCAACCAGTCGCGCGATCGCAAGTGTCGCCGGCCTCGTAAAGAGCACTGAGGGAGAAGCAATCTGGGCCAGGTGCCGGTCCACGATTACGCCGATGCGATCGCCTATGAGTCCGGCCTCGTCCAGATCGTGCGTCACCAGAAGCATGGCGGCGCCGGACTCCATCTGCGCATTCACGATTGCATCGCGCACGTCGTTGCGCAGAGCGGGATCCAACGAAGAGAGTGGCTCATCTAGCAGCAGGATAGCAGGCCGCGCAACGATGGCGCGGGCGAGTGCAACGCGGTGGCGCTGGCCACCGCTCAGGCTATCGGGGCGACGCGAACCAAACGCTTCTAACTGCACGGCCTGCATCGCGCGCGTCACCCGCGCGCGCACCTCGTTCGAGTGGAGACCGCGGACGCGCAGCGGAAACGCGATGTTGCCGAACACGTCCAGGTGCGGGAAAAGCAGCGGTGTCTGGTGCAGATACACAGCGTCGCGTCGCTCAGGCGGCTCACTGGTGCGGTCCACACCTCCGATCGTGATCATTCCGCTCGTAGCGTGCGTCAGCCCCGCGATGGCTCGGAGCAGCGTGGTCTTGCCTGCTCCCGAGGGACCGACCAAAACGAGCCGTTCGCCGCGCTCGAGT
>JBBSHV010000348.1:0-1802 GCA_038232435.1 Gemmatimonadales bacterium | reverse complement strand
TTCGGCGAGTGAATACTCGCCCGGCTCGGTGCGTGAGACGACCTGCACCACCGCATACTTGGTGCTCCCGGTCGCGGTCGCAAGCGGGAACGGATTCGCTATCACCGTGGGCGTCACGCCGGTGAGGGCCGAGCGGTACGATGCGGGGAGTGAATCGACGGGATACGGCTGCAGAACTCCCTTCTCCTCGGCCGGGTCGTGGTACTTCGCCACGAGCGAGTCGAAGCTTGCGCCGTTGCGCCACTTCATCGCTACGGTATCGGCACGCAGCAGTGCAACGCGAACATCGTTCGAGTCGATCACCGGCGCGATAAGGATGTGGCTCGCCTTCACCTCGGCCGGCTGAACACGGTCCACGCGAATGATGTGATAGCCGAACGGAGTCTTGATCACGGGGCTCAGCTCGCCGGGACGAAGCGCGAACATCATGGACTCGAACTCCGGAACAAGCCCGGAGCCGCGACGATTCCAGCCGAGATCGCCGCCCACATTCTTGGTTCCGGGGTCCATCGACTCGCGTCTCGCCGTCTCTTCGAAGTTGGCGCCCTTCTTCAGCTCGACGAGGATGGAATCCGCCTTGGCGCGCGCGCGCGCATCGGCCGCTGCCGACGCCTTTGGCGCCACGACAATCTGACGGAACGCTATAGTTGCCGGACGCTGCTGGAGTTCGCCGCGCGCACGCTCGAACGCGGCGGTTACCTCTTCTTCCGTGACGCTGGCCGGTTTGGCGCGCTTCTGCAGCTCCGCGAACGCGCGGCGTTGCAGCTCGCGACGGCGAAACTGGTCAAGCAAGGTGCGGCGGTATTCTTCAGGGCTACCGAAACCAGCGTTCTTCAGCTCTGTCCGGTACTCGGCGTCGCTCTGAAAATGAGAGCGTACGTCCTTGACCTGGCGATCCACAGCGGCTGTAATCTCTGATTCCGAGACATCCAGCTTGAGATCCTTGGCTTGCTGAACCAGGATCTCTTCATCCACGAGATCATTCAACACGTTGCGCGCGACTTCGCGCTGGCCGGCAACATCCGCAGGCAGCTTCAGCCCTGACGCGCGCTGCTGATTCACAGCGGCCGCCAGATCGCTCCACGTGATGGCTGAGCTTCCGACAACGGCCACAATGCGATCGACAGTGTCAACCTGCGTCGCGCCCGCAACTGGGACGGACACCGCACCGGCGGGCGGGCGCGACTGGGCGCCCGCCGCGAGCGGCGCGGCAAGAAGTAGTATGATTGCGAGCGACTTCGACTGCATGGGTTATGGCGTCCGGGTATTGGGGGGAGTTGCTCCCGTGCCGGCCGCTCCGCCCGTCGGCATCGGAACGGCCGTGGCCGGCTGCGCGGCGTTACGTGTGGAGTCAGTCGACGCGTGCTGCTTCACCGCGCGCTCGACGGCGCGGTCGATGCCGGCGGCGTTGAGCGAAGCGTCCGTCTTCTCGCGCAGAACGTGCGACACCGGTTCCGGGATCTGAACGTACTGCGCCTGACCGGTCACCAGCTGATCCATGTACTTGGCGATCCGTGCCGTCGCGACGCGCGTGCGTTCGGCCGGTGTCTTTGCGCTGTCCGCGAGCGACTTGGGATCGATGCCGAGTGCGGTCCATGCAGCGTCGCGCGCCCGGACATATCCGGTGTGCATCTGCTGCATCTCAGTCGGCGTGGGGCCGAGCTTGGCGCTGTCGGCCGCGAGCAGAACGAGATCGTTGGTGACGAAGTTCTTGACGAACATCGTGATGATCGAGTCGGGGGCGGCCTGGAGCTGCGCCTGCTGTTGCGCCAGCGATTGGGCCGGGAATGAGCCAACCCACT
>JBBSHV010000347.1:0-1804 GCA_038232435.1 Gemmatimonadales bacterium | reverse complement strand
TGCGCATCGCGACGTGCCAGCGGCGGCGCATCGGTTGGCTCGCGCGAGGCCTACGTAGGTGTGGCACATTGCTCATCCATCCTTTCACCGCCGCGATTGCGCTCCGGACTCCTGCTGCTTTCTTTTCCCGCCCCGCGTTAGTTCAGAAATGTAACGAATGCCTGCGGGTATGTCAAGCCATCCGCGCACCGACACCGAAACTCTTCCGAGAGCGAAAATATTGACAGCTAACGGTCGCGCCCTCCATACTTCGTTAGATTTCTGAAAGAAGTAGACATTCTCCGTCGCTGTGGACGCGACGATGAACACTCAGCACTCGGCAAATGGTAGTGGCCTCCTGGTGAGCAAGGCCCGGCTCTCGTGGATGGATGGCACGCGGGCAATACGTGTTGGACGCACAACGGAGGGAGTGATCGTCCAGTGAGGAATGCACGGGAATATGAGGAGATGGCGGACCAAGAAGGGGGAAGCACAGATGGTTGCTCATGAGCACGACGGGCAAAAGAGCGCAGCGACGATATCGCTCCAGACCGTGGTAAGCCGTCGGGCCGTCATGCGCCGCGCTGCGGCGCTGGGAGTCGGCGCGGCGGCGGCTTCCGCGCTCCTCGCCGCGTGCGGCGGCAGTTCGGCCACGAGCCCGCCCGCACCGGCCGCCACGGCGGCCAAGCCCGCGAGCGCCACGACGACGGGCGCGGCGACGAGCGCACCGGGGGTGGCCACCAGCGCACCAGCAGCGAGTTCCGCCAGCGGGGCGACGAACGCGCCGGGTGCCGCGACGGCTGCCCCGAGTACCGGCGCGTCGAGTGCACCCGTCGTGCCTGCCGCCGGGACGCCGCCGAGTGCCAGTCCGGTGACGCTTAACCTCTGGTCCGGCTACTCGGAGCTGGACCCGTTCTACAAGTACGTCGCCGATCAGTACAAGAAAGTCCACCCGAACATCACAATCAACGTCGCCTCGTATCCGCTGCGCGATTACGAGCAGAAGCTGGCGGTGACGCTGCCCTCCAACTCGG
This sequence comes from Gemmatimonadales bacterium, assembly GCA_038232435.1. GTDB lineage: Bacteria > Gemmatimonadota > Gemmatimonadetes > Gemmatimonadales > Gemmatimonadaceae > Fen-1247. The sequence goes on along the minus strand of JBBSHV010000347.1, from coordinate 791 downwards.
CGGCGGAGATCATCCAACTCGCGAGCAGCACGGCGGGACGGTACGTGCAGGGCAACCTCATCCCCGAGGTGCCGAAGAACGTCGCGGATTTCGTGCGCTCCGCAGCGTACAGCACGTTCCTGCAGGACAGCGCGATCTACAAGGACAAGGTGTACAGCGTCCCCACCTTCAGCGGCCGGACCGCGCTCTACTACAACACTGACATGTTCAAGGCCGCGAATCTGACGACGCCTCCGAAGACGATGGACGAGATCACGGCGTACGCTCAGAAGCTGACGCAGCGGGATGCGAGCGGCAACATGACCGTCAGCGGCCTCAGCATGCGCCTCTCAGGCGGTGGGTCCGGCATCTCCGAGAAGTTCTGGATCTGGATGCACCAGTTCGGCGGCAGCCTGATTAAGGAGGTCTCGCCGGGTAAGTGGGCGAACGGGTACGACAACGACGCCGGCCGCAAGACGCTCCAATTCTACGTCGACAATGTCAACAAGCTGAAGATCGACGATCCGACGATCAAGCACGACACCGAGGCGTTCGAACTCGGCGCGACGGCGATGTTCGTGCGCGAATCGAATGTGATCGGTGACATCAAGGACAAAGCGCCGAACCTGAAGTACAACGCCGTGCCCCTGCCAGGCGGGACGATCTCGCTCTCCGAGAACCTGTTTGTCACCAAGGCGGCGAAGGATCCCGCGACGGCGTTCGACTTCATCCTCTTCGCGGCGAAGCCCGAGTTCCAGCTCTGGCTGCTGGAGAACGTCGGCTGGCTGCCGAACCGGCAGGATGTGGACTAT
>JBBSHV010000346.1:0-1806 GCA_038232435.1 Gemmatimonadales bacterium | reverse complement strand
GTACCGCCGTTCCATCCACCACGCCTGAGCGGTAACCGGCTGTACGGACGCGGTGCCTGCGACGCCAAAGGAATTGCCGCCGCGATGATGGCTGCCGCGGAAGAACTGCTCGCGCACGGAGAGGATCGAGTCGACCTCCTCTTCGTCGTCGGAGAAGAAAAGGGATCGGATGGCGCCCGAGCCGCGAACAACCTCGCGGCCACGAGCCGCTTTCTGATCAACGGCGAGCCCACCGAGAGTCGCCTCGCAAGCGGCTGCAAAGGGTCGCTCCGCTTCACTCTGCGCACCCGCGGCCGAGAAGCTCATTCTGCGTATCCGGAACTCGGGCGCTCCGCCATCGAGCCGCTCATTCGCCTGTTACCAACTCTGCACGACCTGACCTTTCCAAGCGATGAAATCCTCGGTGCGACCACGGTAAACATCGGCACCATCGAGGGAGGCACCGAGGCCAACATCGTGCCGGCCGCGGCACACGCGGAGGTGATGGTTCGGCTCGTGACCGATGTCGCTCCCATCAAGCACATTCTGCAGGAGTGGGCCACCGCCGGCGGGGCCGAGATTGAATTTGGATCCACCATCCCCGCGCAGCACTTCCACGTAGTGCCGGGTTACGAAGTGGGTCCAGTTGCCTACACCTCAGACATCCCGCTGCTCGGCCGCTGGGGAACGCCGCTGCTCTTCGGCCCCGGGTCGATCCACGTCGCGCACACGCCGGATGAATACGTCGACATCGATGAGCTGAGGAGTAGCGTGGGTACTTACGTTTCGCTCGTCGGTGAGCTGCTGCACCAGTGACGGGTCACGCGGTGCGCACTGATCGGATTCCCGTTGCGATCCTTGGCGCCACAGGCGCGGTGGGTCAAACTTTTGTCCGTCTTCTGCGCGGCCACCCGTGGCTCAAGGTGGCGGAGGTGGCGGCCTCCGAGCGGTCTATAGGCAAGCGTTACGCCGAGGCGGCGCACTGGCTCGAAGGTGATCTTCCCGATGACGTCGGTGCACTTACAGTTATGCCATGTACCACCGATGCGATTCAATCACGGCTGGTGTTCTCCGCACTCGACTCGAGCGTAGCGGGAGATGTGGAGATTGCATTCGCGCGCGCCGGGCGACTGGTGTGCAGCAACGCGAAGAACCATCGTCTCGGTCGCGACGTTCCGCTCTTGATTCCGGAGATCAACGCACCGCATCTGCAAGTCATCGGCGCGCAACGCGAGCGTTGCGCCTGGACGGGCGCGATCGTGACGAACGCCAACTGCGCTTCGACAATCGCCGCGCTGGCGCTCGCGCCGCTGCACGAACGCTTTGTCGTTACAGCGCTCTTCATCGCGACAATGCAAGCTGTCTCAGGTGCGGGCTATCCCGGCGTTTCATCGCTGGACATTTTGGGAAACGTTATCCCGTTTATTGCCGACGAAGAGCCGAAGATCGAGGTCGAGATCGCCAAGCTTCTCGGCACCGTCGCCGACGGCGAGATTCGCTCGGCGCCCATTCGAGCGACGGCCCACGCCAATCGCGTTCCGGTCGAGAACGGTCATACGATTTGCATGTCCATCGCGCTCAAAACTCATGCGACTCCGGAAGATGTGACGGACGCGATCGAAAATTGGGCAGGCCACGCCGATGCATTGTCGCTCCCGTCACGTCCTGCGCGAACACTGATCCTCGCGGACGCACCGGATCGGCCACAACCGCGTCGCGACGTCATGGCCGGCGGCGGCATGACCGTAACGGTCGGCCGAGTGCGTCCGGATGCGCTACTTGATATTCGTCTCGTTGCAATGGGCAGCAATACGATCCGCGGCGCAG
>JBBSHV010000345.1:0-1871 GCA_038232435.1 Gemmatimonadales bacterium | reverse complement strand
TTTGACGACGGCCCCGCGCCCACGGGCCAGCGCTATTGTATGAACTCCGCCGCGATGCGCTTCATACCGGCGGACCGCCTCGAGGCGGAAGGATACGGCGAATTCGCGCCGTTGTTCCAGGACAGCGGGGACACCGCGGATACCAACGCCACCAAGCCGGCCGCTGAAGCGAGGTAACGAGTAGGCCCGGAATGCTGCCGCGGCGCGCAACCCCGCGGCAGCATTCCGGAAGTGGCGCCGATAACGCCACGTTTAACTTGCGCATGCGTTCGAGTTGGGCCGGGCAACGTACTATTGTTGTAATGGTCCCTGTCGCGTCTCAAATTTATCACATCCAAACTCGGCTTACCGCGAGTTCGTATGACTGTTCGAAGACCCGGGCGGGAGACCGGACGTGGTCGGAAATGTCTGTCCGAAGCTGGACGGGAACGGTTGTTGCTTTATGCTGTACCAGTCACTCGGCCCATCAACCGCACGACACGACTCCCGTTGCTTTTGGGGCGTCTTCTCGGCTGAGCTCGGCGCGGGGACCGATCCGCCGCCCGTGCGCTCGGTCGCCAACGCTCTACGAGTGCTAACATGGTAACCGCCTTAGTTATTGTTTTTGTACTCCTGCTTGTCGCCGCCATCGTTTACATGGAGGCCGGCGACATCCTCAAGGAGAAATTTCTGCCGCGGCGCCGATCGCATGAGATGCCGCTGCCGTTTTTGATCATGCCGGTATCCCCCAGCGATGCCGTCGTTGCCGCGCCCGCCACTCGCTGGCACCCGACCCAGGAGCCCTGGGCTCGCGCTGACTTTACGGATTTCGCGGACCATGCGAAATCGAACGGAGACGGTGCGGATCACCAAGAGGGGGCCACCGTCGTGTTTCGACGGCCGGTGGATGACGCAACGGAGCTACTGCCGGGACGCCTCAAGGTGATGGCGGGCGAAAAAGGACGCGAGGACATCCGCTTTGTCGGAATCCCGGGTGAGCGGGCGCAGATCGTTCTGGGACGCGAAACGGGACCACCGCAGAAAGTGATCACGCTGCATTCACCCACGGTGAGCCGCCGGCACGCGCAGATGGAGTTCGTCGATGGACGTTGGAGAATCGTGAATCTTTCCAGAACCAACCCGGTAATGGTAAATGACGAGATTCTCCCGGCCGGACGTGGCACCGTCAGATTGTTATCCGATGGCGACAGGATTGAGCTTGGCGAAGTCGTCCTCCGCTTCAGCGCGCGATAAGCATCTCTCGAATGGTATCCCTATGACTGCACAACATTTTCAGGAACAGCCGATCCCGCCCGACATGCTGGGCGGCGCCTACGAGGTGATCCGGGAGCTGGGGCGCGGTGGTATGGGCATCGTGTATCTCGCGCGCGAGCGAGCCACCGGCCATGAGCGCGCGATCAAGGTGATTCACACCCGCTTCCTGGGCGACGCCGAGGCGGTCGCCAGGTTCGCGCGTGAAGCGCACGTCGTTGCGCAGTTGCAGCACCCGCAGATTGTCCGGATCCACTCCGTGGAGCAATTGGATGGAGCCGGGCTGGCGCTGGTGATGGATTGGATTCCGGGGCGCACGGTCAAGGAGATCGTTCGCGATGACGGTCCGATGCCCTTCGAGCAGGTCGAGCGCATCCTGGACGATGTCGCCGATGCACTTGGCTACGCCCACGCACGTGGAATCGTGCATCGGGATGTCAAGCCGGAGAACATCTTCGTGGATGAGACCACGGGGCGCGCGCTGCTCTCCGATTTTGGCGTCGCGCGATCCATGCACACCGAGAGCAACCTGACGCTCGCCGACGTGGTGATCGGGACGCCGGCGTACATGGCCCCGGAATTGATCGACAGCGACGTGGTCGATGGACGTAGCGACCTGT
>JBBSHV010000344.1:0-1938 GCA_038232435.1 Gemmatimonadales bacterium | reverse complement strand
CGAAGCCGGACTGCAGGCCGTCGCCGGCGGACAGTTCGCCCACAAGCTTCGAACGCCGACAGATCGGCCGGACGAGTTCGGGCGCCTGGCGACGAGCTTCGACTCCATGGCCACGCGGCTCGCGGAGCTGGACCAGCTCAAGGCCGAGTTTATCTCCGTCGCTTCACACGAGCTCAAGACGCCAATTAACGTGATCCTCGGTTACGTGGAGCTGCTGCAGGACGGGATCTACGGCAACATGAACGATCAGCAACGCGAGGTGTGCGAGACGATAGCGTCACAAGCGCGCAATCTTACGCGGCTGGTCCGCCGGTTACTCGACGTGAGCAGATTCGAAGCGGGCGGGGGCAAGCTGGACTACCGGCAGATGAACCTCAGCCGTTTCCTGGATACATTGGAATCATCGTTTAGCGTGCTCGCGATGCAGCGTGGCGTCCAGTTCAGCGTGCGCCGCGCCGCGAACCTGCCCCCCGAGGTGCGATGGGATGAAGACCGCATGAACGAGGTGGTTGGAAACCTGCTCTCCAACGCGTTCAAGTTCACTCCCCGAGGCGGCACCGTGGACCTCGGCGCCGAAGCGTACGGCAATGAGATCGTCATCAAGGTCCACGACACTGGCGCGGGAATCCCGCCAGAGCAGGTGTCGCAGATCTTCCAGAAGTTCTTCCAGGCCGACAACCAGTCCAAGGCTTCTGCCAAGGGCACCGGCCTCGGCCTCGCCATCGCAAAAGAAATCGCCGAGGCCCATGGCGGCAGCATCACGGTGGAGAGCACTGTTGGCCAGGGCACCGTCTTCACGATCATCCTCCCGTCCAAGGCGGACGTCCGGCGCACCGGCCAATTCCCGGCTCGGAGCGCGGCGTGAAGCTGAGCAAGAGACGTAGCGCGATCGTGCTACTCTGCGCCATTGGGGCCGCCGCGAGCAGCGGTTGCGGCTATCGCATCGTCAAGCGCACGGATGTGACGGCCCGCAGGTTCGCCGCCGACTCAGCGTCAATGCTCTCTCTCGCGCAGCGGATCCAAGTGCTGAGCGCGAAGTGTCGCGCGGACTCCTTACGCATGTCCGCGGCCATCGCTCTGGCCGCCACCACCACCGCCGTGCCGACTCGAGTAGTCCCCGCTACCGTAGTGCCCGACTCCCTCGTGAGGGCACGCGATACGGAAATCGCAACGCTTCGAGAACAGTTGACGCGCGCCAATGCGGAGCTGGATCGCATCAAGCGAAGACTGGCGAACCCGCGACCGTGATCGGTCACAGCGCTGGGAGGGACCGGAGCTGGTGCATCCTCTCGGGATGCGTACATACCTAGAAGAATCCGCTCTAGACTACCCCACCCGAAACAGCTCCAGCGCGCGCGCATACCGCTCGCGCAGCACGCGCCGGATACCGCTGTGCTCCGCCGATTCCAATTCCGGATCTCGCGCGAGCACCCGCTCCGCTTCTTCGCGCGCGACCAGATTGAGCGCTTCGTCTCGGATCGGATCCGCGATTTTGAACATCGCCTCCCCGCTCTGACGCTGGCCGAACAGGTCGCCCATTCCGCGCAGCCGCAGATCCTCGCGCGCGATCTCGAATCCGTCATCAGTTCCGGTGAAGATCGCGAGCCGCTGGGCTGCCTCTTCGCCAACGTCGCCCAGCAAAATGCAATACGATGCGGCCGCGCCGCGTCCCACGCGGCCGCGCATCTGATGCAGCTGCGACAGGCCGAAGCGATCCGGATGCTCGATCAGCATGACTGTCGCGTTCGGAACGTCAATGCCGACCTCAATTACCGTCGTCGCGACAAGTACATCGATCTCTCCGTCGCGAAATGCGCGCATGACGCGATCACGTTCCTCCGCGCCCACTCGACCGTGCAGCAGAGCGACTCGGCGATCCGGAAACACCGCGCTCGCGAGCTGCTCGTACATGACGGTCGCGGCCTTGAGATCGGTCTT
>JBBSHV010000343.1:0-1948 GCA_038232435.1 Gemmatimonadales bacterium | reverse complement strand
TGGCTATCTCAGCGCGATCGGGAGCGAGCTCGGCACGTTCGCGCTGGCACGTGACGTTCTACTGCGCCCGCTCGGCGACGTCGTGTACATTCTCCCTCCCTACAGCACGACCACTGACGACCTTCGCAACGTTTACTCGGTCATCGAACAATTCCTAACCTCCCGATAACCCGCCTGGCCATTACCGGCACCGACACCGGAGTGGGTAAGACCGTTGTCGCATGCGCTATCATCGCCGCGATGCGCGCCGCGGGAGCGCGCGTGGCACCGATGAAACCGGTGGAGAGCGGTGGTTCCACCGACGCCGAACAGTTGCGCGCCGCCTCGGGAATCGGTTACGCGATGCATCTCGTACGCCCATTCGCATTTGAGGAGCCACTGGCCCCGCTCGTCGCTGCTCGGCGTGCCCGCACATTCATCGACGTTGCCGTGCTGGACAGCGCCTTTGCCGACCTGTGCGCCATGAGCGACGTGGTGATCGTAGAGGGCGCCGGCGGCCTGCTCGTTCCGATAACCGAGACCGAAAACTTCGCCACTCTTTTCAAGCGGTGGAATCTTCCGCTGGTGATCGTTGCCGCAAACAGGTTGGGCACGTTGAACCACGCCCTTCTCACCGTGGAAGCCGCACTCGCGCACGGAATCGATGTCCGTGCGGTTGTACTGAACAGCGTATCGAACGAGCGCCACGGAACCGCTCAGCGCACCAACCAGGCCGTCCTCAAGGAGCTGCTCCGCACCATTCCGGTGTTGACCTTCCCGCACACCGGCAGGCCCGGCGATCACGCGCACCTCGCCGTGTTGGCGCGTGAGCTCTCGTCCCACGCTACGATGGCGCGCCCGGTATAGATCGGGAGCGACTTGCGCGGAGAGATTATCTTGTTCCCATGCCCACAGACTGGAACGCGCTAGCACAACAATCACTCGCCGGTGACATCATATCGCGCGATGACGCACGCGCCGTGCTGAGCGCGCCGGACGAGGAATTACTGGAGCAGTTGGCGGCCGCGTACAGAGTGAGGCGGCACTACTGGGGAAACAGGGTGCGGCTGCATTTTCTGCTCAATGCGCAGAGCGGGCTGTGCCCTGAGGATTGCCACTATTGCTCACAGTCAAAGATCTCGACCGCCGATATCGAGAAGTATCCGCTGTTGGCGCGGGAAAATATTCTCGCGGCCGCGGATCGCGCGGCCGCGCTCAAGGCTGGAACCTTCTGCCTCGTGATCAGTGGCCGAGCACCGGGGGAGCGCGTGTTCGGCAAGATCCTCGGCGCGGTCGAGGAGATCAAGTCAAGGCACGATCTGCGCGTGTGCGCCTGTCTCGGGCTGCTCAATTCAGACCAGGCTGAGCGGCTCAAGAGCGCCGGTGTCGACACGGTGAATCACAACCTGAACACCAGCGCCAGCTACCACCAAGAGATCTGCACCACGCACACCTTCGAGGACCGGCAGAACACCATCCGCAATGTTCACGACGCGGGAATATCGAGCTGTTCGGGCGGGATCATCGGGATGGGTGAGAGTGACGATGACATCATCGATCTCGCCCTTTCGTTGCGTGAGATGAACGTGACCAGCGTGCCGGTGAACTTTCTAATCCCCGTCGACGGCACACCGTTCGGCGATACCACAAGCAGCTACAACGGCGTGTACGGTGCGCTCGACCCGCGCCACTGTCTCCGCGTTCTGTGTCTTTATCGCTTTCTGTTGCCGAGCCAGAAGATCAGAATCGCCGGCGGTCGCGAGGTGCATCTGCGCTCGCTGCAGCCCTTGGGACTGTATCCGGCCAACTCGCTCTTCATCGGCGACTATCTAACCACGGCCGGCCAGTCAGCCCGTGCCGATCTGGAGATGATCCGCGACGCCGGATTTGTGCTGGAAGCACCCGATGGAAGCGTACTCCAGGGCGATCCGCTCTCCGGACTGGAGTCAACGCTGGTGGACATGCCGGC
>JBBSHV010000342.1:0-1978 GCA_038232435.1 Gemmatimonadales bacterium | reverse complement strand
GCGGCAGAACTTCGCAGGTCCCATCTACTGCGACCTGCACTCGCTGGTGCTCGCCGTGAACCCCGAAGGCCTGCGTGTTCCGCAGCCAATCCCAAACGTCGCCGGGTGGATGCAGTGCTTCGATCTGCTGCAGGTGAACGAAGACGAGATGCAGTTGCTCGCGCCGGACTCGCTCGCTCTCGCCGCCACCGCGATGGCCGGCGGAGTGAGTGTCGTAAATGTGACTCTGGGCCCGCTCGGCATCGTCTACTTCGCGGCGCCCGGGTTTGAACGGCTGTCCGACATTGACCGGACACATTTACCCGCGGCCGGCGCAATCGGCGGCGCCATCCGGACCGCGAGAGTGGCAGCGGAACAGTCCGGACGCGGATCCCGCGGCGATCCGACCGGATGTGGCGATGTTTGGGGAGCGACCTATTTCGCGCGACTGCTCGCCGGTGATATGTTAGGCAACGCGACCGACGCAGCAATGCGCGCGGCCGCGCGAAATGTGGATCACCGCGGGGCCACCGGCCTCGCCAGCTATCTTCGAGGAGAACTCACTCTAGCGTGACGACTGTTATAACCGTCCCACCTTCGTTGGACGACGCCACGTTCGAGCAGATCCTCGAGCCGCTGTCGCGGCTCCAGCCAGACGACAAGATTCTCCTTGATGCGAGGCACACGCGCTGGGCCTCGCCGTACGGGCTGACCGCGCTGCTCACGCTGGCGCAGACAAGGCTGGAGCGGCCCAGTCTCGCCGTGCCCGAAGCCGATGAAACCGCGTCATACTGGGCGCGAACCGGCTTCTTCCGTCACGCCGCCGACCTGTTCGATCTCAAGGGGAGCGTACCGCGCACTCGCCAGAATGAGTCGACCGTGCTGTTGGAGATCACGCCGGTGGCGGGGAGTGAGGACGTTCATACCGTCGTTGATCGCGTTCAGCAGAAGGCGCAGGCCATTCTGATGACAGAGCTCAAGCTGGACGCGGCAGCCACGATGCGATTCACTATGGCGCTTTCCGAGACATGCCAGAACATTGTTGAGCATGCGGGACGCGGTGGTTGGGTTGCGGTGCAGACGTACCGGTGGCAGAAGCGGCTTGGACGGCGCGTCGTGGTGATCGCTGTGTGCGACGCCGGAATCGGTTTCAGACGCTCGCTCGAATCGGCGCAGGGCCGCCCGCGTTCGGACCGCTGGGATGACGGCATGGCGCTGGAAGAGGCCGTGATGCAAGGCGTCAGCCGCTTCAGGGATAAGGGACGCGGGCAGGGCCTGGCCGGCGTGCGTCGCTTCATCGCCAAGTGGGACGGCAAGTTCTCCGTCCGGAGTGGCACATCGCGCCTGGCCATCGTTCCCAGTTGGGACGAGGACGTGCCGCTGCGTGAACAGCTCCCGCCGTTTCCTGGCTCACAGATTCAGGTCACCATTCCGGAACGCATCGACGGATGATGAGGAATCACATCGATGTAAGCAGTGTGCTTCGCCAGGCGGTGTCTGAGCGGTTCTCCAACCTCGTAACGCGGCCCACGGGCGTTGCCGTGCGCTCGTTCATCGAGGCACAGATTCAGAGCAATTCCGACTTGATGGTTACCGTTATCGACTTCTCTCGTGTAGGAATGATGGACTTCTCCTGCGCGGATGAGATTGTGGCCAAGCTGGTTGTCCAGCGGGTCGATGGAACGCCCGCTTTCGTGTTCAGCGGGTTGAGCGAGTCGCACGTCGAGGCCATTGACGTGGTCCTGGAGCGGCACGGCATGTCACTGGTCTCGCACGAAGCCGATACCAACTCATACATCGCAGTCACGCACTGAGTCACGCATCGATGCGGTTCTTCAAATCATCGACACCGCCCATCCCGGCAATCGGCAGCTTCCAACCCGAGCTCACCGTAGTCGAATACATCGCCACGCGCCGCGGCGACCCGGAGCGCGGCCCACAGATCCGGATCTGTACCACCGACGCCAAGGTTCGCCTGCTCAGCGACGGCGAGCTTGCG
>JBBSHV010000341.1:0-1997 GCA_038232435.1 Gemmatimonadales bacterium | reverse complement strand
GATATCAACTCCAGCCGGCCCGCATCGATCTTGGACAGATTGAGCACGTCGTTCACGAGCGCGAGTAGATGCACGCTGCTCGACCGCAGCCGCTCGAGATGCTCGTGCTGCGACTCCGTTATTGGACCCAGAACGCCCATGTCCAACAGCTCGGAATATCCGAGCACAGCATTGAGCGGTGTACGCAGCTCGTGTGACATGGTCGCAAGGAACTCTGACTTGGCCCTGTTTGCCTCGACCGCTTCGACTCGCGCAGCCTCGGCTCGCCTGAGCAACTCGGTGCGCTCGGTCTGGTACCCGCTTAGAGTAATAGCGCCCGGCATCTCGCTCGCCAGCTTGGCCGCGGTCCGGCCGTCGCGCGCGCTGATCACCGTCATTCCAGCGTCGCGCAACGCGCGCTCGACAACGGCGCGCGTCTCGTCATTCGAATCCAGCACCAGGACGGTGCGCCCGTGAGGCTCGGACCCGCCAGTGCTAACTTCGCCTCCTTCTCCGCTCTCCGCCTCGATGCCCATGTGCGCTAGTATACGAAGGATTCGAGCCATAACATCTTTTCCGCGCGCACAGGACGGCGTCAAACACTGCTATTCCGCTACTGCGCTCCGATGTACTGCCTGGCGGCCGCAATTACCCTCGTCTGAACATCCCCGAGCGCGCCCTGTACCAACGCGCCTGAGGCCCTGACGTGCCCGCCACCGCCAAACTGATGCGCGAATTCGTTCGCGTCCACACCACCGGTCGTACGGAACGAGATCTTGACACGGTCGTGTCCCAGATCGCGGAAGAAGATCGCCATCCGCGTTCCGGATACTGATCGAGCATGCTCCGCGATGCCGTCCAGATCCTCGGCACGAACGCCGTGCTCCTGCAGCGAGCCGGACGTCACGGAGATCCAGGTGAGCCCGTACACAGGGTCCACTTCCAGCGTCGCCAGAGCGTCGCGCAGCAGATTGAGCCGGCCAACGGGCACCGATGCGTAGATCCGCCGGTACATCTCCTCCGGCACCACGCCGGCGGCCAGGAGCTGCCCGGCGATGGCGTGGCACCGCGGCGATGTATTGCTGAACCGAAATCCGCCAGTATCCGTGAGCAGCGCCACGTACAGTGAGTTCGCGATCGCCGGCGTGACGTCGAGCCCGAGCACCTGCGCCAAATCGAAGACGAGCTCGCCCGTAGCGCACGCGGAAGTGTCCGACAGCGCAATTGTACCCGGCGGGTCGTCGCTAGCCACGTGGTGATCTATGACGAGCTTGGGGACTGTGAGCGGGCGCACGACATCGGCGAGCCGGCTCAGCCGCCGCAGATCGCTGATGTCCAGCACGATCACGACGTCGGCCGCACGGATGACTTCCACACCCCCTCCGCTTCCCCCGTCGGCCGCTTCGACGACACGTACATCATCGCCGAGGAGGAAGTCAAACATCGTAGGCCACGGCGTGGGATTGACGATCGTGACCGTCATCCCCATCTGCTGGAGCAAGCGCGCGAGTGCGGTTTCGGAGCCGCACCCGTCGCCATCCGCGTTGATGTGGGTGGACAAAACAACCGAGCGTCCCGCGCGCAGTTCGCGCGCGAGACGCTCGGTTGCTTCCCGGCGGTCGGCCGGGACAGCTAGCAGATCACGCACTGGCAGAGTCGGCCCTACCGAGCTTTGAATGACTCTTGCCGTACGCGAAGTAGATCACCAGTCCGAGCAGCATCCACACGATCAGCCGGATCCATGTGTCCTTCGGAAGGGCCGCCATGAGCAGACCGCACACAATAATACCGAGTATGGGCACCAGCGGAACGAACGGCGTGCGGAACGGGCGCTCCAGATTTGGGCTGGTACGCCGCAGCACGATTATACCGGCGCACACGATCACGAAGGCGAGCAGCGTTCCGATAGAGACCAGCTCGCCCAGAAGACCGATCGGGAAGAAGCCCGCGATCACGGCCGCGACGGTTCCGGTAAGAATTGTAGTTACGTACGGCGTGTTGAACTTGGGGTGCACCTT
>JBBSHV010000340.1:0-2020 GCA_038232435.1 Gemmatimonadales bacterium | reverse complement strand
GAGATCCAGCCGGCCTTCGAGTCAATGGAACGGAATGGATCGCCCTGGGCCTTTGATCCGGGCGATCGCGCAAAGTGGGCGGAGGGGCTGGACATCCCGACGATGGCGGAGATGGTCGAGCGCGGTGAGCGCCCGGAAGTTCTCTTCTGGGTAGGCTGCATGGGCTCGTTCGACGACCGCGCGAAAAAGATTGCTGTCGCCTTCGCGCGCGTCATGCAGGCGGCCAATGTTCAGTTCGCCATTCTGGGCCAGGAGGAGAAGTGCAACGGCGATCCCGCGCGCCGCATGGGCAACGAGTACCTGTATCAGATGCTCGCCCGCGACAACATTGAAACGCTGGATCGATACGGCGTGGAGACGATCGTCACCAACTGCCCACACTGTTTCCATCAGATCGGCAACGAGTACCCGCAGCTCGGCGGCAACTACGACGTTATCCACCACTCGACCTTCATCGCGCGACTGTTCGAGGACGATCGCATTCCGCTCGGCGCCGACAGTCAACAGCTCACCGTCGCGTACCACGACTCGTGCTACCTGGGTCGTTACAACGACATCTACGACGCCCCGCGCGAAACGCTCAAGCGCGCGCTGCCGATCGTGACTATCGCCGAGCCCGAGCGGACGCGTAGTCGCGGGCTGTGCTGCGGCGCGGGCGGTGGCCGGATGTGGATGGAAGAGACAGTCGGTAAGCGCATCAACGTCGAGCGCACCGAGGAGTTGCTCGCGACCGGGGCTGATGTCCTGGCGGTTGCGTGTCCGTTCTGCATGACGATGATACGGGATGGGGTCACGGCAAAGGATGCGGAAGTGCCGGTGTACGATATCTCCGAAGTTGTGGCGCAGCGGCTGGCGTCCTCTCCGGTCCCTGCGCGGTCGCTCTAGATCAGCCACTTGAGAGACGGTGTGACGCTATTCACTCAAGTGGGCACTCGCGCTCTGTGCATAGCCGGTGCACTAATGGCGTTGGCTTCAGCGATTACCCCATAGACCGCGATTGCGCAGGCCAGCGCACGACATGGTTACTCAGCCGTACCGGCCCAATACGTGAGGCCGCAGCCCTCTGCGTTTATTGCGCCCCGGCGTGACGAGTCTGGGACGACGATCATGATGTCCCGAGCCGCGGCTTTGTACGACGTGAGCGTTCGGCGTCATGGGTCCTTTCTCGTCACCTCGTAAACCGTGATCGTCTGCCGCACCTTGCCGGCCAGATACGGCCGCGTCGCTGCGGCGCCGGTACGAAGCCCGCGGTCCGCACAGGCCTCGATAAATGCACCCGCGGCGACACGCCCCGGATCTGCGACGTACGCGACACCGCGAGACGTCAGGAAGCGATCGATCACGCTCGCCACCAGCGGGGCGTAGCGCGACTCGTACAGCACGTCGGATGCGAGCACGACATCGAAGCGCGGTAATGACGCACGCACCGCGCGCCAATCAACAAGATGTGTCGCTATTTCGTGGCCAAGATTCCGGTAGGCGTTCGCGCGAGTGAACCCGAGAGCGTCTTCGTAGTAATCCGTCGCCGTGACATCATGACCGGCCAAGGCAGCAGCGATGCTCACAAGCCCGATACCTGCGCCGAGCTCGATCGTGCGGCCGCGTGGACGCGTGTCGCTCACCACAAAGTGGGCGAGCACGGTGGACGACGGCCACAGCTCGGCCCAGTATGGGAGCCGCTCGTCGCGCTCGAAATCATCCTCACTGATGAGATCATCCGCGCTGCGTGGGCGGATAACGTTGATGGTGTGCTCACCTGCACGCACATCATCGTTAATTGTTACGAAGCGGCGCTCCAGCTCCGCAACCAGTGCATCGCCTGCGAGCTGGCGCGATGTCACGCCGGAAACACGTCGGACGACGGACGGCCGGCGGCACCAAGCGGAATCGCGTTTAGCTCCTCGCCCGCCTGGTACTCTCGGCGCCCTTCTGGAACGATGAGCAGTGCGTTCGCGCGCGCCATGGACATGAGCGCACCGGAGCTCTGGGTCCCGGTGAGCCGAGCACACAGGCGACCGTC
>JBBSHV010000339.1:0-2039 GCA_038232435.1 Gemmatimonadales bacterium | reverse complement strand
GATCGCGAAGACGACAGCGAGAACGGTGAGCGACGCCGTCACGGCTCCTCGCGCATGTCGTCGGTTCGATCACGTGTGTAGTCGAGTGCGTAGATGCACCCCATGATCGCGGACGTCGCGATCACCCATCCCACAATCCATGCGAAGAGAAACGGAAGTCCAAGCACGAACGGATGCACTCGGTTGGCGAACGGTACGCCGCCGAGCAGCCCGAACGTTGGCAGAAGTGCCAACCAGTGATACGGTCGCCGGCGCTCGTTCACCGTTCAGCCTCCTGCTCGGCCGCCTGTTCGACGAGCAGATCCATGGCGGTCGCGACGAAGATGCGCGTGCCATAATCCAGCGCGCGCTCGTCGATGTCGAAACATTCATGGTGATGAGGATGGACGATCCCCCGCTCCTCGTTGCGCGCGCCGATGAAGAAGAACGCTCCCGGCACGCGCTGCTGATACGCGGAGAAATCCTCGCCGCCCATCGTCGGCGTGGCCTGGACGAGCGCCTCCGGGCCCAGTGCGCGGATAACCGCGCGCCGCACCAGCTCGGTCGCTTCCGCGTCGTTGACAACCGGACGATATCCGCGTTCGTAATCCATCGTATGGCGCGCACCGTGCGCCGACGTCACGCCCGCGACGACGCGCTCCATCAACTTCGGGATCTCTGCCCTGAGCGCCGGATCGAAGGTTCGCACGGTACCGGCTAGCTCCACGGATCCGGGAATCACATTGGTCGTAGTACCACCGGCAATGCGCGTCACCGACACAACCGCCGACGCGAGCGGGTCGACGTTCCGTGACACGATGTGCTGCAGGTTCGTGATGACCTGGGCGGCAACCGCGATCGAGTCCACCGTCTGCTGTGGCATGGCGGCATGACCGCCAGCGCCATGGATGACGATGCGAAATGTGTCCGGCGCGGCCATCAGCGGGCCGGTCTTCACCGCCACCTCGCCAAACGGAAGTGACAGCCACAGATGTGCGCCAATCACCAGATCGACGCCGTCCAGCACTCCAGCGTTCACCATCTCCTCAGCACCCCCCGGATATAGCTCCTCGGCGTGTTGGAACAGAAAGCGGACCTCACCCGCGATCTCGCCGCGTCGTCTGGCGAGCAGCATGGCCGCGCCCAGTAGCATGGACGTGTGTCCGTCGTGGCCGCAGGCGTGCATCACGCCGGCTGTGCGCGACACGAATTCGTGCGTGTTTCGCTCCTGAATCGGCAGTGCATCCATATCGGCCCGGATGGCGAGCACCGGCCCGGGACGGTCACCGACAAGCCGCGCGAGGACGCTCGTCTGCGTCGGACGCGTGACAGTGAGACCGCCGAAGCCGGCCAGCGTATCGGCCACGAACTGTGACGTGCGCTCCTCGTGAAAGGACAGCTCACCGTGCTGATGCAGGTAGCGGCGCCAACCAATGACCAGCTCGCGAACGCTCTCGGCCGCATCGGCGGTATCGGTCGCGTCGTGGGTGATGGCAATAGACAATGTTCCTCCGGGTGAAGTACCAGGCTCAGTGGCGGCCGCGAGTATCATTGCGCCAGAGCATCAATCAACCGCACAAGGATATTGAGATCATTCAGATCCAACACCTCGGCCGGCGAATGGCTGTAGCGGCCAGGCCACGACAGTCCCGCACCGAGCGCGCCACGGGCGACGAACGGGACCGCATCCGTGGAACCCTGGGTTGCGCCGATCTGGAGCGGCAGACCGTTTGCACGCGCAACCGAGACGATGCGCGCACGCTCAGTGGGCAGCACTATGAGCCCGTCATCCAGTCCACGCAACACGGCACCAGCGCCGAGCGGCGCGAACGCAAAGTGTGGTGACTCCAGCGGTGTGTCCGACGATACGAACGTGTCGATCGCGTACGCTTGATGCACCGACCGTCCAATTCGCTGTGCGACGGCTTCCGCGCCGAACAACCCGATTTCCTCTTCCACCGACCATACGAATATCAGCTTGTGTTGGAGCCGTCGAGGGTCGATGTGCTGCAGCGCCAGAAGTAACGCCGTGACGCCAGCGCGATCGTCCAGCGAGCGGG
>JBBSHV010000338.1:0-2140 GCA_038232435.1 Gemmatimonadales bacterium | reverse complement strand
TACGTCGAGCGCTTGAGTCCGCGGGAGCGCTCGACGCGTGACACAAGTGCACAGCGATGTTAGCGAGCTGGAGCAGCGGATCGAACTGCTCGCGGCCGATCCCGCATCCGATCCGGGTGACGCGCGGGCCGTGGTGGAAAGTCTTCTATGGCTGCTCGAAGCGGGCTCTGTTCGCGCCGCGGAGAGAGGGGGCGACGGAGTCTGGTCGGCAGTCCCGTGGGTCAAGCGCGGCATTCTGCTCGGGTTCCGCGTCGGCATAGTGGCGGATATGTCGCTCGTGCGCGACGCCCATGACGGCCCCGTGTTCAGCTTCTTCGACAAGGACACTTATCCGGTCCGTCAACTCACTCTGAACGATGCGGTTCGCGTCGTCCCCGGTGGCTCCGCGATTCGGCGCGGATCGTTCCTTGCGCCCGGTGTCGTCTGTATGCCTCCCATGTATGTCAATGTTGGCGCATACGTCGGCGCCGGAACCATGATCGACTCGCACGCCCTCGTCGGCTCCTGCGCCCAGGTCGGAGAACGAGTGCATCTTAGCGCGGCCGCGCAGATCGGTGGCGTGCTCGAGCCCATCAACGCCTCGCCCGTTGTGATCGAGGACGAGGTCGTGGTCGGCGGTAACTGCGGTGTGTACGAGGGAACCGTCGTGCGCCGCCGCGCCGTGTTGGGCGCCGGTGTCATACTCACGCGCAGCACTCCCGTATATGACATGGTTCGGGAGCAGATCTATCGCGCCACACCGGACCGCCCGCTCGAAATTCCAGCCGATGCGGTCGTCGTACCCGGTGCGCGGCAGGTGAGCGCAGCCTGGGGCAGAGAACACAACCTGTCGCTGGTCACGCCCGTCATCGTCAAGTACCGCGACGCACGCACCGACGCCGCGACGGCGTTGGAGGAATCACTCCGGTGACTGCGCTGTGAACGCCCGGAGCCCAACATGACGCCACGCGGTACGGTCCGCGTTCCAGGCGACAAGTCCATCTCGCACCGAGCCCTGATACTCTCCGCGCTCGGCCAAGGGGTAAGCACGATCCGCAACATTCTTGACTCAGCGGACGTCCAGTCGACTGCGCGCGTGCTCGCCGCGCTGGGCGCCCACATTGAAATGGACGGCCTCGACGCGCGCGTTCACGGCCGCGGAATTCGCGGTCTGGAACAGCCACTATCCGATCTCGACTGTGGTAACAGCGGCACCACCACCCGTCTACTGGCCGGCGTCGTCGCGGGCCACCCGTTCTCCGCCACCTTCATCGGCGACGCTAGCCTGAGCGCCCGTCCAATGCGCCGCGTCGCGGAGCCGCTGGAGCTGATGGGCGCCAGCTTCGAATTCGCAGCGCGCGATGGACTGCCGATGACAGTGACGGGGACCTCGCTTCACTCGATCGGATTTACCACGCGAACGTCCAGCGCTCAGATCAAGAGCGCCATCTTGCTCGCCGCGCTCACCGCCCAGGTGCCGGTCACCGTGACCGAGCCGCGGCCTTCGCGTGATCACACTGAACGAATGCTTTCCGCCCGCGGAGTGGACGTAACGATCGATGGGTCGACGATCGCCCTCGGCGTTGCCAAGCATCTTCCGTCGCTTGACGTGAACGTTCCGAGTGATCCCTCCGCCGCCGCCTTCTTCATTGCCCTCGCGGCAATGTGCGAGGGCTCGGCCATTGACCTCCCCAATCTTTGCCTTAACCCAACGCGCACGGGCTTTATCCAGGTCGTGCAGCGCATGGGTGCCGTGGTCCGGCAGGACGAGCTGCGGGAAGAGGGCGGCGAGATCGTGGGCACCGTCCGGGCAACTGGCTCCGGAACTCTCTGCGGCGTTTCGGTCGGCCCGGAAGACGTGCCTTCCATGATCGATGAGCTTCCGATGCTGGCCTGCCTGGCAGCACGTGCTCGCGGCCAAACGGTGGTGAGTGGCGCCGAAGAGCTCCGATTCAAGGAGAGCGACCGTATCGGTGCAGTGGTGGGGAATCTACGCGCCATTGGTGTGGACGCGGAGGAACGCCCCGATGGCATGCGCATCACTGGAAGCGATTTCCCCCTGCGAGGACAGGTAGACCCGCGCGGCGATCATCGGCTGGCGATGGCATTCGGGATCCTTGGCGCGCTCCCGGGCAACGATATCGAGATCGTGGACCCCGAG
>JBBSHV010000337.1:0-2184 GCA_038232435.1 Gemmatimonadales bacterium | reverse complement strand
GTCGATACTCCGCCAGGACTCGGTGCCGTCACCCGCAAGGTGCTGATGGGCAGCCAGCACGTGATCGTCCCGTTGCAGTGTGAGCCACTCGCGCTACAGACCACGCCGCAGATCTTGCGCGGGATCCAGGACGTCGTGACGACGAACGATCAACTCACGCTGGACGGCATTCTGTTGACCATGTACGAGCAGGGAAATCCCGCGAGTGAACGTGTTGTCGAATACGTGCGCCAGCATCTGCCTGCCAACATTGTGTTTCGGCAGCCAATTCCGCGCACGATAGCGGCGGCGGACGCGTTCGCGGCGGGGCAGCCGGTGGTGACACGCACGCCAGCGGATGCGGCGGCACAGGCATACGTCAACATCGCCACCCTGCTAGTAGAACGGCTGGGCAGCTAGGGATGCGTATCAATTGGCGGCCTATCGCAGCGGACGGTTCTCCGCGCAACGCGCGCAACGCGATCGGGCGCGGAGTGCGCTGGTTGGTCGCTGGCGTGATGGCTGCGGGGGTCGGTATCACCGGTGCCTGCAGCGACATCAACACGGATCCCAAGGCCGTGGCGGCGATTGCGTTCGACTCGGTCGCTTCGCCTTCGATCGTCGCTGGCGACACGCTGCGTGACTCGCTTGGAGTCGTGCGGCGATTGCATGCCACTGCATACAATTTGCAAGGAGCGGCACTCGCCGGCGTACCGATTCGTTTCCGCTCACCGGACAGGCGCGTGGTGGTGGACAGCGTCACGGGCATAGTAACGGCGGATAGCGTTCGACCAACACCCGTACGGATCGTGGCGCAGGCCGCTGGCCTGCAGACGGCACCCGACAGCCTGTATGTGATCCCGAGCCCGGACAGCGTCATCGTGACGACCGCGAGAGACTCGCTGTTGTATTCGTTGCGTGACACGACCCCTGTCGTATCCAATGCATTGAGTGTACGAGTTGTTCACCTGACAGCACCGACGACGCTGGACGCAGTGCAGCACTATCTGGTGAGCTACTCGATCCGGTATCCGGCCGACACGCTGCTCGTGCAACTCGTGGGCGACGATGCCACACGCCGCTCCAGAATCGATACAACAGACGCCGACGGGAACGCTGGGAGGCGGATCAGGCTGAGACCTCTCAGGATCATGTCGCAGACAGATTCCGTTGTAGTGTTCGCAACGGTTCGATATCGAGGGCTACCGCTTGCGGGCTCGCCCGTGCGTTTCGTTCTGCAGGTCAAGCCGCGACCATAACCCAGAGACGCCTATGATGCTGGCGAATGGCGGTCCTCGGCCGAAGCCGGGCACGCTGACGCAGCTGTTTTTCGACGCGGTCGAGCGGTACGACAAGCCGGATGCATTACAGGTTAAGATCGGCGAAGGATACCAGCCGATATCGCACCGGACTGTTGGCGAGAGCGTGCGCCACGTCGCGAAAGGACTATTGCGCCTGGGTGTGCAAACCGGCGACAGGGTTGCCATCCTCTCGGAGAACCGGCCTGAATGGGCAATCGCCGACTTTGCGTGCCTCACCGCGCGCCTCACTGACGTCTCCATCTATCCAACCCTTCCGCCCGCGCAGGTCGAGTACATCCTGCGCGACTCCGGAGCCACGGTTGTGTTCGTCTCGACCGCCGAGCAGGCAGCGAAAGTCGCTTCGATACGCGAGCGACTGCTGGCGCTGCGGCACGTCATCAGCTTCGACAAGCTGGACGGCGGTGAGGCAGAATACAGCTTCAAGGAACTCCAGTCCTACGGCGCGGAAAACGACGGTGCGAATGCGGCCGTCCAGCACAGAACAGATGCATTGCGCGTTGGGCCGGACGATCTCGCAACTATCATCTACACGTCTGGAACCACCGGCGAGCCCAAAGGTGTGGCACTGACGCACGATAACATTTTCTCCAATGTGGCGGCCGCGCGTGCTGTGGTTGACTTCCGCGGCAGCGACGTTGGGCTCAGCTTCCTGCCGTTGTCGCACATCTTCGAACGCATGGCCGGCCACTATCTCATGTTCGCGACGGGGACATCCATCGCATACGCAGAATCAATCGACCGCGTGCCACAGAACATGCTCGAGGTGCGGCCCACCATAATGGTGTCGGTACCGCGATTGTACGAAAAGATGTACGCGCGCGTGCTCGAGAGCGCCACGTCCGGAGGCGGCGTCAAGCGCGCCATATTCACATGGGCGCGCGCG
>JBBSHV010000336.1:0-2247 GCA_038232435.1 Gemmatimonadales bacterium | reverse complement strand
GCCGGCGAGCAGGCCGCGCGCGAGCGGCGACCATGGGATCACCGCGAGCCCTTCCGCCCGACATAGCGGAAGCATCTCGCGCTCCTCCTCTCGGTACAGCAGGTTGTAGTGATCCTGCATGGAGACGAAGCGTGCCCATCCATTTCGCTCGGACACGCTCAGTGCCTTCATCAACTGCCACGCGTAGCCGGAGCTTGCGCCGATATAACGCACCTTGCCCTGGCGCACGAGATGATCCAGCGCGGCGAGCGTCTCCTGAATCGGTGTTTTCGGATCGAAGCGGTGGATCTGATACAGGTCGATAGTGTCCACGCCCAGTCGTTTGAGGCTCGCCTCGCAGCCCTGCACTATGTGCTTGCGCGACAGTCCCGCCATGTTGGGGCCCTGACTCATCGGATTGAAGACCTTTGTCGCCAGAACTATCTCCTCCATATTGCCGTACTCGCGCAGGGCTCGGCCAGTCACTTCCTCACTCGCGCCGAGCGAGTACATGTCGGCGGTGTCGAAGAAGTTGATTCCGGCTTCAATTGCCCGGCGGAAGAACGGCCGTGCCTCGGCGTCGCCGAGCACCCATGGCCGCCAGTCGGGCGAGCCGTAGCTCATGCAGCCGAGACAGATGCGGGAGACGGTAACGCCGGTAGTGCCGAGCTGGGTGTATTGCATGGAATCAATCTAAATCGCAGACGTCAGGCGATCCGTCTGCCGTGCGGATTACTCTGGATCGTCGGCGCGGCGGAGCGACACGGTGAACGTCGTCGAGATTCCGGGTGTGCTGCGTGCGCGCAGATCGCCGCCCATGCCGCGGGCAAGGTCGCGACTGATTGCGAGCCCGAGACCGGTTCCTTGTTGGGTCGCCGTGTAGTCCGACTTGACCTGCACGAACGGCTCGAAGACGGAATCGAGCTTCTCGACGGGTATTCCGATCCCCGTATCCGCGACGCACAGGAACACTACTCCCGCCGGCTGCTCGCCCACCGCGCGCGTGCGAACTTCCACCGTCACGCGGCCACGCGCGGGCGTGAACTTCGCGGCGTTGGAGAGAAGATTGAGCAGCACCTGCACCAGCTTGTCGCGATCGGCCCAGACGGCGATGGGCTCGTCGGGGAGGAGCACTTCGTACGACACCCCCCTGGCCGCCAGCTGCGGCTCGATCATGGGACTCATGTCGGCCACGACTTCGTGCAACAGTACCGCGGTGAGGTCGTACTCGATTTTTCCGCTACCGAGTCGCGCAAAGTTCAACACGTCGTTGATGAGCCCGAGCAGGTGCTGTTCGGCGCGCGTCACGCGAGCCAGCGCTTCACGCTGTTCGGCGGTAACGGGACCGTACAGCTCCATGTCGATGAGCTGCACGTGGCCCTGGATGGCGTTGAGAGGCGTTCGGAGCTCGTGACTCATGTTGGTCAGGAACTGCGACTGCGCTGAGTTGGCGCGCTCTGCTTCCGCACGCGCTACATCAGCTTCACCGCGTGCGCGCTCGGCTTCGGCTCGCGCGCGTTCGGCTTCCTGGCCAGCGTTTTCGAACGCTTTGCGTGCGTGGACCTGATCGGTGACATCTACTCCATGAACGAGGATCCCGGAGTAACTGCCGTCGGGCTCCGACAGCGGTTGATACACGAACGTCACAAAGCGCTGCTCGAGCGGCGCGTCTGGCGTGCGCTTCAGCGTGATCGGCATCTCACGGCCGACGAACGCGGTTCCAGTTCGAATGACGTCGTCCAGTATGTCTATGAATCCCTGGCCGCGAACTTCAGGCAACGCATCCAGCACCTCCTTACCCATAATGTCGCGACGTCCCACAAGATCGTAGTATTCGTCGTTCACGAGTTCGAAGACGTGTCCAGGTCCGCGCACCACGGCGATGAACGCAGGTGCCTGACGAAATATCTCCGCGAGCCGCGCCTCAGCCGATTCCGCGCGAGCGCGGGCGATCCGCTCCGCCTGTAGCAGCCGGACGCGCGATGTCGTCTCCTGTACCGTGACGAGAACACCACCGATGCTGCCATCGTCGTCTCGCACTGGACTGTAGCTGTATGTCCAGTAGACATCCTCGACCCCACCGTTGCGCGTGATTGGCACGAGGTGATCCTCGTGCCACGTCGACTCGCCGCGCTCGACCACCCCGTCAATCTCCAGACCGATGGTCGGCCAGATCTCGGCCCAGAATTCCCGGCCACATGCGCCGAGCGCGCCGGGGTGGCGGTCACCGAGACTGGGCCGGTATGCATCGTTATAGAACTGGATGAG
>JBBSHV010000335.1:0-2253 GCA_038232435.1 Gemmatimonadales bacterium | reverse complement strand
GATCAACGGAACCCCTGTTACGGCCACGGTGCTGGCCGAGATCGGGCGCGCATTGGTCAACCTGCACGGGCAGCACGAAGCGCAGACGCTACTCAACGAAGAATCTCAGCGCCAGATCCTGGACGCGTACGCCGGTGCCGCTGATGCGGCTCACGATGTCGCGGAAGCGTATGCAACGCTCGCGTCCGTGCGTCGTAGGATAGTGGAGCTGAGCAAGCGGCGCGCCGATGCGGAGCGAAGGTCAGATTATCTTCGCCACGTGGTGCGCGAGATCGACGACGCCAAGCTCGTCGCGGGTGAGGACATCACGCTTGAGGATGAAGCGCGCGTGCTCGAGAACGCCGACGAGCTTCGCTCCCTCGCCGATGGCGTCGCGTCACTTCTGAACGACGACGAGAACGGTGCTCTCGCGCGCCTCGCCGCGGCGCAACGGTCGCTCGCGCACATCTCTCGCATCGACTCCAGCGCGGGTAAGCTCCAGGAGCTATACGACACTGGCTTCTATGCTCTGGACGAACTGGCGCGCGCGGCGGACGAGTACGCCAGCTCGGTTGAGCTGGACCCGGAGCGGCTCGCCGAAGTGCGCACGCGCCGCGAGCTCATCTTTCGACTCAGCAAAAAGTACGGCGGAGCTCTTGCCGATGTCGTGGCCATGGGTGAGCAGTCGCGCGCCGAACTCGATCTGATCGATTCGGTGGAGTTCGATGTCGCTCAACTGAAAAAGCAGGAGGACGATGCCGCCACTCGCCTGCGTGCTTCCGCCGAACGTCTTACGGAGTTGCGCACCGCGGCGGGCGTCGCGATCGCTGCCGCGGTATCAGCGGTACTGCCGGACCTTGGTATGGGTAACGGCCGCTTCACCGTGCTGCTCGCGCCGCGCGCTGAGGTCGGGGCGGAGGGCGCGGAAGATGTTGAGTTCCGGGTCGCTATCAACGTCGGTTACGATCCGCGGCCACTCGCTCGTGTCGCTTCCGGTGGCGAGCTGTCACGCGTCATGTTGGCGCTAAAGACAGTGCTGGCGTCCGTTGACAACGTTCCGACGCTCGTCTTTGATGAGGTCGACGCGGGTATCGGTGGTCGTGTCGGTCTCCAGGTTGGCGACACGATGCGCCGCGTCGCGCGAGATCACCAGGTGTTCGCGATTTCACACCTTCCGCAGATTGCCGCGCGAGCGCATCATCACATCGTCGTCGCCAAGGGCGCAAAGGGCGGCGTTACGACGGCCGATATTACGGTACTCACCCCCAGCGCTCGCGTCGCCGAGATCGCGCGCATGCTGGGCGGCGATCCCGAGAGCAAGGCGAGCAGGGCACACGCACGCGAGTTGCTTCAGGCAGCGGCGTCGTAGAGCGGTTTCCACGTCGGATGCATACATCCCTTGGAGGGTGAGGGCGCACGCATTGGGCTCAGAGGTATGTATGCCGTCGATAGCGGAGGCCCACCGTCCCTTAAACTTGTATTCCTACCGGCGAACTCGGCGATACAGGCGAATCTGGATCTGATCAATGATGAGCTTTGGGACATTCGCGCCGCGAATTGTCTCGCTGTGCAGATAGCTCACGTCGAACGGGAAGTGGGAGCGGCCCATCTGTACCGCGCGCGCGTTGGAGAAAGCGACACCGCCGCCGATCCGCTGCTCCGTGAAGTCAGAGCCGCTACCTAGCTGTAGCGGATCGAATGGGGAAAGCGCGGTGGTGTTCGACACCAACGCACCGGATACCGAGTAGCTATCCGCGGGCTTGTGCCGGTACAGGTACTGGCCGCCGACGGATATGAAGTCATTGAATACCCACCGCGGCGCCGCCTCAACTTCGGTAACGTTGCCGAGTTGTCGTTGCACCGTCTGACGGGCGCTTACGGCCGGAAATATCTCGCCTGCGGCGCCGTAGCGGATCACTGCGTCACTGGAGGTCTGTCGCGTGTACCGGCCTATCACGGACGTCCAGAAGTGCCGCCCAAGGAGAATGTCGGTGTACCCGCGGACGAGGACGGCACTCTGATGCGTCCCGGTGCCGATCTCGATCAGGTTATCCGGAGAGGCGGTCTGTCCGGTCGGAAAACGGTAGCCCGCGGCAACCGAGACGCGCGCGTTGACGCCCTGCGGAGTGAACCTACTGGTGCCTCGCGTGCGAAACGAATCGAACAACGAAAGCTTGGCGGCCACTTCCACGTCGCCGAGGTGCGTGCGAACGATAGTCTGCAGCGGATCCAGCTGCACGCCGAAAGTGGGATCAGTCAACACGGTTTGCAACT
>JBBSHV010000334.1:0-2347 GCA_038232435.1 Gemmatimonadales bacterium | reverse complement strand
GCCGAAGGACGTGGTAAGCGTCGAGCTGCCGGACTTGAGAATGGTGCCAGCATCACCACGGATGCCCGCGACAGCATTCGCGATGCTGTTGTTGCCGGTTGCGTTCTGAACGTTGCCGGCCGCGACGTATGACGCGTTGGAGGCGACAGCGGCCGAGAGCGAGATTGATCCAGCGGTCGTCCTGGTTGGATCGAAGAAGTCAACGTTGGAGCCGGTCGGCGGCGCCGTAGCGTCCCAGTTCGCTCCACCCAGGACGTCACCGGCCTGGGTCCAACCGGTGCGATGCGCGGAATTGATCTTCGCAACGATTCCAGCGGCAAGCTCGTCGAGCTGAGCCTTGGCGTTCGGCACGTCGGTGTTGATGACGCCGAGCGCGGCGCCAAGAGATCCACCCGGTGCCGCGATGGCCGCCGCCTGGCCTGCAACCTTGAGCACGAGCGTCGCGCCACTGTGCTCCAGCGAGAGCTGCTTGGTGGCCACACCATCAACGATAGATATGCCACTCAGGTAGACCGTGGCTGAGCCGTTTGGCTCTTCCAGCATGCGCACGGGCGCGATTTTGTTCATCTCGTCCAGCGCACGGTCGCGTATGTCGCGGACATCATTTGCGCTCTGGCCACCGCTCTCGGCGGCAACGATCGTCTGGTTCAGGCCGGCAATCTGCGACGCGTACCGGTTCAGCAGGTTTACCTGATTGGTAACCTGCTCACTGGCCGAGGCAGTCACGCCATCCAGGTCACTCGAGAAGCGATTGAGAGATGAGGCAAGCTGTGCTCCGCGCTGCTGAACCACGCTTTTAGCGGCCGTACTGGTGGGGCTGTTTGCGAGATCTCCCCACGCGCTCCAGAACTGATCCAGGGTGGACGAAAGCCCCGATTCCGATGGCTCCCCAAAGACGTTGCCGATCCTGCTCAGCAGATCTCGACGTGTTGCGTACTGACCCGACTGCGAAGCCTGGGAGCGATAGCTGGTGTCCAGCATCGTGTCGCGCACGCGCGAAATATTGGCGACCACGACGCCGGTGCCGACTGCACCCCATGGCGTGTACAGCGGCACGTTGGGCTGAAGATCGACTCGCTGCCGGCTGTAACCTTCGACCGTTGCGTTGGCGATGTTGTGCGACGCCGTCTCCATCGCTGTCGTCTGTGCCTGGAGCGCGAGTCGCGCGGAGCTGAGAACAGAGCCAATGGACATGGGTTACCTATTCACCGGTTCAATCGGCGGGTCAGGCCGTTCGTGAGAACGCGGTCGCGCCGTTGCGCGTGTACGCGGTGGGGCCGGTCGTGCCGTATCCAGTCTGTGCCGCATCCATCGGTGCTCCGCGCATCGCACGCACGAACGACTCACTGTTCGCGAGCGCCTCACGCAGAATTCGCCGATTGATCTCGATTTCGCGTGAGAGTGTGCGAGCCGCGTCCTGCAACTCGTCTCGCTCGGCGCGCAGCTTGGGCGTCATCCACGGCCCAAGCGCTGCATCGAGTTGCCGAACGCCGGTATCTTCCCTGCATCCTATCATCGCGTTGATGGAGCGGCGGCGCTTACGTGCTTCGCCCAGGGTGAGGAGCAGACGATGGGTCGCGAACACAGAATCATCCACGCCTTGCAGGTCATCAACCCCGACCGCGGAGCGCTGAGTCAGCACCACGTTGATGAGGTCTTCGATGAGCTTCTTCTCCGACACAAGTGCCCTGGAGAGCGCTTCGAGAGCGGCGGGTGGGATCGCTGGCATTGCCCCCAGAGCGGCTGTGTGGCTCGGGGCCGAGGCATGGTATTGCTGCATCATCATGGTCTCGATCTCCGAGTTGCAGGTGTTAGCGGGGGTGCCAAGGTACGTGTCACTTTACGGTCGTTCGGTCCGTTGCATTGGTCGATCCGCTTTCGGGCGAAGCCGCGCCTGCGCTCTGCTGTTGGACGGCGTCGCGCATTTGCCTGTAGATGGACTCGCTCAACCCATGCTGCCACTTTACGGGAGTATCGGACGCGACTTTCTGGTCCAGTAGCCCGGTGAACATTTCCTCACCCGAGCCGCCGTCGAACAAGCCGTCAGCAGGCACGGTCTCGCGCATGGACTTGTACATCTGTTCGACGAACGCTCCCTCCATCTGCTGCGCAGCTTTTTTGAGCTTCGCGTCCTTGGTCGCGGCAGCGCCGGCGAGCGGATGATTCAGACCGGGTGAGGGCGGCACTTTCGGCGGGATCTTCATCGTATCGTGACATCCGCTGAGAGCGCACCGACTTCGCGCAGCGACTCGAAAATGGCCGCGATGTCGGACGGCGATGTTTGCACGGCTTGCAGCGCAGCGGCCACTGTCTGCACCGACGCGCCATTGGCGACGCGTACCGCCTG
>JBBSHV010000333.1:0-2389 GCA_038232435.1 Gemmatimonadales bacterium | reverse complement strand
GTCTCGAAAGTCTTGCAGAAGGCGAAGCGCACGGTGTTGTGGCCCAGCTCCGAATCGCCGTAAAAGCTCGATCCCGGCACCGTCGCAACGCCGATCTCCTCCGCAAGCCAGACGGCGAACTCGCGGTCATCGCGCTTCGAATCAATGCCGCGGAAATCGGCCAGAATGTAATACGCGCCGTCGGGCTTGGTGAATGTGAAGCCGGCGCTGGTGAGCGCATTCATCATGACACCACGACGCTGCTTGTACGCCATCTGCAAATGGTTGTAATAGTCCGCATCAAAGGCCATGCCGATCGCCGCCGCGGCCTGCAGTGGCGCCGGTGCACCAACAGTAAGAAAGTCGTGCACCTTGCGAATTGCATTGGTGATTTCTGGAGGCGCGACCGCGTAGCCAAGTCGCCATCCGGTGCAACTGAACGTTTTGGACAGACCCGAGATCGTGACCGTGCGCTCGCGCATACCGGGCCAGGTGGCGATGGGGTGATGATGTCCGCCATACACCAGGTGCTCGTAAATCTCATCCGTGAAGACGAGGAAGTCGTGCCTATCGGCCAGCTCAGCGATCGCCGACACCTCTGCGCGAGTGAACACCTTGCCCGTGGGATTGTGCGGTGTGTTCAGAATCAGCGCGCGTGTGCGCGGCGTGATCGCGGCCGATAGCCGATCCAGATCCAGATGCCAATCGGGCGCGACGAGCGGAACGAATACAGGCCTGGCGCCGGCGAGCACCGCGTCCGGACCGTAGTTCTCGTAGAATGGCTCGAGCACGATTACCTCGTCGCCCGGATTCACCAGTGCCATGAATGTCGCGGCCATCGCCTCCGTCGCGCCGCACGTGACCGTGACTTCCGTATCCGGATCGATGGTCATGTCGTACCAGCGGCGGTACTTCTCCGCGATGGCGAGCCTGAGTGCCGGAGTGCCCCACGTTATCGCGTACTGATTCACGTCGCCGTGGATCGCGGCGCAAGCGGCGTCCTTCATGGGAGCCGGCATGGGAAAGTCGGGAAAGCCCTGCGCCAGATTGATCGCGCCGCACCGGTTGGCGATGCGAGTCATCTCACGAATGACGGACTCGGTAAACGTCGTGGTTCGTTGCGCGGTCGACATCATAGGCTGCAAAGCATGGCTGAAATTGTTGAGAGATGGCCTTCATCGCGCGACCGTTGGCGCGTCATCTTACGGCGTCATCGTACAGCGTCATTTTACGGAGAATCAACGCGCGCCGATTCTGCCGAGCGCGGCGCGAATGAGCTCCGGCGCCTTTAGTGTCACGCTGGCTGCGTCGAGAGCGCCGCGTACCGCTCGCTCCGCGTCCGTCAGGGTGTAGCCCAGCGACACGAGCGCACGGATCGCATCCTCCGTTGCCCCGCCGGCCGGGGTGGCGCCACCGATGCCGCTCGTGCTGTTGGAGGGTCCGATATCGCGCATCTTGATGTCGAGGTCGAGCACCATCTGCTCCGCTTTTTTCTTGCCCACGCGCGGCACGCTCTGGAGCGTGACGGTGTCCTTATCCACAATCGCTCGAACGAGACGTTCCGCGCTGAGCGATGATAGCAGACTCAACGCGAGTGCGGGGCCCACGCCGTTGGCGGTACGCACGAGATCGAAGACGCGCCGCTCGAACGCGGAAGTGAAGCCGAAGAGTTGCCAACCGTCTTCCTTCACGACGAGCGAGGTGAACAGCGTGACTGCCCCGCCAAGCTTGGGCAACGTCTCGTACACCGAAAGCGGGATTTGCAGCGTGTATCCAACGCCGCCGGGCGTGGCAATTTCTACCCTGTCAAGATCCCTCGTTTCGAGCGTGCCTGCGATGCGTGAGATCATTCAGCGGAAGCGGTCCGGCACTAGACCGCGCTTCGGGTACGGACCGGACGATTGACCGCAGCGGCAAACGGCGCGGACATGACGCAGGTCAGCGCGGCCGCGACGCCGTCGGCTGCGTCCGATGGCTGCGGTACGGATTTGAGCCGGAGCAGACGCGCGAGCATGAACTGCACCTGTGTCTTGGTCGCCGCACCGTTTCCGACGACTGCTTTCTTGATCACAGCGGGCGCATACTCGACAATCTCGAGTCCGGCCTGTCGGCCAGCGAGTAGGATGACGCCGCGCGCATGGCCAAGAACGATAGTGGTGCGAACATTGTGCGCGTAGAATACGTCCTCCACCGCCAGCGTGTCCGGACGATGCGTACGGATTAGCTCGGTGACGCCATCAAAGATTTCCTTGAGTCTGGCGGGAAGCGGATCGCGCGACCGGGTGCGAATGATTCCGCACTCGACCAGTGTCGCGGCACCGATGGTCTCGGCACGCACCACTCCGTAGCCGGTAATAGCGGTCCCAGGGTCGACGCCGAGTACGACCACTATGACGCCATCTAGTAAGTT
>JBBSHV010000332.1:0-2391 GCA_038232435.1 Gemmatimonadales bacterium | reverse complement strand
GGCGGATCAGCATGAAGATCATAATCCTGTATAACCATGCCTGACCTGACTATCGATCCCGCTACAAACGCGCTCGCCCTGATCGATCTGCAGCGCGGCATCGCTGCCAGCTCAACAGCGCCACATTCCGCGGCCGAGGTAGTGGCCAGAGCGGCTCGGGTCGCGGCAGCTTGCCGTGAGAGCGTGTGAGAGCGGTGTGAGAGCGGTGCTGGTGCATGTCGATCCTGGTCCCGACGGTATTCTCTTCCCGCATCCTGAGGTAGACCAGCCGCGACCGCCGATGCGGGTCACGCCGGAGTGGAGCGAGCTCATGCCGGAGCTGGATCGGCAGCCGTCAGATGTGGTGGTCACCAAACACCAACCCAACGCTTTCTACGGAACGGACCTGGACATTCAGCTGCACGGTCGAGGCATTCGGACCATCCTGCTCGGCGGCATCTCGGCCAACGTAGGGGTGGAAGCAACCGCGCGCGCCGCTCACGAGCGGGGCTCGAACAGATCTTTGTGGAGGATGTCATGGCTGCGCGTCAAGCCGATCTCCATACTCATTCGGTACAGCGCATTTTCCCAACACTCGGCCGCCGACCACGCGTGGTGTGTCGCGACCAAGGTAGATTATGGCTGGACGTACATCGGGGCACTGCGGTCGTGCATCCGTGCGATACTCTCCGACTCACGGTTCGAAGCTGTGGAGACGTCGGCCACGGCGTCGTGGTGAGGCGTCCCGGCAGTTTGAAGGCGGAGCCCCCGTTCCGCAGGTGCGGTGACCTTCATCGAGTTCGTTCCGCCGCTGGATAACGAGGTGTTTCGCAGCTTAACTTCGGCGTTAAATTGCCATAAGCACCGAGTTGGGCGAAGAGAAACTATCCACCGAGGCCGTACGTAATGCACCTGACGGTTGAGATCGAGCGCGAAGAGGACGGCCGCTGGATCGCAGAGGTCCCAGATTTGGTTGGCGTCCTGGTGTACGGCGAGTCGCGCGATCAGGCTATCGCTCGGGCTGAGGCGCTCGCCCTTCGCGTGCTTGCCGACCGTCTCGAACACGACGAGGCTGGCCCGGACCTCGTCAGCGTATCGTTCCGAGCCGCTTGACCGACACTTGGTCGTCGAATGAATTCTTGGCCGGCGACGAAGGCACGCCGCGTTCTCGCTGCGCTGCTTCGGAGTGGTTGGCAGATCAAACGCGAGACGGGATCACACAAAGTCTTGATGCACGATGGATTTCCCGACTATGTGTTCGCATTTCATGATACAGAGGAAATCGGGCCGCGAATGTTGGCTCGGATTGGCCGCCGCACTGGACTGCGACCTGAGGATCTCTGAGCGGCCGATCTAATGAACGCTGAACCTGACAAGCGATCGGCGAACTGCGGTGGCGCAACTGGACTGGGGCCTGCCGGTGCTTCACGCCGCAACTGATGCTGGGCGTTGAGGATGTAGAATAAGTCCCGGTGTGATTTCCGAGGCGGTCGTCGTCGCGAATCGGACCGTTCGGTAGCAATCTCAAGGTCAGCGATTATCGTGGCGAGGGAGTACCGCTCATCTTTGTGCGCAACCTCCGCGCAGAGTCCTTCGGCGGTAACTCTACGCAGTACGTAGCGCCAGAGAAGGCTGTCGAGTTGAAACCGCACATTGTTTTCGCGGGTGACTTACTTTTTACGAAAATGGGTGAGCCACCCGGGGACGCGGCGATCTACCCCGCTGGCAGACCTGAGGGTCTGATAACGGCTGATTGCATTCGTCTGAGGAATCACGCCACACTATCGTGTACGCGATACCTTCTGTTCGCAATTCGGTCGCCCGCTTTCCGCGAACAGATCATTCGTATTACCAAAGGCGTGGCCCAGAAGAAGGTGAGCCTAGCGCGCTTCAAGAGTGTCGCTCTCCCGTTTGCGCCATTGGCCGAGCAGGCAAGGATTGCTGCTGAAGTCGACCGACTTGTCTCAGTGACCGAAACGACACTGCACGAAGCAAAACGGGCGTTACACCGCGTCCAGCGCCTTCACCAATCCATCCTCAAGTGGGCATTCGAAGGCCGACTCGTCGACCAGGACCCCGCCGACGAGCCGGCGTCCGCCCTCCTGGAACGCATCCGCGCCGAGCGCGAGCCTGTCGGCAACGGTAAGTCCGGACGCGGCGGCAGGAGGCCGCTGAGGCGCGGCCGCCGTGAGTAACGAGCCTCTGCCCAACGCCGCGCAGGCTGTGGTGTCGGAGCAGAAGATCGTCGACTATCTGCTTTCGGAACCCATCCTGACGGGCACAGCAAAGCCCACTTCTTCCTGGCGCACGGGTTCTCAAGATCGGAATGGCAGACGCTCGCCGTCGCACTGCACGACCACGCCGCCCAGAATCATGTGGTCGAGCACGTGGATACGCCGTTCGGGGTACGAT
>JBBSHV010000331.1:0-2414 GCA_038232435.1 Gemmatimonadales bacterium | reverse complement strand
TTAAGATCCTTAACCAGTTGTGGCGCTGATGGTACGAGCGTGGCCACGGACGAGCCGGAAAGTGTGATGAAGGCCACGGTCAGTTCCCCGGCGGCTATTCCAGCGAAAGCGGCGATCGCGCTCACCCTCGGCCGGCGACCGAGGCACAGAACTAGCGCCGGAAAGAGCTGCGTCACGAGATTGTACGCCATCAGCAGCAGCGGGACGATCGCCTGTCCACCACGCAGCGTGAGTAGCACGGCGACAAGAGCGACCACCGGCACAAGCGCGCGTGCTATCACACCCACTGTACTGTCGGTCGCGGTCGGAACTATCGCGCGATACACGTTCTGCGCCAGGATGGTCGCCGCGGTGATCAGAATCATCGATCCCGGAACCAGCGCGGTGAGCAACCCGGCCGCTCCTATCACTCCGACCGACCACGGGCCGAACGTCTGCTTCGCGATACGGAAGAGTGATAGATCCGCGTCGGGGCCCTTCAGTCCGGGCACCGTGAGCGTCGCGGCAAAACCCACGAAGAACACGAAAAGAATCACGAGCTGGTACAGCGGGAGCACGACAGCATTCTTTCGGAAGACGTCCGCATTCCGCGCCGTCAACACGCCCGCGAAAAACTGCGGCCACATGTAGAATCCGAGCGACGTCAGCAACACTGTCGATATGAACCAGGCTGAGCTCATCCCCGCACGGGGAAGCGCGAGAAAGCCCGGTTTCGCTGCGTCGATCGCCTCGAACATCGCTCCGTAACCGCCGTAGTAGTGCCGCGGAAGATAGATACCTATAGCCACCGCTATCGCGAGAATCATCACGTCCTTGAGTGCCGCGGTCCAGGCGGAGCCGCGCACACCGGAGATCACCACGTAGCCGATGAGTGCTGTGCTTCCTGTCCATACCGCAGTCGCTGGTGAGATGGCGCCGTACGACGCCTCCGATACGATGATCCCAAGTCCCTTGAGCTGCAGCACCAGATATGGGATGAGCGCCGCGACGCTCACGACGGCGACGAGCACGCCCAGTGCGCGGCTCTCATACTTGGCCACGAAGAAGTCGGCCTGCGATACCAACCGTCGCGGCTGTGCGTAATGCCAGATGACCGGTAGCAGGAAGTACGACAGGCTGTAGGCGAGCGCACCGTAACACAGGATATACAGCGCCGGCGCTCCCTTGCCATAAGCCCACCCGCTGCCGCCCAGGAACGTGAACGTCGTGTAGATCTCGCCGGCCATGAGCAGGAAGACGAAGATGCTTCCGAAGCCTCGACCTCCGACACTCCACTGCTCGAGCGTCATGACGTGGCCACGTCGCGCGAGCAGCGCGAGCGCGATGGCAATCGCGAAGACGACGGCGAGAACGGTGAGCGACGCCGTCACGGCTCCTCGCGCATGTCGCCGGTTCGATCACGTGTGTAGTCGAGTGCGTAGATGCACCCCATGATCGCGGACGTCGCGATCACCCATCCCACAATCCATGCGAAGAGAAACGGAAGTCCAAGCACGAACGGATGCACCCGGTTGGCGAACGGTACGCCGCCGAGCAACCCGAACGTTGGCAGAAGTGCCAGCCAGTGATACGGTCGCCGGCGCTCGTTCACCGCTCAGCCGCCTGCTCGGCCGCCTGTTCGCCGAGCATATCCATCGTGGCCGCGACGAAGATGCGCGTGCCATGATCCAGCGCGCGCTCGTCGATGTCGAAGCATTCATGGTGATGAGGATGCACGATCCCCTGCTCCTCGTTGCGCGCGCCGATGAAGAAGAACGCTCCAGGCACGCGCTGCTGATACGCGGAGAAATCCTCACCGGCCATCGTCGGCGTGGCCTGGACGAGCGCCTCCGGACCCAGTGCGCGGATAACCGCGCGCCGCACCAGCTCGGTCGCTTCCGCGTCGTTGACAACCGGCCGATATCCGCGTTCGTAATCCACCGTATAGCGCGCACCGTGCGCCGCCGTTACGCCCGCGACGACGCGCTCCATCAGCTCCGGGATCTCTGCCCTGAGCGCCGGATCAAAGGTTCGCACGGTACCGGCTAGCTCCACGGATCCAGGAATCACGTTGGTCGTCGTACCACCGGCAATGCGCGTCACGGACACAACCGCCGACGCGAGCGGGTCGACGTTCCGCGACACGATGTGCTGCAGGTTCGTTATGACCTGGGCGGCAACCGCGATCGAGTCCACCGTCTGCTGCGGCATGGCGGCATGACCGCCAGCGCCGTGGATGGTGATGCGAAACGTGTCCGGCGCTGCCATAAACGGCCCGGTCTTCACCGCCACCTCGCCAAACGGAAGTGACAGCCACAGATGTGCGCCAATTACCAGATCGACGCCGTCCAGCACTCCAGCGTTCACCATCTCCTCAGCACCGCCAGGATATAGCTCCTCGGCGTGTTGAAACAGAAAGCGGACCTCACCCGCGA
>JBBSHV010000330.1:0-2465 GCA_038232435.1 Gemmatimonadales bacterium | reverse complement strand
CGCGTCGCGGCCAATCGATTCCGGTTCGCGCGGTTGGCGAAATTCCCGATGCTACACGCTCGGTTGGGGCGGCTCCGGAGTTGATCTCCGGCCGCTGGACCAACGACGTTGGTGACCGGCAGTATGTCGCACCCACCGACTTCGAGCTGCGGAATGAGATTGACCACTTTCATCTACCACCCGCAAACGCTGACAACCGGGAGACTTGGGCTGAGTGGCACTACTTCAACGTGGTCTCACCCGACAAGCGTTCGTGGGTCTTCATCTCCTACATCGTCGCGGGCGATCCGCGTGGCGCGAGCTGGGGCGGACGACTCGCGATAACAGTGCACGACTCGTCCGGCAGCGTGCGGCGTTACGCCGCATTGGTGCCTGCGCCGCTGGTGAGATTTTCCACCACCGACGCAAACCTGGAGCTCGGCGACGCGACAGTGACGGTGCTACCGGATGGTCGTTACGAGCTGCAAGGAAGGGCCGCGCGCGAGCTTGGACGTGGACCGGCGTTGTCGCTACACCTTTTTGTGCAGCCAGCACCGCGCGCGTATTTCCCTGGCGCTTCGCTCGGCGGCAGCGATCTCGTTTCCGGTTACGTCGTTCCCGGTTTGCGCGCCGACGCATCCGGAGACATTTGCGAAGGCTCGCGGTGCACGCAGTATGATCGCACGCAATCATATCACGATCACAACTGGGGAATCTGGCGCGGCGTCACATGGGACTGGGGCGCATCGCGCGCGGGTCCGTACACGATTCTGTACGGAAGAGTGATACCGCCGGATAGTGTTGCGAGTGCGCCGCCGTTGTTCGTGTATCTGGTTGACTCGCTTGGCTTCCGCGCTGTCTTTCGTCCGCGCGACATCAAGTACACCGATGGCGGTGTAATCCAGGTGGATGGCAAGCGCGTGCGCGTTCCGACCGTGGCCGAGTTCGCCGATGCGCGCGGTGACGACACGTTGCGTGTGCGACTCGACATCGAGAACGCGATCGGAACGGATACGCGCGCGCCGCTCGTGGAACGCGGCAAGCAGACCACCTCCGCGCTGGATACGCGTCCGTATTTCATTCAGATGAAAGGGAGCGCAACTCTTTCTGGGCGCGTAGCCGGTGACGTGATACGTGGCACCGGTACGGGATTCTTCGAGACGTACAGATAGCCAATCACGGTCGAACTGGTACAGCGTACGATAGAGTACCACAATCACTGGAACGATTACTCGACGGATGCTGGTCATCCGGCTCCCTGTTTGCCATGTACCTGGCTCGTGGAAACGACACCTAACTCCAGGAGTAAGTAGCATGGCAGACAATGGCTTCAATCGACGCGAGTTCCTGCGGTATTCGGCGCTTGCGGGCGCCGGGGCCGCGTTAGGCGGATGCGCGTCAACAATGAGTGCGGCAACGGCGGGCTCGGGGATGATGGGCGGCCTGATGGGAGAAGGGATGCCAGCGGTGGCATCGCTGCCGGCGCCCGATGCGCGGCAGGGTAGTTATGCCGAGGTGAACGGCGCGCGGATTTTCTACCAGGTATCGGGGCAGGGGCAGCCGCTCGTGCTGCTGCACGGGTACCCACTCTCGGGTGCGCTCTTCGCTCGTAACCGCGATGCACTCGCCGCGCATTTCCGTGTCATCACCATCGATCACCGTGGCTACGGCAAGAGCACCGCGCCCGGCGTTCCCGACTCGGCCGACATTTACGCCAGCGATGCGCTCGCTGTGATGACACAGATTGGCATTCAGCAGGCGATTATCGGCGGGCACTCGATGGGTGGCCCCATCACGTTCGGTATGTATCGCACAGCGCCCGAGCGCTTTCGCGGCATGATGCTGATAGACACCATCGCGGCAGCAGCATCGCCGATCGAGATGGGGTTGTGGAACGGGTTCGCGACGCAGGCCCGGCAGCAGGGCGTGGCATCGCTCGTGGGTCCGCTGATCAAGGACATGCTCTCTGGCGACACGCGCACCAAGCGGATGGACGAGGTAACGTATCTCGGCAACGTCATCAAGGAATGCTCAGTTGACGCTGCCGTGGGAGGGGCGAAGGCGCTGGCGAATCGGTCTGACGCGACCGCTCTGCTC
The DNA here is from genome assembly GCA_038232435.1 of Gemmatimonadales bacterium. Taxonomy (GTDB): domain Bacteria; phylum Gemmatimonadota; class Gemmatimonadetes; order Gemmatimonadales; family Gemmatimonadaceae; genus Fen-1247. The sequence continues at coordinate 389 of JBBSHV010000330.1, read as the reverse complement.
GGCCAGATCAAGGTGCCTACACTCGTGTATGTGGGCGTCGAAGACTCTATTTACCCAGTCAAGATCGCGATGATGATGAAGAACGCGATCCCCAACTCAACACTGGTCACGATTCCGGGCGCGGCGCACGCCGCGGTGTTCGAGGCGCCGGAACGCACAAACCAGGCGTTCATCGACTGGGCCAGCAAGATCTGATCGGACTGCGGTAACGACCAAGCGGAGCTACAACTTCCGCGCACGTGCAAGTGCCGCCCGGCTGCAACACCAATCCCGGGCGGCACTTCCGTTTTCCGTGTGAATTCCGCGAAGCGGTTTAGAACGCCTTGTAGCCCGCGGCGTCGTCGATCCGCTTTGAGTCGAGATTGGCCGCGGTGTTTGCGTCAACTCGG
>JBBSHV010000329.1:0-2469 GCA_038232435.1 Gemmatimonadales bacterium | reverse complement strand
GCGCTCAGTGCGTAGCGTGGACATGGTGGCTCGCTACGGCGGTGAGGAGTTCGTCATAGTACTTCCAGAGACGGGCGCGACCGGAGCGATCGCATTCGCGGAGCGCATCCGCCAGCGCGTGGAGCAGCACAGCTTCGAGACGGCGCGTGCCTCGATGGTGAAGGTGTCCGTATCGGTCGGTGTCTCTTCCTTCCCGTCGCCGCATGTGGAAAGCGCGGAAGATCTGTTCGCGCGCGCCGATGCGGCGCTATATCGCGCCAAGGAGCAGGGGCGCAACCAGGTCTGCTCGTAGCAGCACGCTAACGCCGTTGTAGCGCTCGCGCGCTGAATCTATGGCCGAGTCTTTGCGGGTTTCATTTCCTATGAAACGCGCTTTTTTGTGCATTTTCATGGGCGCTGCCGTACTCGGCGCCTGCGGCTCAGGCGACGCGAGCGCACGCGCCACTACTGCGCCGGACGCCCCGGGTACCGCGCCCGATGTGTCCAGTGCTGCTTCAGAGCCGCGCCTCCGGGTTCCGAATGGTCTCTCCGCGACGGTGTTCGCCACGGTTCCGGGCGCGCGGTTCATGATCGTTGGGCCGGACGGCGCGGTGTATGTGAGCCAGCCGGGAGCGAACCAGATCACCCGCCTGGTGGACGCGAACAACGACGGGGTGGCCGAGTCGCGCAACGTTGCCGTGGCGGGGCTCAACCTGCCGCAGGGAATGGCGTTCCATAGTGGCTGGCTTTACATCGCCAATACCAATGGCGTGGTGCGCGTGCGGCTGGATCAGTCGGGGACGGCCGCGGCAAGGGCGGAAGAAGTGAACCGGTACAGCGGCGGCAGCGGACATTCGACGCGCACGATGGTGTTTGGGCCCGACAACAAGATGTACGTCGCGATCGGATCCAGTTGCAACCTGTGCGTGGAGTCGGACTCCGACCGTGCCACGGTGATGCAGTACGACGAGAACGGAAGTAACGGCCGCGTGTTCGCTCGTGGACTCCGCAACGTCGTCGGACTGGCGTTCGAACCGGTTACGCACGAGTTGTGGGCCACGCAGAACGAGCGTGATAATCTGACCCCGAATCACGAGGACCTGCCGCCGGAGGAAATCAACATTCTGCACGCTGGCGGTGACTACGGCTGGCCATACTGCTATGGCAACCGTGTTCCCAATCCGGAGTATCACAACGCTGCGCGCTGCGCATCGACCATTCCGCCGGCGCTCGCCATCCAGGCGCACTCGGCACCGCTCGGCATCTCGTTTCTGCGGAACGCGACGCAGCTTCCGGCTGAGTATCGCGGCGACGCGCTCGTCGCACTGCACGGATCATGGAACCGGGACGTTCCGACCGGCGCAAAGGTCATTCGTGTGCACGTGCAGAACGGATTGCCGGTGAGCTACGAAGATTTCGTCACAGGCTGGCAGGAAGCGAGTGGCTCGCGCTGGGGACGACCGGTGGACGTCCTCGTGCTCGGAGATGGATCGGTGCTTGTTTCGGATGATGCCTCGGGCGAGATCGTGCGGATCGCGAAGGGATAGGACGCGAAGCGATAGGACGGGAACCGATAGAACCGGATCGTAGCTGCGCGGGTCGCGGCGACCTGTACAGTTATTGTGAGGGCGCCTACATTTCCAGTCGTACCCGCACCCAAGAGCACTCATGCGCGTGGATGTCCGCTGGATAGGAATGGCCGCACTCGCGGTGACGGCGCTCGCATCAAACGCGTCTAGTGCGTCGGCGCAGACCCAGGCACAGACTCCGGCGTCCGCGCCTGATGCTGGCCCGTCGGTCGGTAGCATCGCGCCTGACTTCTCGCTCCCTGGCGCAACGCGGTACGGGCTGCTCAAAGGACCGGTTCACCTGGCGGATTACCGCGGAGAAACTGTCGTCCTCGCGTTTTTCTACCAGGCGCGAACCAAGGGCTGAACAGTCCAAATGGAAGCGTACCGGGATCGGTACGCATCGCTCTTTAACAACGGTCGCAAAGTCGCCGTCATCGGGATCAGTGTTGATGCCGATACGACGCTCGCTTCGTGGGCACGTGAGGACGACTTTCCGATAGCCTTCGCCAGCGACAAGGGAAGCGTGGTCGGGAAGCTGTACGGCGCTTACGACGCTAAGAACAACGTGGATAACCGCTCACTATTCGTCGTGGGGCCGGACGGCAAGATTGCGTACGTGACAAAGCCGTTCAAGGCGCTGTCACCCGCTGCGTACACCGATTTGGCAGCTGTTATTGACAAGCTGGCTCCGCCGCCGGCAGTAGATACGACTCAATAGCTTTCAGTCGTGACTCAGCACCACGCAAAGGGGCGCCAGGCAATATTGCCTGGCGCCCCTTTGTGTTTTCAGCACCGCGTACTACAGCGCCTTGCGTATGGCCGCGTCCAGGTTCTGCGTTCCGCCAACGCCGGTGTACACTACTCGCCCGGTGCGATCAAGTACGACGACGTACGATGTCGCTGGGGCGTCGTAGACATC
>JBBSHV010000328.1:0-2476 GCA_038232435.1 Gemmatimonadales bacterium | reverse complement strand
CTTCTGCCCGCGGCCGTATGACTTTCACCCTGAAGCGGTGCCCGCGCCGTACAACCACTCCAATGTGGATTCAGATGAGGTGCTGTACTACGCATCGAGCGAGTTCATGTCGCGCAAGGGAATCGAGTTCGGCTCCATCACGCATCATCCGGACGGATTGCCGCATGGTCCGCATCCGGGACGCGCGGAGGCGTCGATCGGCGCCAAGTTCACCGACGAGCTTGCGGTGATGATGGACACCTTCCGTCCTCTCAAGGTCGCGAAGCAGGCGCTCGACATCGAGGAGCCGAACTACCACAAGTCGTGGATCGACGCGCAGCACGACCAATTTGCGTTCTCTCCTCCGACTAGCTGATTGAAGCGCATCCGTTCCGTTCATCAGGGCGGAACGGATGCGCTCCCCGCGCGCAACGTAGCACAACTTGCACAACGTGCACAGCATGCAACCGATCTGGCGTCCCTCTCCCGAGCAGGTGCGGGATGCGAATCTCACGCACTTCGTGGCGTTCCTGCGCGAGCGCGGCGAGCTTCCCGCCGGCCGCGCGGGTCTGCCGCTGGAATACGGCGTTCTACACGAGTGGTCGATAACGCATCCGGAGCGGTTCTGGCGTGCTGTCGGTGATTTCACCGGCATCATAGCACACGGACTGGACACCAGCGAGTGCGTCGGGCTGGACCGCATGGCGCCACCTGACAGCGCGATCGGGCCGCGCTGGTTTCGTGGAGCGACTCTCAACTTCGCTGAAAATCTGCTGCGGTTTCGGGACGAGCGAGCGGCGATAATTTCCTGGAACGAGCAGGGTCAACAGCAGCAACTCTCCTTCGCGGATGTTGCTCGCGAGGTCGCTCGTGTGGCGCATGCGCTTCGCGGAATGGGCGTGACCGTTGGAGACAGGGTCGCTGCCTTTGTGCCGAACATTCCCGAAACGATCATCGCGATGTTGGCGACGACGTCGATTGGCGCGGTGTGGAGCTCATGCTCGCCGGACTTTGGTGTCCAGGGCGTACTCGACAGGTTCGGCCAGATTGAGCCCAAGGTACTCTTCTGCGCGGACGGCTACCTGTATGCCGGGAAGGAGATCGATTGTCTCGCTCGCGCGCGCGACATTGTGGCGTCCGTGCCGTCGATAACGGATGTAGTCGTCGTGCCATATCGAGATCGTGACGTCGACGTTGCGACCGTCCCAAAGGCAGTGCGTTGGGACCGCCTGCCGAGCCATGACGGAGAATTGCGGTTCGAGCAGCTTCCGTTCGACCACCCGGTGTACGTGATGTACTCGTCCGGTACCACCGGCCTGCCCAAGTGCATGGTGCATGGAGCGGGTGGCACGCTGCTGCAGCACTTCAAGGAGCTGGTGCTGCACACGGATCTCACGCGCGACGACACGATGTTCTACTTCACCACGTGCGGCTGGATGATGTGGAACTGGATGCTGAGCTCTCTCGGTGTCGGTGCGACGGTAGCGCTCTACGATGGCGCACCGCTCCAGCCGCACGCGTCGATGCTGTGGGACATGATCTCGGCCGCTGGCGTTACGGTGTTCGGGACCAGCGCGAAGTACCTGGCGCTGTCGGAGAAGGCTGGCGTGGAGCCGGGCGAGACGCACAACCTGTCAGCGCTGCGCACGATACTCTCAACGGGAAGCCCACTCGCGGATCACAGCTACGACTGGGTTTACGAACACGTGAAATCCGATGTGCATCTCGCGAGCATCAGCGGCGGAACCGACATCGTCTCCTGCTTTGCGCTGGGCAACCCAACGGCACCGGTGTATCGCGGCCAGCTACAGTGTCGTGGGCTCGGCATGGCGGTGAGTGTGTTCGACGAACATGGCAATGCGATCGCGCAGAATCCCGGCGAGCTGGTGTGCACCAGGCCCTTCCCGAGCATGCCCGTGTACTTCTGGAACGATCCCACGGGTGAGAAATATCGCGCAGCCTACTTCGATTGCTTCGCACACGTGTGGCGTCACGGCGATTGGGCGGAGCTGACGGCGCAGGACGGCGTCATCATATACGGCAGAAGCGACGCGACGCTGAATCCGGGCGGCGTGCGCATTGGAACGGCGGAGATCTACCGACAGGTGGAACAGATGCCGGAAGTGGTAGAGAGCGTCGCTGTGGGCCAGGAGCTGAGCGATGACGTGCACGGCGACGTGCGCATAGTTTTATTCGTGCGACTGCGCGATGGCTTGGAGTTGGACCAGGGGCTCGCGGATCGGATCAGGGCGCGCATACGCGAGAATACCAGCGCACTGCACGTCCCGCGGGTCGTCGCGCAGGTCAGCGATATTCCGCGAACCATCAGTGGAAAAATCAGCGAGATCGCGGTGCGTGAAGTCATCCATGGTCGTGCGGTGAAGAACACCGAGGCGCTCGCGAATCCAGCGGCGTTGAAGCTGTACCGCAACTTACCCCAGCTGCGCCTCTGATACTGTCACACGAGAATCTTGCGCCTTGCAATCCGGCAGTTGTT
>JBBSHV010000327.1:0-2510 GCA_038232435.1 Gemmatimonadales bacterium | reverse complement strand
GACTTCCGAGATGTTGGCGTACGGCTTGGCGGTCTTGATCACTTCGTCGAACATCGGCGGCGCCTTTGTCGCGAAGTAGCAGCCGAGGACGATGTCCTGGCTGGGCTCCGCAACGGGACGGCCGTCGGACGGCTTCAAGATGTTGTTGCTCGACAGCATGAGCAGACGGCACTCGAGCTGTGCTTCGAACGAGAGCGGCACGTGCACCGCCATCTGGTCGCCGTCGAAGTCGGCGTTGAACGCGGCGCAGACGAGCGGGTGAATACGAATGGCCTTGCCTTCAACCAGCACCGGCTCGAACGCCTGGATTCCCAGACGATGCAGCGTCGGCGCACGGTTCAATAGCACCGGGTGATCGCGGATGATCTCCTCGAGGATTTCGTACACCTCGGGCGACTCCTTCTCCACGATTTTCTTGGCGCGCTTGACCGTCTCGGCGATTCCCTTCTCCACCAGCTTGTGGATGATGAACGGCTTGAACAGTTCAAGCGCCATCGCCTTGGGTAGACCGCACTGGTGCAGCTTTAGCTCAGGACCGACAACGATAACCGAACGGCCGGAGTAATCGACGCGCTTGCCGAGCAGGTTTTGACGGAAGCGACCCTGCTTCCCCTTGAGCATGTCGGACAGCGACTTGAGCGGACGCTTGCCACGGCCACGGATCGCCTTGGAGCGGCGGCCGTTGTCGAACAGCGCGTCAACCGCTTCCTGCAGCATGCGCTTCTCGTTCCGGAGAATTACTTCCGGAGCGCGGTGCGCGATGAGCTTGACGAGGCGGTTGTTACGGTTGATGACCCGACGATACAGATCGTTCAGATCGGAGGTGGCGAAACGACCACCATCGAGCGGAACGAGCGGACGCAGATCGGGCGGAATTACTGGAATCACATCCAGAATCATCCACTCGGCCTTGTTACGAGCCTCACCTGTATCGCCGGAGTTGCGGAACGCATCAACGATCTTGAGGCGCTTGAGCAACTGCTTCTTTCGGTGCTGCGAGTTCTCGTCGACGAGATCGCCGCGCAGCTCTGGTGCGAGCTTGTCCACATCAATACGACGCAGCAGCTCGCGTACCGCGGGTGCGCCGATGTCGGCCAGGAATGCCGCGTCGTTCTCTTCCCGTGCCTTCTGCTTGAGGTTGAGGAATTCCTCTTCGTCGAGCAGTTGGTTCGGGCGTACTTCCTGCTTGCCCGGGTCGATGACGACGTAGTTGGAGTAGTAGATCACCTTCTCCAGATCACGCAGCGTCAGGTCGACAAGATTTCCCATCGGAGACGGGAGAGTCTTGAAAAACCAGATGTGCGCGACTGGAACGGCGAGCTCGATGTGGCCCATGCGCTCGCGGCGAACGCGCGAGAGCGTTACTTCAACGCCGCAGCGATCGCAGATTACGCCGCGATAGCGGATGCGCTTGTACTTACCGCAGTGGCACTCCCAGTCCTTTACCGGACCGAAGATGCGCTCGCAGAAGAGGCCGTCCTTCTCCGGCTTAAACGAGCGGTAGTTGATGGTCTCAGGCTTGAGGACCTCACCCCACGACCACCAGTCGCGGAGGCCGGCCATCGCCAGCCTCTCGCGCTCCTTGGGGTCCTTGGGTCCCCGGATCTCCTCTGGTGAGGCGATCCGGACCTGGATGTAGTCGAACGCGGATGCGCGCGTTTCGCGCGAATTGCGGAAATCAATCATTGTTCACTCCGTTCCCATTGCCAGCAGCGGCGGCGCCGTCGTGTTCGGCGTTCATCCGGGCGGCAAACCCGGACTCGTTGGCACCCATGCGCACATAGATACCAAGTGCCTTGAGCTCCTGCACGAGCACGTTGAACGACTCTGGCGTTCCCGGCTCAGGCAGGTTCTGTCCCTTCACGATTGCTTCGTACACCTTGCTGCGACCGTTCACGTCGTCTGACTTCACGGTGAGGATCTCCTGCAGCGTGTGCGCGGCTCCGTACGCCTCGAGCGCCCACACTTCCATCTCTCCGAAACGCTGGCCGCCAAACTGAGCCTTACCGGCCAGCGGCTGCTGCGTAACGAGCGAGTACGGCCCGATGCTGCGCGCGTGGATCTTGTCATCCACCAGGTGCGACAGCTTGAGCATGTAGATAGTACCAACAGTTACCGGCGAATCGAAAGTCTCACCGGTACGACCGTCGCGCAGACGCACCTTGCCGCCTGGCGTGATGCCGGCCAGACGCATGAGCTCCGTCGCCGCCGCGTCAACGTCGAAGGCTTTCGACTCGAGCGCATCGGCGAGTGCTGGAAGCTCCTGCCCGCGCAATAGCGAAGCCGCACCGACACCGCGCTGCTTTTCCAGACCGCTGATCTGATCCGTGAAAGCGTTGCGGTAAAGCTCCGGATATTCCTCATCCTCGGCGCCGCTCTTGTGGAACACAAGCTGGTTGTCCAGCTCGTTCTCTTCCCTTGCAACGAGATCGCGCGCAGCCGTTGAAACGAAGTCGCGCATGCGAGCGAACACCGCCCTGGTAGGGGCTGAGCGTTCCTTCACGCTGAGG
>JBBSHV010000326.1:0-2520 GCA_038232435.1 Gemmatimonadales bacterium | reverse complement strand
GCCGACACGCTCATTTCCGGGACACAGATAACAGGTTGGGTCATACGCGGGCCGCGATTCGGGAACGATACGCTCGACCTGGCCCAGCCAGGGGCGCTTGGCCCGGTGTGGCGATACGAGCACCCACTCTCCTGTGAGCGCATTGAAGCGGCGATGCGACACGCCGGCGAATGATGCGATATTCTGATCTGTCATCCTGGCGGTTGGATTAGCGATGTTGCCGGAGGGTGACGTTGCCCGTGCCGTCCACGACGAATTCCGATGTCGCTGGTCCGGAGACCGTCACCCGGTAGCAGCCAGCTGTGAGCGGCAGCGGACCGGCGCGAACAGCGTAGCCGGGAGGAGCCACTCCGTAGGCGATCTCCTGGGGCGCGGGGTCTGCATTCGCCGGCGTGCCGATGTCCCACATCGTCCGGTCTCCCTTGCACGTCGTGACCAACATCCCATAAAAGATGTCCTGTGCGACGCGGCGAAAGACGAGGTGCTGGGCCGTCGATACGGGCGCGATCGTCACCGCTGGCCCAACCCGCGTAGCGCACGCGGCGAGAGCGGGCAAGCCGACGAGGCAGGTGAGCGCGAGCCGGGCTAGCGCCACCGGCATTGCCGCAGGATGATTACGTCTCCGCATCGGACGATAAGTGTGGTTGAGGTCTGTTCGCTACGCCGGTTCCGTCGCCCCGATCCTGGTCGCTTCCTCCACCGCACGTATCCACCGCGCCAACGCCTGCATCTGCTTCGCTACGAGATCGCGCGTTGACTGATCCGTGAGATTACTGTCCGCGTCAAACCGTTCGGCGCATTTCGGGATCAGCACTTCCGGCTGCAGCAACGCAAATGTGTCGGTGAAGATGAAGCTCTGCCGCAACGCCAACTGCGCACGAATCGTCCCGCTCATCCCGCTGCTCGCACCCATGATCGCGGCAGGCTTGCGGTTGAGCGGTGATTTCTTGGGTGGGCGTGATGCCCAATCGATCGCGTTCTTGAGTACGCCCGGAACGCTGTAGTTGTACTCGGGCGTCGCGATGACGAGGGCCTGCGCCTCGGCGATCGCGCCCTTGAACTTCTCCACGGACTCGGGCCGCGTTCCATCCACGTCGACATCCTGATTGTACGGTGGAATGTCGCCCAACCCTTCATAAATCTGGATGTCCAGCCCCGCCTCGCGCCCCACCTCGGCGGCCGCACGCAGCAGGCCGCGATTGAACGAGCCCTTGCGCAGGCTACCCGCGATCCCGCATACGCGGATCATGAGGCACTTCCGGACGCACTTCCAGCGAATAACTCGCACGCGTGCTGCACGCCGCTCACCAGCGCATCGACATCGCTCTCGTCGTTGTACACGTAGAACGACGCGCGTGCGGTCGCGGGCACGCCCAATCTGCGCATAAGCGGCTGAGCGCAGTGATGGCCGGCGCGAATGCATACGCCGGTGCTGTCGAGGATTGTAGCGAGATCGTGTGGATGCACGTCGGATACCGTGAAGGAGATAACGCCGCTCCGCTGTGCAGGAGGCGGGCCGTAGATTGTCACACCTTCGATCTCAGCCAATCGCGCCTGTGCCATCGCCACCAGTCTGCGCTCGTGCGCCAGTACCCAATCCATGCCGAGCGCGTCGAGGTAGTCCACCGCCGCGGCCAGTCCCACCGCGCCGGCGGAGTTAGGCGTGCCCGCCTCGAACTTGTGCGGCAGCGAGTTCCACGTGCTGTGATCGTCGTACACGTACTCGATCATGTCGCCGCCGAACTGATACGGCGGCATCGATTCCAGAATATCACGTCGCGCCACAAGTCCACCGATCCCCATCGGGCCACCCATCTTGTGACCGCTGAAGGCGTACGCGTCCACTCCCAGCGTGTCGAAGTTCACCCGGATGTGCGGTGCGCCCTGAGCGCCGTCGCAGACGATCAGCGCGTCCGACTGCTCCCGCACCATTGCCGCCATGTCGCGCACCGGATTGAGGGTGCCGAGCGCGTTGGAGACGTGGCCGAAGGCAACCACCCGGGTGCGCGCACCGAGCATGGAGCGCAGCATATCCAGATCTATCCGCCCGTCGGCGGTCAGCTCACAGATGCGGAACGTGGCGCCGGTCGCGATCGCCGCCTGCTGCCATGGGACGAAGTTTGCGTGGTGCTCCAGCGCGGTGACGACGATCTCGTCTCCAGAACGAACGTACGTCCGAGCCCAGGCGGTCGCCAGAAGATTCAGCGATTCGGTGGTGCCGCGGGTGAAGATGAGCGTGTCCGCATCGTTCACGCCGAGGAATCGGGCCACGCGGTCGCGCGCGGCGTGATACCGCTCCGTGGCGTGCACCGATAGTTCATACGCGCCGCGATGCGGGTTGGCGTAGCTCGTTTCGTAGTAGTCGCGCACGGCATCGAGCACGGCACCGGGCTTCTGTGCGGAGGCGGCCGAATCGAGGTAGTGCAGGCCGGTGTTGGCGGCCAGGAGCGGGAAGTCGGAGCGCTTGGTCATCGTTGTCTACAAAAAGCCGACAAAATCACTTACCTTTCGATCTTAATC
>JBBSHV010000325.1:0-2565 GCA_038232435.1 Gemmatimonadales bacterium | reverse complement strand
TCTCCGAGGAGCTGTGCATCTCCATCATGCACGACGTGCTGGACCGCGCGCGCAAGTACCAGAGCTTTGTGCGGCTGGACATGGAGTCCAGTGAGTACACGCAGAAAACGCTGGAGCTGTTCGAGCAGCGGTTGTATCCCGAGTATCGGGGCACCGTGGGCGTCGTGCTCCAGAGCTATCTGTATCGCACCTTTGCCGATGTGGAGCACATGAACGCGCTAAGCGCCCGTGTTCGCATCTGCAAGGGCGCGTACAAGGAGCCCGGAACTGTCGCGTTCCCGGACAAGAAAGATGTCGACGCGAACTACATTCTCTGCATGCAGGCGCTGATGCGGGACGGCAACTATCCCGGCATTGCCACTCATGACGAGGCGATGATTGTTGAAGCCAGGCGCTTCGCGCGCGACGAGGACATCAAGAGCGACAAGTACGAGTTTCAGATGCTGTACGGAGTGCGACGTGACCTGCAGGAGCAGCTCGTGCGCGATGGATATCGCATGCGCTGCTACGTCCCGTTCGGTACACAGTGGTACCCATACCTGATGCGCAGACTGGCTGAGCGTCCCGCCAACGTCGCCTTCATGACCGGCAACATTGTAAAGGAGCTGGTGCGCCGGCGTTCCTGAACCCGGGCAACAGGCAGAACACATCATGGGAAACTTTCATCCTGCCGATCATTCCGCTGGCGATGCTAACACTGTTGGCGGCTACCGCGCCGTTCACGCTCGACCGGCGGCGTTCGAGGGAAAAGATGACGCTTCGTACAGCGTCGATATCGTCACGGACGAGGTGCGTGATCCGCGCGGCTGGTACGGCTCGTACTTCCTCTTTGTGCGCTGGGGGCGCGGCGACCCAGTTGCGTCCGCTCATCTCGAGACCGAATATCTCACCTTTGATGATGACGCAGAAATGTCGCGTACCAAGCTCGGTGCAACGCTCCTGAGCGGAGCGAAGCGAATGCTGGACGAGCTGATTGATCGCGAGCGCGCGGCATCACGCGGGTCGTCCCGCCCGTGGTACGAAGCGATGAACGATTCGTGACGAGCGAGGTCACGGCAACAAAGCAAGATTCAAAACACGATTCAAAGCACGGCGTGGTGATATCGGGCACGGGCGGCGTATGGCGAGTGCGCACGGACGACAATGAAATGGTCGAGGCCTCGCTCCGCGGCCGGCTTAAGCGCGTTCGCGTCGAGGCGCTGCTCAAGTTGTCGGTGGGTGACCGTGTGACGCTCACCGAAGACGAGCGCGGAGGAACGTGGGCGATCGACGAGATCGCGCCGCGCACTTCACAGCTCGCGCGCAGAGAGCCCGGCGGCCGTGTTGGTGAGCGCGTTGTGGTGGCCAACCTGGATCAGGTGGTGATCGTGTTCGCGGCGGCCAACCCGGAGCCGCACCCGCGCATGCTGGATCGATTCCTGGTGATCGCGGAAGCAAATGGTCTGCGCTCATCCATCGTAATCAACAAGGCCGAGCTGGTTCCGGAGGAGGAAGTGCGCGCGCGATTCGCGGATTATGTTGCGGCCGGATACCCTCTCCATCTCACGAGCGCCAAGCTCAATATCGGTCTGGACGACTTGCACACCGCGCTGGACGGCAAGATCAGCGCGCTCAGTGGTCCATCGGGCGTGGGTAAGTCGTCACTGCTCAACACGATGTATCCTGGCGTCAACCTGCGTGTCGGCGAGATCAGCGAGTCGGTGAACAAGGGACGGCACACGACTGTCGGTGCGGTGCTGCATCCGCTCCCCAGAGGTGGCTATGTCGCGGACACTCCTGGTCTGCGCGAAGTGGGTGTGTGGGGATTGGGTGCGGATCAGCTGGACCAGTGCTTTCCAGAGTTCCGTCCTTTTATCAGCGAGTGTCGCTTTAATGACTGCTCACACGGCGGCGAGCCAGGCTGCGCCGTTCGCGCCGCAGTGGAGAGCGGGACAGTAAGCGCGGACAGATACGATAGCTATCTCAAGTTGCGAGCCGAGCTGGAGGAGACTGAGCGGAGGTGGAAGTACTGAGCGCACCGTGGACCATCTTCTCGAGGCGAGAACAAGCCGATTGTAAAGATCCTCACCTACCATGTCGTGGCCCTTGTTGCATGTTTCCGCGCCAGGGTTTTGCCATAGGCTTGGATACTGTTCATATTCAAGAAATGATGGACGAACTGTTTGCAAATCTGGTGCGTGAAGTACGCATCGATGGAGACCGCTTGACCGGCGGGGAAGGGGGGACGCCTTCCATTGATCAACGTCGCCGAATCGCAAAGCTGGATACTCTGCGCCATTCGATCGAACGTCGGTTCCGGACGCCGGCGGCCAGGGAGCGCTGGCTTCAGGCGCCGCTATCGACCCTGGCCGGCCGCAGCCCCATCGACGCCATCGTGGATGGCGACATCGACGCGGTAATCAAAGTTCTGGGTTAGCCGCTGATACTCGGTCGCACTAACACTACTCTGCCAGAATTCAATTTACGCGGGCGGCTGAACTACCAGCCGCCCGTGGCATTTCGGACATAGTAGCTCGATTGATGGTGGTGAGCGAACGAGTTGGATCAGTAGCGTGCGCCGAACTG
>JBBSHV010000324.1:0-2569 GCA_038232435.1 Gemmatimonadales bacterium | reverse complement strand
GGCTACGAGGCCGGAAGCCGCAACCCGACCGCCATCGGCCGCATGCTGCAGATGGTGCTGGATGTGGACGTGGTCGACCAGAAGACGGGTAAGAGCTTGTGGGCCCGCAAGGGGTACATGGTCGAGGGTCAGTACCCCGAAGCTCAGGAGCGCGTCGGGCGATCCAAGGCCGTGGACAAGCTGGTCACCGCGATTGTGGAAGGGGTCCAGTCGCAGTGGTGAGCCGCCGCGGATCCACGACGATGGGCTGCCTCGGATGGCTCCTCATTGTCGCGGTCGCGGCTTACATTGGCGCACACGTGGGTCAGCCATACTTTCGCTATTACCAGTATCGCGACGCCATCTCACAGCGCATTCGCTTCGCTGCGGTGCGCAAGGACACCGATATTCGCAAGGACATATTCGCGTCGGCTGACTCCCTCGGCCTACCCGAGGAGGCGTATCATCTGGATATGGTCCGAGACAGTGGTGCCTTCCGTGTCGCCGGCGCATACGACGACACTTGGTCCCTCTTCAACTACACGCGCACGGTGCCGTTCACGATCAACGCTGAGGCGCGGCTGTGACGCCACGCCCCCCAGCCGAAAAGGCGATGTCGTGGGATGCACTGCGACGGTGGCGCGAGTCGTTCTGGGGACGCGTGGTCTTTACCAATGGCGTCTTCGACCTGCTGCATCCCGGCCACGTGGACATCCTCAACGCGGCTCGGACGGCCGGCGACGCTCTCGTCGTGGGACTGAATAGCGATGCCTCCGTACGCCGCCTCAAGGGCGAGACGCGACCGGTCCGCACGCAACTGGATCGCGCCTACGTCGTGGCTTCGCTCGAAGCAGTGGATGCTGTAACCATCTTTGACGAGGATACTCCGCTCGAGCTGGTCCGCTGCCTCGCTCCGGATGTTATCGTGAAGGGCGGCGACTATTCAGAGGAAAGCATCGTTGGCGCGGCCGAAGTCCGTGCACGCGGAGGCACCGTCGTCGTCGTTCCCCTGACCCCAGATCAGTCCACCACGTCAATCATTGAGCGGCTCCGTGAGTCAACCTGAAGCTTCGGCGCAGTCCCCGCGATCCCAGCAGCATCAGACGGCGGATCGCGCGCACGACACCATGCGCGCCGTTTCCATTGAGCGCAACGTTGGCGCGTACGCCGAAGGATCATGTCTCATCTCCTTCGGAATGACAAAGGTGCTCTGCACGGCGAGCGTGGAAGATGGCGTGCCGTCCTGGCGCCGCGGCCGCGGCGAGGGATGGCTCACCGCGGAGTACTCCATGCTGCCGCGCGCCACGCGCACCCGCACCTCGCGCGAGCGATCCCAGATCGGCGGCCGCACCCAGGAGATACAGCGGCTCATCGGCCGGTCCGTACGCGCCATGCTGGACGACTTTCGCTTCGGTGAGTTCACCATCAAACTCGACTGCGACGTGTTGCAAGCAGATGGCGGCACTCGAACCGCTGCCATAACCGGTGCCGCTGTAGCCATCGTTGACGCGTTCGACTGGATGGTCACGAAGGGAAAGATCGCGCGTACTCCCGTAAAGCGCAGAGTGGCCGCCGTGAGCGTCGGGATTGTGGATGGAACCGCGCAGCTGGATCTGGACTACGATGCGGACGTACGCGCGGAAGTCGACATGAACGTTGTGATGAGCTCGGAGGGCGAGTACGTGGAGGTGCAGGGGACCGGCGAGCACGGAACCTTCGACCGCGCGCAGCTGGATTCTTTACTCGATCTCGCCTCTAAGGGCATCCGCGAGCTCGATGCCAGCCAGCGCGTCGCACTCGGCATCTGAGCTCGCCCAGGTACCTGCTCGCCACACGTAGCGCTGGCAAACTGCGCGAGCTTCGAGACCTCTTCGCCCGGCGCGGCATCGATGTCATCGATTTGAGCGAGGCGCGAGTTCCCGCAACCGCCGACGAGGACTCGATCGAGTCGTGGGACACATTCGAGGAGAACGCGCTGGCCAAGGCGCAATACTTCCACCACCGAACCGGCCTCCCAACTTTCGCCGATGATTCCGGTCTCGGCGTCGCGGCACTCGCTGGGCGACCAGGGGTGCGTAGCAAGCGCTGGTCCGGCCGCAGCGACCTGAGCGGGCTGGCGCTCGACACCGCCAACAACGTCGCCCTCATCGCTGAACTGCGCCGCCGTTTCGCCCTCCCAGCGACCGCTGAATTCGTCTGCGCCGCCGCCTTCGCCGATGACTCGCGCACGCTCGTGCGAACGGGGCGTACCGAGGGCGAGATAGTCGCCGAGCCGCGCGGAGCCGGCGGCTTCGGCTACGACGCTCATTTCGTCTCCGCCGACCTGGGCCGGACCTTCGCCGAGGCCGGTCTGGCTGACAAGCTCAAAGTGAGCCACCGTGCCCGCGCGTTCACCTCACTCCTGAGCGCCCTCTTCGATGCCGAAACTACGGCGTTGCACAAACGGGGCAGCCGGGACTAAGTTCCGCAGCACGGGGCGTAGCGTAGCCTGGTAGCGCGCCTGCTTTGGGAGCAGGAGGCCGCCGGTTCGAATCCGGCCGCCCCGACCTTGTAAGTCAGAGCCCTGCATCGTCTTACGGTGTGGGGCTTT
>JBBSHV010000323.1:0-2584 GCA_038232435.1 Gemmatimonadales bacterium | reverse complement strand
TGCCCATGTCAACGAAGACGATGTTGCGGTCGCCCGTCTGCAGAATGGCCGAGTTGGGGACGGTGAGTGCGGAGCGGCTCGGCGTGGACAGTCGGACGGTCGCATACATCCCGGGCTTGAGCATGCCGTCGGTGTTCGGCACCACTATACGCGCCTTTATGGTGCGTGCCTCCGATTGTAACGTTGGATATACGTAAGCAACTCGACCCTTGTACGTGCGGCCTGGGAGCCCCGCGAATTGAATGTCTGCTAGTGAGCCCACGCGTACGCTGGCGGCGTCGACTTCGCGCAACTGGGCGTCAACCCAGACGTCCGACAGGTTGGCGATTATGTACAGCTCTTCGCCGGACGTCACCGCCTGACCTTGAAGCACTTTCTTGTCAACAACGATGCCCGACACGGGAGCATAGAGCGTGAGTGTGCGACGCACCCGGCCCGTGCGCAGGATCTGATCGATCTGCGCGTCCGATATGTCCCACAGCCGCAAGCGCCGCCTGGACGCGTCCGCCAGATCAGTCTGCCCCGCGGGCATCCCTGGAACGCTACTCTTGCCGATGCTGCGGTCCACCTGGCCCGCAAGCAGAAGCTCCTGCTCGGCAGCGACCAGCTCGGGAGAATAGATATCGAGCACGGGCTGACCGCGCTGCACCTGCTGGCCAGTGGAATTAACGTAAAGGCGCTCAACAAAGCCGCCGAACTTGGGTGCGATCTGCGCCATCTTGGTCTCGTCAAACGTCACGACGCCCGTGGTGCGCGTCTCGCTGGTCAGTGGACGAACTTCCGCGGCGCCGAACGTGATACCAAACTGGTGGATCTGCGACGCGGTCAGCTTGACGGAGCCATCGGCGGTGACATCCATTCCGGCCATCCCAGCCATGCTTCCCCCCTGGGTGCCACTCCCGCTGCTACTCATGCCGGGCATCCCCGCCATGTTGCCGGAAGACGTGGCGGCCGCCGTAGAGGTTTTATGACGTGATATCAGAAGCCACACGGTTCCCGCGACGAGAACGGCCACTATTCCCGCGATGATGAAGCGCTTCGCCCGCGACGATGTCCGACGCGCCGCGCTGACGCGGCCTACACCATCCGGACCCGAGCCAGCGTTCAGCGGTGTCATCGAAGCACCTCCGTACCCACTGTCCGTTGCAGTTCGGCGATTGCTTTCGCGAAGTTGGTGAGCGACCGCCAGTACGCTGTTTCATAGTTGAAGACCGCCGCTTGCGCATCGACGAGCGCTGTGAAGTCGACACGCCCCACCTGGTAACTCGCTGTTGCAGAGGCAAATGTGGCCCGCGCCTGCGGCAGTACAGCCTTGAGCGATAGCGCCAGCGCGGTGCGCTCGCGCTCAACGTCACTCACGCGTGTCGCTACCGCCTGCCGGATGGAGTTGGTCTCCGCCGCCTGCATTGCCTGCAACGCACTGAGCTCGGCTCCGGTGCCCAGCACTTGCTGGTCCTGGTTTCTCCTCTTCTGCAGGCGAAGCGGCACAGATATGAAGAACGAGACATAGTCCCGGAACCGCGGCCGCTGATCGTACTCGAGCGTTATGTCGAAGTCCGGCAGGTATGCCTTGCGCGCGAGTTGGAGTCTCTGCTCCTGGGCGCTGATACGTGCCTCGTTCACGCGAAGCGCCGGGCTGTGCGCGATGGCGAGCGCCTGGAGCGAGTCGATCGGGAGAAGTGGTGAATCGGACGCAGCGGCACCGAGCGCGGTAGATGCGAAGTGTACGTGTGACCCCGAGTCGGCAACCGCCAGATGTGCCATCTGCTGGGGGATGACGGCTGTGGCAACGGGCGTAGCACTTGGACGATTGAGCACTGCGTTCAGGCGAGCAAGCGCGGAGCGCTCCTGGGCTGTCAGTGAGGCCGCTTCATTGCCCAATCGTGCAACCTCGACGCGAGCGCGCAGTACGTCAGCCTGCGTTCCGCCCCCCACGGTATACTGCGCCTCAGTGATCCGGGCCAGGTTTCCAAGGACCTCCGCATTTTGCTGCACGATGTCACGAGCGCGGCGTACGAATGCAAGCTCGTAGTACGCGTCACGAACGTCTCGTTGAACGTCGAGTTGCTGCTGGGTGAGTGCGGCACGTGCCGCAGCCTCGTCCGCTCGAGCGGCGCGCGTCGCGAACGACAACTTCCCTGGATACGGGAAGGTCTGTGTCACGCGCAGCATGTTCATGGTGAAATTGTCGGAGAAGCCAGGCTTGCCGTACGGAAAATCCAGCACACCGGCCATGAGCATCGGATCGGGCCTTGCCCCTGCCGGTCCAATAGTGGCGTGGGCCGCGGCCACGCGAGACTCCGCGGCCCGCACGGCGGGATTCGTCGTGCGAGCTAGTATGATGAGCGAATCGAGTGTGGACGCGCCCGAGTCCGTCTCGCTCGCACGCCCGACGGATCGTGCCGCGACCGACGACGTCTGGCTGGCTGTCATCGGCGATGCGCCCGCCTGGCCATCGGCCGAACGGAATGCTATGGAGAGCGCTGAGACAACTCCGACGGTCCCAACACGGAATGCAGCACCTAAAATAGTACGAGACGGAGCACGCCCCACGCGTCGCTGCGTACGCCAGAGGCGCCTGCGA
>JBBSHV010000322.1:0-2602 GCA_038232435.1 Gemmatimonadales bacterium | reverse complement strand
GTGAGCGCGAGCTCGCGTGCGGCGCCCTCGCCGACAACTATGGGGAGCCGCTGCAGGCTTCCCATGTCCTCGACGATTCCGATCCTCACCGCGCGGACGGAGAACATTGCGTCGCGTGAGCACACGCGAACATCCGCGGCACAGAGTACATCGATCCCCGCGCCGACGCACCACCCTGACACGCTCGCTATGATCGGCTTGCGGCACTGCATCACGGACGTGATGGCCCGCTGCATCGTCGTGAGCCGATCGAAGAAGCGCGTTCGCTCAGCGGCCATCGCGGGACTGGCCAGCGCGTAGCGAAGCTCGCCGGTCATCGCGACCAGGTCGAGTCCGTACGTGAAGTTGTTGTCAGCGCCGCTCAACACTATCGCGCGAACCTGATCGTTTGCATCCAGCGCGTCAAACACGAGCGGTGCTTCTCGCCAGAAATCGGGACCGAGGGCATTGCCCTTGCCCGGCCCACGCAACACGACCTGGGCAATGTGCTCCTCGATTGTAACCTGAAACGCGCGGTACTCCGGCGGTTCTGGTTCCGTCATGTCAGCTCCACCTTCTCATCCCGGTCCCCGACCGCAATTGCGGCAATTGCGTCCGGTGCGAATCGATAAACGGTCCAGCCGTCCATCGCCACTCCGCCCAGTTTTTTGTAGAAGCCAATCGCGTCTACGTTCCAGTCGAGTACGGTTAGCTCCAACCTACCGCACCCGCGCTCAATCGCCACACGCGCGAGATGCCGGAAGAGGGCAAGCCCGATGCCGCGTCCGCGCGCGCGCGGACGCACGTACAGATCTTCCAGATACAGCCCCGGGCGCCCTGTCCAGGTAGAGAAGTTAAAGAAGTAGAGCGCGAAGCCCACCGCATCGCCATCCATCTCGGCGATCACGGCATACGCCACACCCCTGTCCCCAAATAGAGCCTCTCGCATCAGCTCCGGCGTCGCGATCGCGGCCGCCGGATCGCGCTCATACTCGGCCAGGTCCCGCACCAGCGCAATCACGATCGGGATATCTGCGTCGGTCGCCGCGCGAAGCGTCACACTGTTGTCCTGCACAGATCAACGAGCTGCTGACTGCGCTGTTGAATCGCGACCGCCGCGCAGCCATATGTCACGCACACGCCGCTGCCGCGCTGTAATGCCAGGCAGATCGACTATGTCCACCCGCACAGTTTCATACGGCAGAATCCTGACTGTCGCCGTCATTGGCTTGCCGTTGCGCACGTATGCAACAGTGTACGAGTCTCCCACTTTGGCTCCAGCCAGTGCGGCGCGGAAGTCCTCGACCGTTCTTATCTGCTTGCCATTGACCGCGCTGATGTAGTCCCCATCCACCAGCCCGGCCTTGCCGAAGCTGCCGTCCGGAACGGAGAGCGACAGCCGAGGCGCACTTCCAACATAGCTTCCCAGACTTCCCACACCGGCAAATGGCGTGATGCCGCCGCGCACGTCGGCGAGCGGGTGGCCCAGTGAGTCGGTCGTTACGCGCGTCGTGACTGTCTTCCAGCCGGCATACTTGAGATATGCATCAAAGTCGAAGGACTCGTGACCGGCGATGAAGCGTGTGTAGAACATGTTCATGTCGCAAGCGCAAATCGTGTTGATAGCATGGAGCACGTTCTGATCCGTGTATCCCGTCACGCCGGCGTAGTGATCGAACAGATATCCCTCGATGTCATCCATCCCTCGCTCGCCGTTGGTCGCATCACGGATGTACAGCTCCAGCATCTCCCCGATCAGCGCACCGGTAGTGTAGTACGAGATGTTGTAACCGCCGTTCACTGTATTCGCGTTCCACGCAGTCCAGCTCGATCTTTCGGGCGAGACTCTGTCATGCCCCGGATTGGCCAGGTAACCGGTGATGGACCCAGCCAGCGTCTTGCGCGCCGCGTCGGGGGAAAGCAAACCGGTCCGGCGATTGATCTCGTCCGAGAAATAATCCGTCACGCCTTCGGCCCACCACAAACCTGTTGTGTGTACCTCGCGTTCGTACGCGAACGGTCCAAGCTCCACTGGGCGAATGCGCTTCACGTTCCACGCGTGGAAGTACTCGTGCGCCGTGAGTCCCGCGGTTGTGTCCGGATTCAGCGCGAGCGCTTTGGCTCGGGCCGACATCGTCGCGCTGTTCAGGTGCTCGAGCCCACCGCCGGGGCCGTCCTCGTAGATGAACGTGTACTCCCGATACGGCAGCCGTCCCATGATATCGCGCGCCGCCATCACGATGCGCCTGTGCATGTCCACCCACCTGGCGGAATCAATTGCCGGCGCGCCCGCCTGCGTGTAGTACGCCACACGGTGCGGTACGCCACCCACATCGAACGGCCAGATGTGCAGATTCGGACCCATCAACACCGGCGAGTCAATCAGAATGTCATAGCTGGGCGCGAAGAAAGTGCGAGGATCAAAAGTCGGGGATAATCCTGTCGCGATGCGCCAGCTCGCGGGTAACTCGAATGTTACGTGCACCGGTGCCAGGTTCTGGCCCACGACGTACAGATACGTCATCGGACCACTCATCAGCGCGCCGTCGGGTCGCAGGAAGGAATAGTTGCCAAGCCCCGCTGCTGCGGCGGCGTCGGGGTAGCGAATGTCATACCGGACGGT
>JBBSHV010000321.1:0-2620 GCA_038232435.1 Gemmatimonadales bacterium | reverse complement strand
TTGGCGCCCTGTCGCCGAGTGATCATGTTGACGGCGCGGAGCGAGTCGTGATCGACCGCCTCGGGGCGCAAGCCGACGTGGTCGTTGTGCGCGCTGATGAGCACGTACTCGCCGGCGCGTGCGGGGTCGCTGCCGGGCAGAATTGCGATCACGTTACGCGCCGGTGATGACGAGACGTGGAAGGTGTAGCGCCAGTTGGCCGTGATCGGTGCGCCTGCATCGCCCACCGCGAGCCGACCGGCCGGCTTTCCGAATAGTTGCTGCGCGGTGACGCTGTCGATAATCGCGCCGGCCGGACCGGCTGAAATCGAATCACTCACCGACATGTCCGGGCGCGGGTGCAGCGCGGCCGCAGCGGCGAATTTATCGATCGGCTCGATGAACAGAACGCCGACGGCGCCCGCGTTGCGCGCACGCTCGTCGCTCCGCGCGAACGACCGCACACCGCGGGCACGCTGGCGCGCGTCCTCGGTGATCGCCGCGTCGGCACCGAAGCGGTCGGGAACGGAATCGCAGCTGGGAACGCGTCCGGTTGCGCCCTGGCTGTCCGGCACGCGCGGCCCACCGACGAAGATCGCGACTTTGCCGCGGAAGCGTGCAGGGTCGAGCGTGATCGTGTCGCCGAAGTGGCCGGCGAAGACCACGGGCACGCCGTGCAGATTGGCGCTTCCGCCTGTGCCACTGGCATTGTTCGGCGCGAGCGGCACCCAGCGCGCGCCGGCCGCGAGCGCGGTCTTCACGACGGTGAGGTGCGGAGCGGAAGCCTGCAGCGCGAACGCGCCGTACGGCAGATTCTGGAAGTACGTACCGTTCTCTCCAGCCGGTCGCAGACCGAGGCGCCGGAAAACGTCGGCGATGTAGGCGGTCGCCTGGTAATCACCGGGCGAACCGGTGTTGCGCCCCTGCATCGAGTCGTCGGAGATCTGGTACAGCCGCGTGCGGAGGTCGTTCGGCGTGATCGCCGGTTCCGTGGGGCGCGGTGTCCAGGTGCGCGGCCCCTCGTCAGGCCAGACAGGGCGATTGGCGGCGGGCGCGGTCTGCTGAGCGGAAGCGGAGGCGAAGGCGGTGCTCGTCAACGCCAGTGCGATAAGCGCGGAATGAATCAGGCGAGAGCGGTCGAGCACTGTGGCGCTCCAGTGGGTGCGGAGTGTTGTGGCGATCGGCACCGGTGTTTGGCGCCGGTGCAGCATCTGTTCTCACACTCACGTTAGTCGGACGACAGCGGAGAGGACAGGGGCGCGGCGGCCCTGTGCTTCTCCTGTCTCCACTTCTGTATCATTGATGGTATGCTAGTCCTTCACGCGCGTCGCTTCACCGTTGCGATCTGTATCGCTGGTGCCGTCGCGGGGTGCCGTTCGGCCAGTTCGTCCGTTCCGGCGCACCGACGAACCTCCCGGTCGTGAACGGGCGCATGCTCGTCGCCGTGGATGGCCGCGAGTACCGCAACGCGGGGATGACGCTGCGCGAACTGGGCAACCTGATGCTAGCACTGGGCGCGCGCGACGCGATCAACCTCGATGGTGGCGGCTCGACGACGCTGGTGTACGCAGATCCCGATTCGGCGGGGCGACTCCGGATCGCAAATCACCCGTCGGACAAGAATGGCGAACGCACTGTGGGAGACGCGCTCGCAATCGTGCACGGGTGCGATCGGTCCCGGCATCTCCGCAAGGCGGTGCGAGCGCGTGGGTATAGTGTCCGCACCGAGAAGGCGTATGTAGCGTGGATCGTGAAGTACGTGCGATTCTGTGGCGGACGGCACCCACGTGACTGTGGTCCGGATGAGGTGCAGGCATTCGCAACGTCGCTCGTATCGGAACGGCGCGTAGCACCTGCAACGCAGCATCAGGCGGTGAGCGCGGTACTGTTCCTGTATCGCAGCGTTCTGCACGATCCGGTGCCGTGGGCTGAGGGGATTGTCTGGGCCAAGCGCACGCGGCGGCTTCCAACAGTGCTGAGCCGCGCCGAGGTGGCGCGCGTGGTGTCGGCACTGGATGGACAGGAACAGTTGATGGTGCGCCTGCTCTACGGTGCCGGGTTGCGCCTTCTGGAGTTGCTGAGATTGCGAGTGAAGGACGTTGATTTCGACAACGGCTCGTTGCTGATCCGGTGTGGGAAAGGAGCGAAGGATCGAGTAACCGTGCTCCCGGAATCGGTGCGCGCTCCACTTGAGGCACATCTTGCGGTCGTACGGCGCTTGCACGAGCGCGATGTTGAGCGTGGCGGGGGATACGTGGATCTTCCGCACGCGCTCGGCGCCAAGTTACTGGGCGCTCCCCGTGACTGGCCATGGCAATGGGTCTTTCCCGCTCGTCGGCAGTATCGGGACCGCGGCACGGGCCAGGTGCGCCGGCATCACCTGCACGAGTCGGTGCTACAGCGGGCCGTGACATTGGCTGCGCGCCAGAGTGGTGTGGCGAAGCGGGTGACGTGTCATGGCTTCCGGCATTCGTTCGCCACGCACCTGCTGGCCGATGGCTATGACATCAGGACCATTCAGGAGTTGCTAGGCCACAGTGACGTGAGCACGACCATGATCTACACGCACGTGCTGAACAAGGGTGGTCGCGGAGTGCGAAGCCCGGCGGACAGGCTGGACTGGTGACGCGAGCACAGGGGG
>JBBSHV010000320.1:0-2627 GCA_038232435.1 Gemmatimonadales bacterium | reverse complement strand
GGCCATGCCGCGCTGCTCGCGCTCAAGTCGGGACGGCCTGTAAAGATTATCTACGATCGCGAGGAGGACATGGTCGCCACGACCAAGCGTCATCCTTCGATCGTGCGACATCGCACCGGGGTCACACGTGATGGCCGCCTCGTGGCGATGGACGTGGAAGTCATTCTCGACGGCGGCGCGTACGTGACGCTGAGCCCAACAGTGCTGTCGCGCGGAGCAATCCATGCGGCCGGACCGTACCGTTGCGACAACGTTAACATCCGCGGCCGAGCGGTGTTCACAAATACGCCGCCCAACGGCGCATTTCGCGGATTCGGTGCGCCTCAGACAGAGTTCGCCGTCGAGGTGCACATGGACCGCGTGGCCGAGGCTCTCGGGATGGACCCGGTGGAGCTGCGCAGGATCAATGCGCTGCGTCCGGGTGACATAACCGCGACGGGGCAGACGCTACGCCAGGATTGCAGTGCGCTGATGGTGTTGGAGGAGGCGGTAAGGCGCACCGACTTTGCTCGGAAGCGCGAGGAATACAAGGGAACGAACCGCGCGATTGGTCTGTCGCTCTTCTATCACGGGGCGGGCTTCACCGGCGCCGGCGAGCTGCATCTCAAGTCCAAGGCGAGACTGGAGCTGACTCCCACCGGTGTGCGCATCGCCACCGGGAGCACCGAGATCGGCCAGGGCACGCGCACGATGCACGCGCAAATAGTTACCGATGCGCTCGGCATTCCGTACGAGGATATCGAAGTCGCGCAACCGGACACCGCGCGCGTCGCGGACAGCGGCCCAACTGTCGCATCGCGCACTTGCATGGTGGTGGGCAAGATCCTGGAGAATTGCGCGCACGAGATGAGAGAGCGGCTGGGTGAGCTCACGCCTGCTGAGTATCACGCACGTCACGGCGCGTTCATCGTCGAGCAGACGTACGAGCCGCCTGACTGGATCAAGTGGGACGACGCGGCGTACAGCGGCGACGCGTACGCCACCTACGGGTGGGGCTGCGACGTCGTGGAGCTGGAGCTTGACCCGGATACGTACCAGGTGCGTCCGCTGAAAATTACGGCAGTGCAGGAGTTCGGCCGGCCGATCCATCCCGCACTCGCGCGTGGACAGATCGAGGGCGGAACGGTGCAGGGATTGGGATATGCGCTGCTCGAGCGCGTTGTAATGCGCAAGGGGATCATGGCAAACGGTCAGCTCACCAATTACACAATCCCGACGACGCTGGACACACCGGAGATCGACGTGGTGATGATGGAGAATCCATATCCCGGCGGCCCGTTCGGCGCAAAGGGGCTGGGCGAGTTACCGATAGACGGACCGGCGCCAGCCGTAGTCAACGCGCTGCGTTACATGGGGCTGGATGTGCGCGAGATCCCCGCCACTCCAGAGCTGATAGCAAGCTGCTCCGCGATCGACGCCGCCGACTGCATGCTCGTCGCATGAACTTCGTTCTCAACGGCGCGGATACGCAGGTCCAAGCAAATCCAATGGCTCGGCTCCTTGATGTGTTGCGCGAGGAGTGCGGACTGACCGGAACCAAGGAAGGGTGCGGCGAGGGTGAGTGCGGCGCGTGCACGGTGCTGGTGAACGGTCAGCCAGTCTGCTCGTGCATCATTCCAGTGGCACAGGTGGAGAACGCGGAAGTCGTGACGATCGAAGGACTCGGGAACGATCATCCGTTGCAGCACTTTTTCATGAACGAGGTTGGTGCACAGTGCGGCATCTGCACGCCGGGTATGATTCTGGCCGCACTGTCACTCGGCCCGGCGCCGACGCTGGACGACGTCAAAGTCGCGCTCGCGGGGAATCTGTGTCGCTGCACCGGTTACTCGGCTATCTATCGCGCGGTGATGAAGTGGCGCGGCATGCCTGAGCCGGACGCATCCGGCACCCTGGTGATCGAATGAGAACGGCGATTTCGGAGCTGGATCTGCTCAGCGCATCATCGCTGGACCAGGCTCTCGCCGTCTTGCGCGACGATCCACGCACACCCGTGGCTGGTGCGACGGACGTGTATGTCGCGCTCAACTTCGGCACGCTCGTCCCGCGTCGCTTCCTGGACATCTGGGCGCTGGATGAGCTACGCGACATATCACTGAAAGGCGATACGCTCGTCATCGGGGCACTCGTCAGCTACACGGCGTTAATCCGCTCGCCCATCGTAGCGGAGCGTTTGCCGATGCTGATCGAAGCGGCTCGACAGGTTGGCGGACCACAGATCCAGAACCGCGGTACGTTGGGCGGCAACGTCGCGAACGCATCACCGGCAGGCGATTCGCTTCCCGTACTCGCGGCGGCGGACGCGGTCGTCGTACTGCGCAGTGCGGACGGCGAGCGGCGCGTGCCCTTCGCGGAGTTCTACGTTGGGTATCGGGCAACGGTAATGCGCTCCGACGAGCTGATCGTCGCGATCGAGATTCCGCCGGTGGAAGGGAGGCAGTGGTTCCGAAAGGTGGGAACCCGCGCCGCACAGGCGATCTCGAAAGTTGTTGTTGCCGCCGTTCGGTCACCGGCGCCGCGCATCGCGTTCGGCAGCGTTGCACCGACAGTCGTGCGCGCGCGAGAGACTGAGCGTGCTCTGGCGGCAGGCGCGAATCTACACGAAGCCTCAGTAATTCTCGAGCGCG
>JBBSHV010000319.1:0-2631 GCA_038232435.1 Gemmatimonadales bacterium | reverse complement strand
CTCAAGACGCGCTCGGTCAGCCCGAGCTCGAGCCTGAGCTTCGGCGGAGTGCCACTCAAGTTCGGCACCGATTGGGTCGCCTCCAGCGCTGCGTCCTTCACCAATCCCAGTGTCCCCGTGATCTACGGCGGCACACTCGGCGACTCCGTGCACATGCTCGCTCCCGGCGCCGCGACCGGCAAGCTGGTCGTCTTCCGCATGCCGGCGGATGGATCGCCACGCGCGATTCGCACAGCCGGACGCGCGACCGAAGGTGCCGCCGCGGTCGCGATAGTTGGGGTCGATCAGTTCATGCCCCTCATCGCCCGGCCCAACACGTTCGTTGACGATCCGTCCAACGTGCCGACGATGGCACCCAAGCCCACATTCGTCATCTCGACTACCGCTGCGCCGCAGCTCTTCACCACCCCGTGGGATCAGCTGACGCCCGGCACCGCGGGCAAGACGGCGGCGATCAACGTCGCAATGAACATCGTCCCGGTACCATTCCCCGCCCGCAACGTTGTCGGAATCCTCCCCGGCAGCGATCCCAAGCTCAAGGGTGAGTACGTCGCCGTCGGCGCGCACAACGATCACATCGGTATGAACAGCCGCCCGGTCGATCATGATTCGCTCCGCATCTTCAATCACACCGTCCGCCCTGGCGGCGCCGAGAACTCGGGCAAGCAGGCGACACCGGAAGAGCAGGCGCAGGTAAACGCACAGCTCGCCGCGTGGCGCGCCGCGCATCCCAACAGCATGCGCGCTGACTCAATCGCCAACGGCGCCGATGATGACGGATCAGGCTCCGTCGCGGTGCTCGAGATTGCGCAGAAGATGGCCTCGCTGAGCCCCAAGCCCAAGCGTTCCATCGTTTTCGTCTGGCACGTCGGCGAGGAAAAGGGACTGCTCGGATCGGCCTACTACACCGACCACCCCACGGTGCCGCGTGACTCCATCGTCGCGCAGCTCAACATCGACATGATCGGGCGCGGCGATGCATGGGACGTGACCGGCGTGACCAAGGACGGCGTACCCACGAGCGGCAACACCGACTATGTGCAATTGATCGGATCGCGTCGCCTCTCCACCGAGCTGGGCAACATGGTCGAGAGCGTGAACAACACCGGCAAGCACAATTTCAAGTTCGACTACTCACTCGACGCCAACGGTCACCCGCTCAACATCTACTGCCGCAGCGATCACTACGAGTACGCACGCTACGGCATCCCGATCACGTTCTTCACCACCGGCGGCCACTCAGATTACCATCAGGTCACCGATGAGCCCGAGTACATCGACTACCAGCACATGGCCCGTGTAGCCAACCTGGTGGAAGACGTCGCGATGAACGTCGCCAATCTGGACCACCGCATTGTGGTCGATCAGGCCAAGCCCGACCCACACGGATCCTGCCGCCAGTAGGGCGCGGCTGAAGCCGCGCCCTACTGAACATGACGAAACGAAACGGGCGCACCACGATTTGTGGTGCGCCCGTTCTCTTCTCATTGCGTATCTTTTCCAGGCGCTAGGGTACTACTGAGCGTGTTGCTAGGCCGCACCGATACGACGCCATACATCACCCGGAACACTGATCGCTAAATCCACAACACGCGCGCGCAGAGTCGTGCGGGAGAAAGCCGTGCACAAAGTAACACTTGCTCTCGCGCATGCTTCGATCGTCGCGATGCTCGCCGCGTGCGCCGGTGTTCCAGCCGCTTTCGGCCCCACACCCGCGACCGCACGCGTCAATGCGGACGGTCTGTTCGGCTCGCTCAACGCGCGCTTCACCAACGTCTCGCGCACGCCGCGCTATGCGCGCGCGCGCGAGCTGCTCGGCCGCCACGCGCTCACGCCTTCAGCACTGTACAACGACAGCACCGTGTGGACCGCGTACAGTACGGACGGAACGCGTACACTCTTCGGCGACGCGACGGCGAGCAACGGCAGGTACGTCTTCACCAACGTCCCCAACAGCACGCCGTTGAACGCGCCTGGTGACGGCCGTCACATCGTGCGGTTGCGCAAGTTGTCGGACAGCGATTACGAGTGGTTCACAGGTGTGGACTTCGCCACGGGACGCATCACGGCCAACGACTTCAACAACGTGATTACGCGCTGGCTCGCCTCATCCGAAGGACGCGATGCGCGGGCGATCCGTGCCGATTACAGCTCCACGTTCCCACGTACAACCGCTGCACTGGGCAAACTCTTCACGTTGGACACGCTCATATCAGTACGCGGAGCGGACGGCGTGAACACACTGTACGTCGGCGTGCACCTCACGCCGAATACCATCCGGGCAACGCTGCCCGACTACGCGCAGTTCATGGACAAGTACGCCAACCGCGCCAAGCTGCGCTTCTCGCTGGTGGATGCGAGCGGCGCAAAGTGGCTCGATGGCGCCTCGCGCGACGGCAACATCACGCTCAAACTGAGAAGCCGGGGTGGCCACTTCGCGCCACTGGAAGGTGCGCCGCGCGCGATGCCCGACACGCTCAGCCTGCGGCTGGACATGACCGCGAAGTTTGGAATCTTTACCGTGGGTGTAGAGCGGCTCACCGGCGAGTGGGTTAACGTGCGCTCCGAGCACGAGCGCGGCTGGTCCATGCGATTTACCAAGGAGCCGAGCTGGGTGCTGCCGCCCGCGGT
>JBBSHV010000318.1:0-2647 GCA_038232435.1 Gemmatimonadales bacterium | reverse complement strand
TGCAGCGGACCGCGCACGATCGGCACGTAGATATGCAGCCCCGTCGAGCCGCTCGTCTTCACGAACGTCGGCATCTCCAGCTCATTCAGCACGTCGCGCACGATTACAGCGACCTCGACGACCCGCTCGAACGGCGTGCCGTCATCGGGATCCAGATCGAAGTGCAGATAGTCAGGGCGGTTGATGTCGTCGCAGCGCGAGTACCACTGGTTCAGATCGATGCAGCCAAGATTGACGAGCCAGAGCAGCGACGCGGCGTCCTGTACCATGGGAAAATCGATGATACTCTCGGACTCGTGCTCGATGCTGCACGTCTCGATCCATTCCGGTCGTGGCGAAGGCGCCCGCTTCATGAAGAACATCTTTCCGCTGGCGCCATTGGGAAACCGCTTCATCACCATCGCGCGGTCGCGCAGGTGGGGGATGAGCACCGGCGCTACCGCCGCGTAATATCGCAGCAGATCCCGCTTGGTGATGCCCAGTGCGGGCCAGAAGACCTTTGTCAGATTTGTGAGGCGCACAGTCCGGCTTCCAACCTTTAGTGTTACTTCGGCCTCGCCGGCGGGAATTTCAATCGGTGCGGTGCTCACTGTCTTGGTCGGCGGCATGTCCCTCTTGCAACGCAAAAAAGCTGCCCGCGCGTCGGAGCTATCGCCGAGCGTGACGCCGCTATATAGTGGCGTATGCACGCATTCCAGCCCACTCGGCTGCAACTCTCGAACGGATGAACGAGCCGGATCTACCCGTTACCTACGCCGACGTGGCGCGCGCGGCGCGGACGCTCAGCGGCGTCGCACATCGTACTCCCGTGCTCACGTCGCGCCACGCGGACGAGATGGCGCGCGCGCGGGTGTTCTTCAAATGTGAAAACTTCCAGCGCGTCGGCGCGTTTAAGTTCCGCGGCGCGTACAATGCCATCAGCAATCTTGATGACGCACAGCG
Source organism: Gemmatimonadales bacterium (assembly GCA_038232435.1). Taxonomy (GTDB): domain Bacteria; phylum Gemmatimonadota; class Gemmatimonadetes; order Gemmatimonadales; family Gemmatimonadaceae; genus Fen-1247. The sequence continues at coordinate 1,705 of JBBSHV010000318.1, read as the reverse complement.
GGCGGCGGGCGTTGTCGCGTTTTCCTCCGGAAATCATGCGCAGGCGATTGCGCTCGCGGCACGGATGCTGGGTGTCGCCGCAACGGTCGTGATGCCGGAAGATGCGCCGGCGCTCAAGCTCGCGGCAACACGCGAGTACGGCGCGGCAATCGTGTTATATGATCGGAACAGACAGGATCGCGAGGCCGTCGCATCCGCACTGGTCGGCGAGCGTGGGCTGACACTCATTCCTCCGTACGACAATCGCGATGTTATCGCGGGGCAGGGGACGGCGGCCAAGGAACTGATCGACGAGGTGGGACCGCTGGACTTTCTCTTTGTCTGCGTCGGAGGAGGCGGTCTTCTATCCGGCTCGGCTCTCGCCGCCGCTGAGCTGTCGCCAACGTGCGCGGTGATCGGTGTTGAGCCTGAGGCGGGCAACGATGCGCAGCAGTCGTTTCGGAGCGGCAGCATCGTGCATATACGGGTTCCGGACACAATCGCGGACGGCGCGCGCACGCAGTACATCGGGAAGCTGGTACTTCCGATCCTACGGGCACTCGTGCGCGATATCGTGACGGTGAGCGACGATCAACTACGCGCGCAGATGCGCTTCTTCGCCGAGCGCATGAAGATCGTTGTTGAGCCCACGGGCTGCCTGGCGGCCGCTGCCGTGCTCGATCGCGTTGTGGATGTAGCAGGTGCGCGCGTCGGTGTGATCGTGAGCGGCGGCAACGTGGACCCTACGCTGTTCTGCCAGTGCATCACCGCTAACCTCAACCCGATCACATAGTGCAAATCGTCGAAACCAACAACGCTCCGCTCCCCGCCGGTCACTACTCCCAGGCTGTTGTCGTCAACGGCCTGGTCTTCGTCGCTGGAATTCTTCCCGTCGTCCCCAATTCTGACCGGTACATCCCGGACGGCATCGCGGCACAGGCGCACCAGGCGCTCGATAACCTGCGCGCAGTTCTGCGTGCCGCAAACAGCGACCTCGATCGGCTGGTGAGCGTACAGCTGTTCATCCCCAGCATCGAGTCATGGGGAGCGATCAACGAGGTGTACCGCGATGCACTTGGCGCACACAAGCCGGCGCGCACTGTGATCCCTTGCGGTCCACTGCACTATGGCGCGTTGATCGAGGTGAACGCCGTAGCCGCGGTGAATGGCTGAGCGGTAGGCTCCGGCGCCGTTAGCTCGATCTCCGTTTGGGTTCGTGTCGAGCTCATCGAGAACCGGGTTTGGGGTGCGGATATCCGCTCCGGTGGCGTACAACATCCAGAGAGGATGTAGCAGCCTCCGGCCCGATCCTCTTCGAGCGCTATACAAACCCAAATGCAAACCGCTGTAGCCGGGGTTGACAACCGTTTTTCCCTAGCCCGTCCGATACTCATGATCCATGGGGATCGAGCTACGGTCACGGTTGCTTTCATATCATTTCAGACGCGATGTCCGTGCGGCAGTCGTCGTCATCTCAGGCGCATTGCTTTCCGCATGCGCCGGTTCGGCGCCGGGCCGATTGGCGTGCGTTGCTCCGACGCGCTCGACGTCCTCCCCGTCGCACGTGAACAGCATCTCCGGTTCGAACGAAGTACGGCGCTGGGCGACTCACGCAAGCTCACCGCTCCGCGTGTGGATCGAGCCGCGAACCGCGGAGACGCCACTGGGCGCCGACTCTGCCGCGGAGTCGATGGTCGAGCGCGCCTTCCACGCGTGGGACGCGAGC
>JBBSHV010000317.1:0-2656 GCA_038232435.1 Gemmatimonadales bacterium | reverse complement strand
TGAGCAGCGGGTGCACCGTGTAGCGGCGGCGCGGTGAGTCGTCGGTGTCGTGGCCGCGCTTGGCGCCGAAGTAGTCGTTGGACAGGTTGCTGATCGCGTGCAGCACCACGTAGCCCAGGACGACCAGTAGGAAAGGCACTATCTCGAATTGCCGGTCCGTGAGGGCCAGCAGACCGTCCATGATCGAGGCCTGAAAAGAAATGACGAGGAAGACACTGCGTGCCGAGTACAGGAATCGCGCGACCGGATCGAGGGCGACCAGATCCTCCGCCAGCGGTGGGTAGAAGCCGGTGAACGCGCGCGCCCACTCGCGTGGACCGCGTGTGGCTTGTCGTCGGCGGGACGGAACGGCTGCAGCAGGAAGCTCGGCAGGAAGCTCGGTGGACGCGTGGGTCATGGGTGATGCTCTTCTTTTGGCGGTGGATCCGCGGCCCGGCCGTGCGCATGATACATCGCTGGGCGAGCGGTACTCTGAAAGATACGTCGAGGCGGAAGATGCCGGCTGCGAAGTAGGCGGCTTAACTCTGGCGGTATAGAACTTTGGGTAGTTACCGCTAGGAAACGGGGTCCGCCATTCCATCGTGGGTAGCTTCAGTAACTTCCGGTGATGTCAGTCAACATTGTACTTCGCTTGCTCAGTCCAGCCGCGCTGCTACTGGTTTCCGGCTGCCTGACCGCGTCCCCGTTGCGCACCAACGCTACCGAAGCGCCAGAATTTCGGCCGGAAGCCTTCTTTGCCGGCGTTACTCAGGGCGAGGGCACGCTCGTGCAGCGCGGGAAGGCGCCAAGAAAGCTTCACGTTGAAGGCCGGGGACAAGCGGAGGACGATGGCACCTTTCGGCTTGAGCAGACGGTAACCTTCGACGACGGCGCGACAGAGCGACGGACCTGGCATCTTCGCCAAACGAGTGCGCACACCTACACGGGAATTATCAGTGATGCGTCGGGCAAGGTTTCTGCCGAGACTAAGGGGAACCGATTCCACCTGCGTTATCTATTGCGCAAACCAGCGGTCTACATGGAGCAATACCTCTACCTGCAACCTGACGGTCGCACCGTTCTCAACGTGGCCACAGTCACGGTGATCGGGATCCCATGGGCGAGATTGTCGGAGAAGATCACGCGCAGCGACGAACATGCTTCGCTTCCATAGATAGTAGCGGTTCCGAGCCAGGCTCTATTCAATCGCGACACTTCCATCGCTGTCCCACGTCCGCTACATATCACGGCCATGCCGATTAATGACCGAGTCCTTCCGGACTTGCCCGTAAGACTCGATGCGCTCCACGCGATCGCCACCAACCTGTCGTGGAGTTGGAGTAGGAATGGCCGACGGCTGTTCCAGCTGATCGACGCTCCGCTCTGGGAGCGTACCGGGCACGATCCGGTTGCTCTGCTCCGCCATACCGACCCCGCTCGGCTCGCGGCCTGCGCCAACGATGCACGCTTTCTCGAACTGTACGGACGTGAAGTCGACCGCCTCGCCGCCGACGCCAGTATCGATAATGGCTGGTTCGCACAGACGTATCCGGCCCTCATGTCGCGTCCGGTCGCGTATTTCTGCGCGGAGTTCGCGGTGCACAGCTCCATCCCCATTTACTCCGGTGGCCTTGGCGTGCTCGCCGGTGATCATTGCAAGAGCGCGTCGGATCTGGGAGTTCCGTTTATTGCTGTCGGCCTGCTCTACACGGCCGGCTACTTCGACCAGCGGATCCGGCCGGACGGTTGGCAGGAAGACAGTGACGAGTCGATCGTGCTGAGTGACACCGCACTGAAAGCTGTAACGATCGTTGACGGTGGCCACTCGATCGCGGTTGTTCGAATGTTCGGGCGCGATGTGCACGTGGGTGCGTACCAACTCGCGGTAGGGCGCACGACGATCTACCTGTTGACCACGGATCTGGATCAGAACCATCCCGACGATCGGCTCGTGACGCGAAAGCTGTACTCCGGCGGCCCTGATCTTCGCCTCCGACAGGAGTGGATCCTCGGCGTCGGCGGAGTGCGCGTTCTGCGCGCGCTCGGTATCGACCCCGCGGCTTGGCACGCGAACGAAGGACATGCTGCATTCATGATGATCGAGCGCGTGCGCGAGCTCATGGCCGCGGGAGTTTCGGGCCCGGATGCCGTGCGTCGAGTGCGCGAGCGCGGAATCTTTACGACGCATACTCCGGTCGCCGCGGGGCATGATGCCTTCGCCGCTGAAGATGTGGCCCGATGCGCGGGACCAATTTGGGAAGAGATGGGAGTGTCTGAAGAGGCGCTGCTGTCCGTGGGACGCCGTCCCTCGACGCAGGACGGAAGCTTCGATATGACCGCTGCCGCGATCCGGCTCTCCGGTCGAGTCAATGGCGTCGCGGAGCGACACGGTGAGGTATCGCGCGCGATGTCGCAGCCGTTCTGGCCGGACCGGCCGGTGGCAGACGTTCCGATTGGATCTGTGACAAATGGCGTGCACCTGGCCACGTGGATGTCTGATGATTTGATGGCCCTTCTCGACGGCGCACTCGGCCCCGATTGGGAATCCCGCCGAGATGATCCGACGGTATGGGAGCGGCTGGTATCGCTGGATGATGCTGCGCTCTGGGGAGCGCACCAGGGGCTCAAGTACGCACTGTTCAATATGCTGCGCGAAACGGCGCGACGCCGTTGGAGT
>JBBSHV010000316.1:0-2659 GCA_038232435.1 Gemmatimonadales bacterium | reverse complement strand
ATGGCGGCCATGCGTCAGGCGTATCAGGGCTACGCCGCACAGCTACTGACACTGGCGCACCAGCCTGACCCGACGGGCGCTGCCGCGCGCATTCTCGCGCTGGAAACTGCGATCGCGCAGAAGCACTGGGACCGCGCGCGGAACCGGGATCGCAACGCGACTTATAACAAGATGACCGCCGCTGAGCTCGCCGCGCTGTCGCCAGCGTTCGACTGGAACGCCGAGCTCGCGGCCTCTGGATTGGGCAAGGCCACCGAAGTCATCGTGCGCCAGCCGGACTACGTGCGCTCGCTCGATTCCATCGTCGCCGCTACTCCAGTGTCGACGTGGCGGGAATATCTCACGTTCAAACTGCTCGACGCGTACGCCAACGAGCTGCCGGCAGCGTTCCAGCAGGCACGCTTCGATTTCCGCGGTCACACCCTGCAGGGACAGCAGGATCAGAGCGTGCGCTGGAAGCGCGCCGTGGACGAGGTGGAGCGAGTCCTGGGCGAGCCGACAGGCAAGCTGTACGTGGAGCGCTACTTCAAGCCAGAGGCGAAGGCGCGCATGGATGCGATGGTCAAGAACCTCCGCGCCGCATATCGGGTCGGGATCGACAGTCTCGAATGGATGAGTCCGGAAACCAAGGCGCAGGCCAAGGACAAGCTGACCAACTTCACCGTCAAGATCGCCTACCCGGCCAAGTGGCGCGACTTCTCGGCTCTCACCATCAAGCCCAACGACCTCGTCGGCAATGCCAGGCGCGCCAACGAGTTTCAGTACGCCGACATGGTCGACCGGCTAGGCAAGCCAGTGGATCGCTCGCGCTGGGGAATGACGCCACAGACGGTGAACGCCTACTACAACGCGAGCAACAACGAGATCGTTTTCCCGGCCGCGATCCTGCAGCCGCCGTTCTTCGACGTGACCGCTGACGATGCGGTGAACTACGGCGCGATCGGGGCGGTGATCGGTCACGAGATCGGACACGGCTTCGATGACCAGGGTCGCAAGTCTGACGGCCTGGGCAACCTGCGCGACTGGTGGACGCCGGCCGACGCGAAGGCATTTGACGAGCGCACGTCCAAGCTAGGCGCGCAGTACGACGCCATCAGCCCCGTTGACTCGCTGCACATCAACGGAAAGTTGACGATGGGCGAGAACATCGGCGATCTGAGCGGGCTGGCGCAGGCGTATCGCGCCTACCACATCTCGCTGGGCGGGAAGCCGGCGCCGGTGATCGGTGGCTTTACCGGGGACCAGCGCTTCTTCCTGGGCTTCGCGCAGATCTGGCGAACCAAGTTCCGCGATGCCGCACTTCGGCAGCAGCTGCTCTCAGACCCACATTCGCCCGGGATGTACCGCGCGTTCGTTCCGCTCGTGAACAACGATGCGTTCGATGCCGCCTTCGACGTGAAGCCCGGCGACCGCATGTACCGCGCGCCGGACGATCGGGTGAAGATCTGGTAGTAGGGCGCGGCTTCAGCCGCGCCTGCGGTTGAAAATAGAGCGCGATTTCCGCGCCCTACGGAGCGTACGACCAGGGCGGATATTCTGCCGCGGTCGTACGCTCCGGGCGTTCCATGCGCACCAGCCGAGCCAGTCGCCGTTCGATCATCTCTCCTGCCCAGTGCGTATACGCAGCCGGCCAACTCCACGAGCCTATCCATCCGTAGCTCGAGCGGGACCGGGCAAGCAGCCTGTCGTACGCCTGCGCGAACTCGGATATGTTGCGCGACATGAGGAACGAGCGCTCGGCCCGCTCTTTCGCAGCGGCACCCAGGCGTTGACGCAGCCCGGGATCGCCGGCAAGCGTGGCCATCGCGCTCGCGAGTGCCTGCGCATTGCCCGGTTGAAACAGGATGCCGCCATCGGCGACAATCTCGACTTGTGCCTCGATCGCGCTCGCGATCGCCGGAACGCCGAACACCGCCGCCTCGGCAATCGTTAGGCCGAAGGACTCTTCCCATGCGGCCGAAACTAGTACGTCAGTCGCATCCCGAAGTACCGCCCCAACGTCGTCCCGCCGTCCGAGGAAGTGGACACGTTCGGCGATCCCGAGCGAGTATGCGAGTGCCCGTAGCTCTTCCTCTATCGGTCCATCGCCACATACGATGAGATGGCAGTCCGTGCGCTGTTCGCACAGAATGCGGGTGGCGGCCAGTGCCACCTCGACGCCCTTTCGCGCAACGAGTGAGCCCGCGAGTGTGAAGACTACGTCATCGGCACCGATTTCCAACTCTTCACGCACAGCCCGCGCGTCGCCGCGCGCGAGCCGAATTGGGTCGACGCCGTTGTAGATCACTGTCGTCTTTTCCGGGGAGAAACCGTCCTCGCGCAGTCCCCGGACGGCTGCCTCGCTCACACCCACCGCGAGCGAGACCTGATGTAACCACGCCCACCGGCGCTCAGTCGACGTGAGACGTAGGTGCAGGTGGGCCAGTAATGGAACGCGCTCGCTCCGCGCGGCCGGTATCAGCGCGCGCAGCGGTGCGGTGTCGTTGGAATGGATCAATCCGATTCCGTGCCGCTGAATCATCTCTCGTGCCGCACGCACGTGCTCAGAGTCGGGCAGGAGCGACTTGTTCTCTCCCCAACTGGGCGACCTGTACACGGTCGCGTCCAGCGCGGCGGCAGCTTCGAGCAGCGCTGGCGCGTTGCACCAGACGATCGGCGT
>JBBSHV010000315.1:0-2674 GCA_038232435.1 Gemmatimonadales bacterium | reverse complement strand
CTGGTCACGACGTATGTCCACCAACCCTGTCGTGCTGTTCATCGTTGCGACGCTGGTCTGGGCGGCGATGTGGTGCGAGCGGTTCATGATCGTTGTGGGATCGCTCAGCCAGGGCTTCCTCCCGTCCATCTGGCATGATTTCCGTCCGACCTGGGTCGACTGGAGCCTGCTAGTGGGGAGCATCGGGCTCTTCTGTTTTCTGTTCCTCGCTTTCCTCCGCTGGGTGCCGTTCGTACCGATCGGCGAGACTAATCACCTGCGCTACGAGCTCGCACACGGTCGTAGCACATCGCGCGACGCGGGTGCGGGTGTGGGTGCGCAGGACAACACGCGATGAGTACGCGATGAGTACGGCACGTGCCCGGTCCTCGCAGCTCCTCGGAGAATTCGCTGACCCAACGCGGATGCTCGCCGCTATCGATTCGTTGCGCGCCAACGGATACCGCCGGCTGGAGACGTTCACGCCTTTCGATCTCCCAGAGCTGGACGAGCACCTCGAGTTCGGGCGATCCCGGCTCCCGTGGTTCGTGTTGGCGTGTGGCATCGCGGGACTCGTCGCGAGCTATGCGATTCAGTGGTGGGCGAACGTGCACGAGTATCCTCTCAACATCGGTGGCCGTCCGGTGAACGCCGTACCCGCCTTTTTGCTCTCGACATTCGAGGGAGCGATCCTCGGTGCGGCGCTTGGCGCGTTCTTTGGGCTGCTCCTGTGGCTCCGCCTTCCTGATTACTCATCACCGCTTGAGAATGTCGCGGCATTCAAGCGTGCCTCGACTGACCGGTTCCTGATCCTTGTGGACGGGATCCAGAGCGGCTTCGACCGGGCGCACGCGGAACGCGTCATGATCGAGGCTGGTGCGGTGCACACGGTTTCTTCGTGGCGCGAATGAGCCAGAAAAGCGTGTGTAGAGCAGGGATCGTGATACTCATGGCTGTGGCGTTCACGCTCGCCGGCTGCTCCGACAAGATCGGCCGCGGGTGGGATTGGAACCGCATGCGCGTGCAACCCAAGTACCAACCGTACGGCTCCAGCGACTTCTTCCGTAATGGGATGACGATGCGAGTCCCGCCGGCCGGTACCGTCGCGCGTGAGTCGGCAATTACGTTGTGGCCGGTGCAGTCAGGACCGGCAGTCCTTGCGGCGGGCGCGCACGTGTTTCAGGTGTATTGCTCGGTCTGTCATGGCGAGACGGCCAACGGGAACAGCATTGTGGCCAGCAATATGGTCGGCTTCGCACCGCCGTCGCTCCTGACCGACGCCGTCCGCGCGCGCGCGGACAGTAGCATCTATACAATCGTCACGAACGGGCTCGGTCACATGCCCGCGTTCTCCGGAACGTTGTCAACGGGCGAGCGACAGGCAGTCGCGGTGTATGTGGCCCACCTCGCACGCACCGCGCCGATTCCGGTGGACAGCACCGGGCAACATCCGTGAGCAGTGGTCCTCGCCCAACTGGCCGAACTGCCGCGTCCGACAGTGGACCGACATCAGAGCTGCTCGCCGCGGCGTCGCAAGGAGACGCGATCGGCATGGGACTGGAGCGCGTTACTCGCGTTGCTCTGGGTGCCGCCCTAGTCGGCGCGGTGCTCTGTACGATTGGCCTATTCACGGATCTGCATCGGACGCTACTGTCATATCTCTTTGCCTATGCTACCGTTCTGACGATAGTCCTCGGCTGTCTGATCCAGGTAATGATGAGCCATGTCACCGGCGCACACTGGTTCGCGGTGTTGCGCAGGATGGCCCTCGACCTGGCGGCGCCGATGCCAGCGCTCGCGCTGTTGCTACTGCCAATTCTACTCGGTGTGCACGTTCTGTATCCCTGGGCGGCACCAGGTACGCTATCAGCCGCCGCGGCCGCAATCGTCGACCGTAAGCGCGCGTGGCTCAACGTCCCCTTCTTCGAGCTGCGCGCGGTGTTTTATGTGGCCGCGTGGGTGATCTGCGGCGAGCTACTGCGGCGTCAATCGTTGAGGCAGGACGCCAGCTCGGGTGTGGAGATGGTGGCGACCACGCGTCGCCTGAGAATTTCGAGCGCGCTCGGGCTGATCGCCGTTGGACTCACGCTCACGTTCGCCGTGTTCGATTGGCTGATGTCGCTGGAGCCGGCATGGTACTCCACGATCTATGGCGTCTACGTGTTCGCCGGTGGCTTCCTCGCAGCGCTGGCGCTCGTCGTCGTGGTGTCCTACGCGGCACAGCGGGGAAGCTCGATCGTGCGAACCGCGGTCACGCCTGAACACTTCGGCGCGCTCGGCAAGCTGCTGCTGACGTTCGTCATATTCTGGGCGTACATCGCCTTCTCGCAGTACCTCATCATCTGGATCGGCGATATCCCGGCGGATACACCATGGTATCTGAGCCGAGCACGCGGGAGCTGGGGAGTGCTGGCGGTGATCGTGCTCGTGGGCCAATTCGCATTGCCGTTCCTCGCGCTTCTCTCACGCGCCTTCAAGCGACGGCCACGTGCACTGGCACTTCTCGGCGCGTGGCTGCTCCTGATGCACGTGCTCGAAACCTACTGGCTCGTATTACCGGCATCGGAGCCGGACGGCATGCACCCGAGCTGGCTCGACATCGCGGCGTTGCTCCTTGTCGCCGGATGCACTGTCGCGACAGCAGCGTGGCGCGCGAGCGGCGCGCCCTTACTGCCACGCGGCGATCCCTACCTGT
>JBBSHV010000314.1:0-2678 GCA_038232435.1 Gemmatimonadales bacterium | reverse complement strand
CACTCTTCGCCATTGTTACTGCGCTCGGCTTCTTCTCCGCACGCTGGCGACGCGGCGACCTGGATCTGCTGCACGAGTGGGGATTGGCCGGTGGACGGTTCGGCACCGTCGTCACCTGGTTCCTGCTCGGCGGTGATCTGTATACCGCCTACACCTTCATCGCTGTGCCCGCGCTTGTCTTCAGCTCGGGCGCGATCGGCTTCTTCGCCGTCCCGTACACGATCATCGTCTACCCGTTCGTGTATCTCACGATGCCGCGGCTCTGGTCCGTATCGCGGACGCACGGCTACGTGACTCCGGCGGATTTCGTGCGCGGCCGTTACGGCAGCAGCACGCTGGCACTGGCGATTGCCGTGTCCGGCATTCTGGCGACCCTGCCGTACATCGCGCTCCAACTCGTGGGCATACAGGTGGTCCTTGCGGCCGTCGGGATTGGAGGGTCGGGTCTTGCGGGCGACCTGCCGCTCATCATCGCGTTCATAGTGCTGGCGGCTTACACCTATTCCAGCGGCCTGCGCGCGCCGGCAATGATCGCGCTGGTGAAGGACGCGCTCATCTTCATCGTGGTGATCGCGGCCGTGGTAATCATTCCGGCCAAGCTGGGCGGCTACGGACGGATCTTTGCGGCCGTGCCGAACAAAAAGCTCCTTCTCGCACCAGCGCAGTACGGTTCGTACGCGACTCTGGCGCTCGGCTCGGCGCTCGCGCTCTTTCTGTATCCGCACTCCATCACCGGGGTCTTGAGCAGCAACAGCCGTACGGTGATCAAGCGCAACGCCGCTTTCCTCCCCGCCTACAGCTTTTTGCTCGGGCTGATCGCGCTGCTCGGATTCATGGCACTGGCGGCCGGTATCAAACCGGACGCAACGTACGGCGCTCAATACGCAGTGCCGGCGCTGTTTAATCTCATGTTCCCGCCGTGGTTCGCGGGCGTGGCGTTTGCGGCCATCGCTATCGGCGCGCTTGTCCCGGCGGCCATCATGTCCATCGCCACGGCCAATCTCTTCACGCGCAATATCTATCGTGAATATTTCCGCCCGGACGCGACCCCGCGCGAGGAAGCACGCATGGCAAAGGCCGCGTCGCTGCTCGTCAAATTCGGGGCGCTGGCTTTCATCCTTCTGCTGCAGAACGCGAGGCAGGAGGCGATCAACTTCCAGCTCCTGGGCGGCGTCTGGATCCTGCAAACATTTCCGGCGATCGTCTTCGGGCTGTATACACGGTGGTTCCACCGCTGGGCCTTGTTGGCCGGGTGGGCAGTCGGCATGGTCAGCGGAACCGCCATGGCCGCCTCCCAGCACTTCACGGCGATCTTCCCACTCCACCTGCTCGGAAAGCTGCTGCCCGGATACACCGCGTTCTACGCATTCCTCGCGAACCTGGCCGTCACGCTCGTGCTGAGTGTCGCATTCAACGCGCTCGGCATCGCAAGCGGGAAGGATGAGACAGAAGCTTTAGACTACATGCGGTAGCTTGCGGCGACGGCGCATTAGTGGCGAAGCTGGTGACGCCGATACCGCAACATGTGAACTATCGTGGTAGTAGATGTTGCCGGCACTGATTGGCGCGACCGTCGGCTGAGCCGATCCGGAAGGTGTCTGGGCGTGCGAGTAACATCGTGTCTCGCCGGTCGTCTCACCCGGACGCGCAGTGCTTGGCACCCTGTCACCGATGGCGGCTTTCATGTCCCGCTCCCGACTGCTCTTCTGTCTAACGGCGCTCCTCGTCGCCTGTTCCGATCCGTCCGGGGTCGACAAGCATCCGCCTGAGCTTCCGCCACCGGCTGCGGTGTGGGCCAACATCGCCGGCGCCGGCACGACCGATTGTTCGTTGGGAACTCCCTTCAACTTCTGGGTTCGCGCCGGTGATTCCACGCGAGTGGCCGTCATCCTGAAAGGGGGCGGGGCGTGCTGGACCGGTACGAACTGCGACGTGCTGGGCCAGTCCAGCTTCGACTCGCGCGTCGACTCGACGGACAATCCTACGGGCAAGCCCGGCATCCTCGATCTCACCGACACGCGCAATCCGCTGCGCGACTTTACCCTGGTCTTTGTGCCGTACTGTACCGGCGACCTGCAGCTGGGCGCGCGCACGGTGACCTACACGGCGCCATCCACGTCGCGGGGCGGCGTGCGCACGTACGCCATCCATCACAACGGCGGGGCGAACGTCGATGCGGTGCTGGACTGGATCGTCAAACACGTCCGCGATCCGCGGACGGTGGTCGTGGTCGGGAGCAGTGGCGGCGCACCGTCGACCCCGCTGATCGCCGCGACGCTCGCCGGTCGCTATCCACGCGCGCGCGTCGTGCAACTCGGCGACGCCGGCGGCGGCTACCGTGCGCCGGAGATCCCCAGCGTCCTCGCCTCGTGGGGCGCCACGACGCGGCTGCGCAGCGATCCGGCGTATCGGTCCGTGGACTCGGCCTCGCTCAACTTCCCCGTGCTGTACACGGAAGCGGCCCGGGTGGCGCCGCGCGTGACCTTTGCGCAGTACGACAACGCCGAGGATCGGACACAGCTCGCGGTCCTCGCGCAACTCGGATTGCAGAACGTGTCGCTCGCTCCTCTGATCGCGGCAAATCGCGCGGACATCCGGCGCACGGTCCCCGCTCTGCGCAGCTACACGGCACCCGGTAGCGATCACACCATCCTGCTGCGGCCCACGCTCTACACACT
>JBBSHV010000313.1:0-2734 GCA_038232435.1 Gemmatimonadales bacterium | reverse complement strand
CGCTCGATGTTGCCGCGCGAAGTGCGCGTTCGTCACCGCTACCACACCAGGGACATTTCCACCGTGCGTGAGAATGCTCACCTGCTGCGCCTCGTGAAATTGATCCCAGAGCGGATGCGTGCGCGCATTGCCGGCGCGGTGCAGCCGGAGATATCCGTTGTCGGTAATCTCGCTCACCACGAAACCAATGTGATCCATCCCGCACGCGACAAGGCGACGCGGATTACCGCTCCCGACCACCATGGTGAGATTACCAAGCTCGTCGCGCCGCCAGCGTGCGTCGGTAGCCATCACCGGATCGGTCAGATGGAACTCCTCACCGGGCGGCGCATCGAATGCTAGCCATGAAGCGACAGCACTCGTCGCGACCGCTGGTGCCGTTCTCCGCGGCTCCGCGTGAGAGCCCGCACGCGGAGCTGCGGAGCGCTGTCCAGTAATTGTGCTCGTCATTGTGGCAAAGGCGAACAGGGCGGCAATCGTTCGAAGGTCCGGCCGTGGCGTATGGAGCATGGTTCCTGTCAGTTCTGCGAAAGCGTATCAGCATATGATAGCAGCACCTATCGGTGCCCGCAGCCAAACTGAGGCGCTATATTCGCGGATCGATCGCCGCGACTGGTCAATATCATCGATAATACGCGCCTATGCTGAGCAGAACTCCTCTCGGTCGCGCCCTCCTGTTTGGGGCAATTTCCTCCCTCTTGACGGGCACCCCCTCGCTCCGCGCGCAGACCCCGACCGCGAGCGTCGCCGACAGCTCGCCCTTTCGCCCGCTTGATCTCCCAACACCAAACAACTACCGCACCGGCTCCGGCCGGCCAGGCCCGGGCTACTGGCAGCAGCGCGTCGACTACAATATCGCGGCGACGCTCGACCCCGCGCGCAACGAGCTGCGCGGCAGCGAGACAATCCACTACGCCAATCACTCGCCCGACGCGCTGCCATACCTGTGGCTCTTCGTCGAGCAGAACATCTGCGCGCCAAACAGCATCACGAATCAGCTGAATCAACCGCCACTGTCCTTCCTCGGTACCAGCTTCGATTTCTCCTGCCAGGGATTCAAGGGCGGTCTCGTGCTCGACTCCGTGCGTGTTGCCGGTGTCGGCGTCAAGCCGGTGATCTACGGCACCACCATGCGCGTCGATCTTGCATCGCCCCTCGCCGCGGGTTCGGCCATCGATCTGCAGATCGCGTGGCACTTCGCCGTACCTGCACAGGGAGCCGGCCGCATGGGACACGATGGTCCACTATACGAGATGGCGCAGTGGTATCCACGCATGGCCGTGTACGACGACGTGCGCGGCTGGAATCATGAGCCGTACATCGGTGCAGGGGAGTTCTACCTGGAGTACGGCAGCTTCGACGTCTCGCTCACGATTCCCGCATCCTACATAGTCACGGCCACGGGCGAGCTTCAGAATCCACAGCAAGTGCTCACCTCCGCGCAGCGCACGCGCCTGGATCGTGCGCTACACTCCGACACCGCTGTCGCGATCGTGACACGTGACGAGGCCGGCAACGCCGCGCGCACGCGTCCATCCGCCACTGGCACACTGACCTGGCACTACACCGCGCACGACGTGCGCGACTTTGCATTCGCCGCTGGTCCCAACTTCCGCTGGGATGCGAGTGGCTACAACGGCACGCTCATCGAGACGCTGTATCGCACCAGCGCCAACCGGTGGGGCGAAGCGAACCGCATCGCACGTGAAGCTATCAAGTATTACAGCGAGCAGTGGTTTCGCTATCCGTACTCACACGCCACCAGCGTCGAAGGACCGGTAGAAGGGATGGAGTACGCAATGCTCACCTTCGTCCCCAACAGCCCCACGCGCGAGGACCAGCAGTGGGTCATCGCCCACGAACTCGGCCACCAGTGGTTCCCGATGGTGGTCGGCTCGAACGAGCGACTGTACCCATGGATGGATGAGGGCTTCAACACCTTCATCGATTTGGGCAACGCCGCCAAGTATTTCGCCGGCACACCATACGGCGACACCATCGAGACCCATCCGCTGCGGCTGTATGCAGATCACGCGCGGCCCGGCAACGAACAGCCGCTCATCACTAATCCAACCGAAGTCCGCGACCTGTTCTGGGGCGGCTACCAGAAGCCAGCGCTGATGATGCAGCAGCTACGGTACGAAGTGCTCGGCAGGGAGCGCTTCGACCACGCTTTCCGCACATACATTAAGACGTGGGCATTCAAACATCCCACCCCCGCCGACTTCTTCCGCGTAATGCGCGACGAATCCGGCATGGAGCTCGACTGGTTATGGCGCGACTGGGTCTTCACCACCGCTCGGCTGGACCAATCCGTCGATTCCGTGATCACCAACGCGCACGGATCGACCACCGTGCACCTCGGCAATCACCGCACGATGGTGATGCCCGCCGAGCTGTCGATCAGGTACGATGATGGCACTCGATCAACAGTGCAGCTCCCGGTGGAGATGTGGAACCTGGGCCCAGACTTCGCTTATCGCGTGCCAGGCGGCAAGCACGTTCGTCGCGCGGAGATCGATCCGCGCCGGGCCCTGCCGGATATAAACAGGAGTAACAACGTGTGGCCGAGGGGTGGCTGAGTGGGATTCTGATTCGGATAAGCATTCAGGCTGGCGGCGGTTTCAATCATCCCGCCCGGCGATATCCTCGCCAAGCGTGATTCGGAGTGCACCGTTCCGCTTCGCAGCGTTGCGTGCCCGCGCGTAATCCACCAGCACGCGCCGCATTGCCT
>JBBSHV010000312.1:0-2809 GCA_038232435.1 Gemmatimonadales bacterium | reverse complement strand
CATAAGGAATATGGAGCACGGGACGGGTTCGCGCTCACGTTCACGATGTGCAGCCGCAGCCGTTATGGTGGCCAGAACGAAGCAAGGACCCGGCTTCCGCCGCTATCGTCGCCGCTGGAAGATCGAGCGACTGAACGCGTGGCTGCAGAACTCCCGACGCGTGCTCGTCAGACACGGCTATCACCTGAAGAACTTCCCCGGCTCTATCCAACGCGCTTGTACCTCATCCTATTGAGGCGTTTGTGAGATGAGTTCTAGTATCTCTTAGTAGAGAATACTCTGTGGTAGACCGGTTAACTCAGGCGTTACGGCAAGCACAGGAATCCCGGCGCTGGTCATCACATCAACCGTCGTCTCGGCTCCGAGGAGGCGTTCGATCTTTCCATGGTGGTGAAGGCCGGGACGAGCAACTCACTACTGCGTTTGTGCGCTTCGTCGCCAACGTCTCCGTGACGCGGATTGTGGCGTCCGCAGCATCACCGCTGCTAATGGCAAGCAGCAGGGGAAATTGGTGGGATGATTGCAACTCAGTACGGCAACGGAACTCCGCCGCGGATCATCACGTGACCGCGCGTGCGATGAGGAACGCAGCGCCCGCGGCGATGGCACCGATGAACGCCGTCTGCAGGGCACCGCGTAGGGCGGGTGCTCCGGTAAACCTCGCCTTGACGAATCCGAAAGCCAGTAGCGCGATCATTGTAACGATCGCCGAAACAATAAGTCCCTGACGCACGGTGCCCGCGAAGAAATACGGCATGAGCGGAACCATGCCACCCACTGCATACGAGCCGGCTATGGTCATGGCGCTCCCGAGTGCACGTCGCGGATCGGGCGCTTCCAGTCCGAGCTCAAAGCGCATCATGAAATCCCGCCATGCTTGAGGCCGAGTCCGGAGTGCCGCGACTACATGATCCGCTTCTGTCGTGGAAAGCCCGTAGTTCCGAAATACCTCTGCAACCTCAGCGGCTTCCGCGTCCGGCACCTCGATGATCTCGCGCTCCTCACGCGCGAGCTCGCTGGCGTAGTGCTCCGCGTCGCTCCTGGCGGCGAGATATCCCCCGGTCGGTTCGACACAAGGATCACGAGGCGTTCCAAGGATCGACGACGGTTATCCCGCAGGCGGCGAAGTCGCGAACATTGCGGGTTGCCATCCGGGCGCCGCGCGAGCGGACGATCGCCGCGATCTGCCCATCAATCTGGCTGATCAGCTGGCCGCCAGAACGGCGGCCGACGGCGATCTCGGGATAGGCGAGCGCGGCGTCTGTGTCGAAGGGAACGATACGGCCAGCAAGGTCTTCATCGAACATGGCTCGCGCCGCTGCGAGCAACGCCTCGCGACCCTTGCCCTCCGGCAGTAGCGCCAACCCGTAGTAGATCTCCGCCTGCGTCAGCGTCGTGGTGAACATTCCCCCATGGGCTGCTTTGTCATCCACTCGAATACCCGGCTCTCGGGCTTCGCCCGCATCAACTCGGAAACGACGTTGGTGTCCAGGACCATCATTCGTCGAGATCCACCGGGTTCCGGATGGGCTAACGGGGGATTTGCGGCAGGTCGAACCCACCGACGGCCGCGAAGCGTTCATGGATAGCTTGGCCGAGATCGCGCGGACGCGTCGGTTCGGTCGACAGCGCCGAGCGCAGGATGTCGCGCGCCTCCTCCTCCATCGATCTGCCGTGCATGGCGGCGCGAACGCGCAGCCGATTCTTGTCGTTTCCTGCACGCGGGGAGACTGTCTCGTCAGGTCCTATCGCACGATCCAATACCAATCGATCCAGAATGCGAGGTCCGACGCCGGAGCATGCCGCGCGAACGTGAATCGCCTGTCCGTCGCTATTGGATGCAAGATTCCCTTCGTCCCGGCTAGATTCGACATACATGCTCCAGCCATGAGGCGAGGCTGGAGCATAGCGCGTACTGCACGGGAGTGAGCAGCGACTATACAGTCACGGGCTTGTTGGAAGCGTATAGTCGAACTCGTACGAGTGCTCCCCGTCGGCGATGTTGATCACCAGCGTGCCCATGAGGTCCGTGAGCTCGCCGGTGCCAGAATCCGGCACCACGGTCACGTTCAACGTCGGAGCGCCGCGCGCCATCGTTCCGCTATGTTGGAAGACGAATGTGCCTTGGCGGCCGTTGAGTGTCCCGGTCACGCGCTCGATAGCGACATAGCCCGCGGAACCCTTGACGCTGGTACCAGCGCTCAGCATCTCGCCCTCGCTTGTTGCCTCGAGATCACCGTGGAATTGTTTGTCGATCGACATTCGGGCGAGGCTGGCGTCGTCGGTATTGTAAGCCGTTAAGGGCTCGAGCTGCACTTCGAATGTTCCGGTTGCGTGTGTGATGCTCATTGTCGTCTCATGGTGAATTGTAATTGGGAGCTGTGCACGACGCATCGAAGAGATAAGGTATGACAAGTAGCGCGTTGTGTATTGGAGAAACGCGACAGCGCGCTGCTTGAAACGTTGTCAGGAACGCCGTTAGGAGTACCGTTAGGAGTGCCGGGGCTGATCATCGTTGGTGATCCTCTGGTGAAGGTTTGGTCCTGGCAGTGCGCTGGGTAGTGCCCTGAGCGATGCGTTTGATATCGCGTTCTGTATCGCGTTCGGTATCGCGTTTGAGTGATGCTTGAGGCTGGTAAGGTTGGCCGGCCAGAAAACCTGGTACGCAGCGATCCACCGTTCCACGTCCTTGAGTGGTGCTGGGGTGAGCTCGTAAAGCCGTTGCCGCCCGTCAACGCCGCCGCGCTGCTCGCGTACGAGCCGTGCATCCCGCAGCACGCGCGGTCGCCCGCAGCCATGGCACAGGATT
>JBBSHV010000311.1:0-2827 GCA_038232435.1 Gemmatimonadales bacterium | reverse complement strand
GACCGCCGCATCGCTCGCCGCTATAGCCCGCGCGTTGGCGGTTTGGTGGTCGGCGGCCGCTGTTGGAAGGGGGACCAGAATCGCCGGCAGTCCCCAGGCGGCCAGCTCCGCGGTGGTCATTGCCCCGGCACGCGAGACGGCGAGATCGGCGGCGGCATACGCGTCTTGCATCGGCGAAATGTATGGCCGCACGCGGACCGTGGCGCCTTCATGCGCCGCGTACAGTTCGAAGTTCGCCGGTCCCGTCGCCCAGATCAGCCGCGCGCCCAGCTTCTCGAGCCCGCCCGCCCAGAGCCAATCCGAGACCGCGCGGTTTATGCCTTCGGCCCCCTGACTCCCGCCGAAAACGAGGATGACCGGAGCGAAGCTATCGTCGAAACCCCACTCCAACGCGGCTGCGGCACGCGCCGGACGATCAACCGGCGGTGGCTCGATCGGGTTGCCGGACATGAAGACTCTCGTGTTTGGACCGGTCTTGAGCCGGTCCGCTGCCTCGGGGAAGCCCAGGTGGATCTGCGCCGCGCGGGGAGCGAACAGACGCACAGTAAGCCCGGGAAAGCTATTTTGCTCCTGGATCACAAATGGCATGCCACGGGCCGCAGCGAACCCCAGGGCTACACCTGCGGCATACCCGCCAGTCGCGACCAGCGAGCAGGCCCCTCTCTCACCAGCGACATCGGCGATCCGGCGCCAAGCCGTTGCTCCACCGGCCATGGTACGCCAGTTAAGCCAGGGACGCGAGCGATACAGCGGATGTAGCTCGAACAGCTCAAAGGGGAACTCGGTCGTGGGGAGAACCTCTCGCTCGATTCCACGTTTCGCCCCGATGAAGAACGGTTGCACCCGAGGGTCGGCGGCCACCATGGCACGCGCTATCGCGAGGGCCGGATACAGGTGACCACCGGTGCCCCCACCGGCGAAGAAAACGTTCACGCTGGTACGGTCACCATTGGATTCGTTGCTCTCTCACCGGTAACGCGCTCGCGCTCGCTGCCGATGTTGACGAGGATACCCGTCATGAGTAGCGACAGAATAAGGTTGGACCGGCCGTACGAAATGAACGGAAGGGTCAATCCCGTCGTGGGCAGCAGATTGATGGCGACGCCAATGTGCAGGAAAGCGGTGATCACCACCGTCGTCACAATTCCGATCGCGAGAAGCTGCTGAAAGCGTGTGCGGGCGTTCCGCGCGATTCGGAAGCCCAGCGCGGCGTACGCGGCGAACGCTAGCACCATCACTGTCAGACCTAGAAAACCCCACTCCTCACCGATGTTCCCGCCGATGAAATCATCGTAGGCAAAGGGGAGGAAGCCGTATTGCTGCCGGCCTTGCCCGAATCCTACTCCCCAGAGTCCACCCGAGCCGACAGCGATGAGCGACTGCTTGGCCTGGTAGTCTACGTGAGCCAGCGCAGTGCCGGGATCAAAGAAAGCCGACATGCGCAGCATCACATACTGAAGCTTCTGCGCCTTGGCATACAGCAACGGGATGCCGATCACTCCCATCGCGACGAAGTGACCTACTCGCACGCCGGCCGCAAAGAGGATGATGCCCATCACCAAAGTGTAGAACATCGCCGACGACAGGTCCGGCTCCACATAGACCAGGATGTCCATTGCGCCGACCACTATGAGGAATGGAAACAACCCCCTACTGAGCCGGCGCATCCCCTCGCCTTTCTTCACGACCAGCATGGAAGTCCACACCACAACGGCAAGTTTGGCGATTTCAGATGGCTGCACACTCGCGCCGAAGAGATACCGGCGCGAGCCGTGGATCCGCGGAGCGAAGTGGGTGGTGAACGGGAGCACGACGAACGCAAGCATCGCGAGTGAGGCGATCATGATCGGCCACGCCCACTTGTACCACCGTTCAGCGTCCAGTTTGGCTGCGATGGCAAACGGGATCAACCCGGCGAGCACGCCCAGTCCCTGGCGTAGCACGAAGTACGCGCCGCTATGCCCGTTCTGCAGCGCCGTGATCGCGCTTGCGCTGTACACCGTCACCAGCCCGAATGCGAGCAACGCAAAAGTGAGCAGGGTGAGTACGCGAGCCTCAGTACCCATGTGCCACCTGTACCGCACGTTCGCCACGGCTTCGGTCATCGGCTGGGCGCCAGCGCTCTGAACCGCTCACCGCGCTCTATATAGTTGTTGAACATGTCGTAACTGGAGCATGCCGGTGACAGCAAGATGGCGTCTCCAGGCTCCGCCAGCGCGCGTGCGCGCTCAATCACCTGATCGAATGACGTAGCCAACAGTTCCAGCGGCACCACGTCCGCCAGATCGTGTTGAACGATATCGCCGGCCTCACCGTACGCCAGAATATGCTTCACGTGACGACGCGCCGAATCCGCGAGACGGGTGTATGGCTCGCCCTTGTGCCGTCCGCCCAGCAGCAGGATTGTCGGACGTGTCATCCCCGCGACGGCAACGCTCGTTGAATCCACATTGGTTGCCTTGGAGTCGTTGATCCACTGAACTCCATCCCACTCGCCGACCAGCTCGAGCCGGTGCGGCATCGCGTGAAAAGAGCGGAGCGCCGCCGCAATTTGGGACCGCACATCGTCGGTGCGGTACTCCGGCGCGGCGGACATCACCGCGAGCGTCGCGGCGAGCGCGTTGGCCACGTTGTGATCGCCGAGCAGCGCGAGCTCGGTACGCGGCAAAATCTCCTCGTCAATCACGCGGAGAACGTCCGCGCCTCGGTCGTACCACGCATCAGCCGGCGTCCTGGTGCTGAAGTGCAAATGCTCGCCGGCCACGCCGCGCGCCATGTCCAGGGAGCGCGGATCGTCCGCGTTCAACACCCAGCGCGACTCGGGCGT
>JBBSHV010000310.1:0-2827 GCA_038232435.1 Gemmatimonadales bacterium | reverse complement strand
GGTCCCCGCGTCCCAGATCGAGAAGGCGCTGGACGGGGACATGATGTTTGACGGATCTTCTATTGAGGGGTTCGTTCGGGTGGAGGAGTCCGACATGCTCCTGATCCCTGATCTATCGACCTTCCAGGTTTTTCCGTGGGGCGACCCTGAGGCGCGGGTGGCGCGGGTGATCTGCGATATCCACACTCCGGACGGTGCTCCGTTCGCGGGCGATCCACGCGGCGTGCTCAAGCGCGTGCTGGCCAGGGCGCAGTCAATGGGTTTCACGATGAAAGCGGGGATGGAAGCCGAGTTCTTCATGTTCAAACCGGGACCCGATGGCGGCGCGACGACGCTGACGCATGACGTGGGGAGCTACTTCGATCTCGCGCCGGCCGATCTGGGCGAGGACGCACGCAGGGCGATTGTGGGCGTGCTGGAGCAGATGGGTTTCGAAGTGGAGGCTGCGCACCACGAAGTGGCGCATGGACAGCACGAGATTGACTTTCGCTACGCTGACGCGCTCACCACCGCGGACAACATTGCGACATTCAGGTTCGTGGTGAAGTACGTTGCGCAGCAGTTCGGGCTCATCGCCTCGTTCATGCCCAAGCCGATATTCGGGCAGAACGGGAGCGGCATGCACACGCATCAGTCGCTCTTTCGCGATGGTGAGAACGCTTTTTTCGATGCGGGGCGCGAGTGGCAGTTGAGCGAGACGGCGCTGCACTACATCGGCGGTCTGCTGCGGCATGCGCGCGCCTGTACGGCGGTGACGAACCCTCTGGTGAACTCGTACAAGCGACTGGTGCCGGGTTACGAGGCGCCGATCAACGTTGCGTGGTCGATGCACAACCGCTCACCCATGTTGCGGATACCGGCGCGGCGCGGCTCGGGCACGCGTGTCGAGCATCGCGCGCCCGATCCGGCGGCCAATCCGTACCTGGCGTTGGCGGTAATGCTGGCCGCGGGTCTGGACGGGATCGAGACCAGGGCCGATTACCGCGAGCCGGTGAACGAGAACATCTGGGAGATGTCCCACCGCGAGCGGCGCCGGTTGAAGATCGACGATCTACCGCACGATCTGAATGAGGCGTGCGACGAGCTGGAGAAGAACGACGTGATCCGCGATGCACTGGGCCCGCACGTGACGCGGCATTTTCTAGTCGCCAAGCGGCAGGAGTGGCGCGAGTACATCACGCAGGTGAGCGCGTGGGAGTTGGAGAACTATCTGGCGAAGTACTGAGCGTCCACGGTCAGCAGTTGCTACATGCTCCTTTCGCGTACGCCCAGGGCCCTGAACGTACCCACTACTCGTGCGCTTTCTACCTGTGTGAGGACTACGTCGCCGGCCGCGCCGGTCAGATACGTGGTCCCGGGGCCCTGCGCCGTGGTGTCGTGACCGAAGAGTGAGATGTTTGCGCGCAGCGCCGTCGCACTTCCGCTCGATCTGGGCACTCCGCGCACGACTACATAGTGCTGCGCTGCTGCCAACTTTCCAGTCGGCGGATACACGTTGATGAAGAACGCGCGGTCGTTGGGATGGGCGGGGAGCATGGGCTCGCCGGCGGTCATCGGTGCGCACCAGATCTCGTGCACCTCGTATCCTGATGGAGCCATGTTGAGCGCGCGTCCACGCAGATAAGTGGTGCGTGGCTTCTCACCCTCCGAGAACAGCGGCACTCCATCCGCTGTCACTCGGCAGGATCCGTCGGCGAGAAACTCGCCGTCGATCCGGACGGCGGCCCCTGTCGGCATGGCACGCGGACCGGAAGAGCCGCATGCACCAACGAACGCCCCGAGGCATGCAGCAAGAGTCGGAACCGCGGCCCTCATGCGGATTCGGGCGGGCGGAAACAAGCTTCTGATGAACAGGCTTCTGATTGTCATGCGCCCAATCTGAGCCCTAACGTCTATCCCGAACTCATCGAATCTCGTTCGGTTGTATCATTTTCACGCGCAGACGAACTACAGCTCCGCCGCCAATCGCCTGCCCAGATAGATGCCGGCGCCCGTGCCCACGATGGACAGCATGAACGCCGTCATTATGCCGACATGGGCGCCCAGCCACCAGCCTATCGAGCTGCCAACAAAGGAGCCCACGAAACCGAGGAGTTTGGTCATATTGGTCTCCTCGCCGTACCAGCCCTCAGCCGGTCTTTTCTTCGGCCTCGTCAGCGTGGTCGACGATGTCGCCCTGTTTGAAGAGAATTCCCTGTAGGATCTGACGCCATTGCGGCGTCCTGCGCAACAGGAATTCCAGGTCCATGCCGAAGTGTTTGAACTCCTCCTTCATCGCATCCTGCATAATCGCAACCGCGTCCTGGTCCTTCTCGAGCGACAGTCGCTGATGGTACCAGCTGATCGCTTCCGCCTCCTCGATGAGCGACATGATCATGCGCGCGTACGTACGCGTCTCTTGAGAGAGCTCGCTTGGCGGCTCGTGGTACTGATCGGTTGGCATGTTTACTGGTCAGGAAACGTGTGAGTACTTTATTCGGGCTTGCCGATGCTTCGGGTGCTGACGGATCCGCGCAAGCTTCGTTCCCACGTCGGGTGGTTCACCTCCGGACCCGGCGATTCAACTGTCATCTGCTTTGCCATCTGCCGTGTGCCAGCGGTAGATTCCACATCAATGAATCCGTCCCGCCAGGATCAGGCGTACCCCCAACGTTCCACCGACGGCGACGCGACTGACGACGCCGCGGTGATTCGGCGGATCGCCGACGGGGATGAGACTGCACTGGCGGCGCTGTACGACCGCTGGCTTCAGCCGGTCTACTCGCTCGTGGTCCACCTCCTCAAGGACGCTGACGAGGCGGAGGACGTCGTGGAAGAAACATTCTGG
>JBBSHV010000309.1:0-2830 GCA_038232435.1 Gemmatimonadales bacterium | reverse complement strand
GAGCTGCACGGAATGGCCGACGGGCTTCAGGTAGATCATCCCGAGGGGCTCACCAAGCCGGAGCTGATTCTCAAGATCGGCCAGAGCTTGCTCGACTCCGGCGTTTCGCTTCGCGCGGAGGGGGTGCTCGAAATTCTGCCGGAGGGATACGGTTTCCTTCGTGGGCAGGAGTGGAGCTATCTCGCCGGCACGGATGATGTGTACGTGTCGCCGTCGCAGATCAAGCGATTTGATCTTCGCACGGGGGACGAAGTGTTCGGCGAGGTGCGGCCGCCCAAGCCGTGGGAGAAATATCTCGCACTGCTTCGCGTTGAGCGCGTAAACGGGTTAGAGCCGGACACAACTCGCACGCGAGTTCCGTTCGACGCTCTTCGGCCGCGCTACCCGGACACCAGGTTGCGACTGGAGACGAGCGACGGCGACCTGAGCATGCGCGTGGTGGATGTCATGGCGCCGATCGGCAAGGGGCAGCGTGGCCTGATCGTGGCACCGCCCAGAGCCGGAAAGACGATCCTGCTGCAAAAGATCGCGAACGCTATCTCCGAGAATCACCCGGAAGTGCGCGTCATCCTGCTGCTGATTGACGAGCGGCCGGAAGAAGTGACGGAGATGAAGGCGAACCTGCCCAACGCGGAGGTCATCAGCTCGACTTTCGACGAAGGCGCGGCGAGGCACGTGCAGGTGGCGGACATGGTGCTGCAAAAGGCGCGACGTCTGGTTGAGAGCGGGCACGACGTGGTGATCCTGCTCGATTCAATCACACGCTTCGCGCGAGCACACAACACCGTCGCGCCGAGCGGAGGCAAGATCCTCTCCGGCGGCGTGGAGGTGACGGCGCTGCAGAAGCCCAAGGCATTCTTCGGCACCGCGCGCAATATCGACGGCGGCGGCTCGCTCACGATTATTGCCACGGCGCTGGTCGAAACCGGCTCACGCATGGACGACGTGATCTTCGAGGAGTTCAAGGGAACCGGTAACATGGAGCTCATCCTGGATCGGAAGATTGCGGACCGGCGCATCTATCCAGCGATCGACATCTTCCGTTCGGGAACGCGAAAGGAAGAGTTGCTGCTGGATCAGTCCGAGATTAACAGGACAACGCTGCTACGGCAGTTTCTCTCGGACATGCCGGAGACGGACGCAATCGACTTCTTGTTGAAGCAGATGAGCCGAACGAAGAACAACGCCGAGTTCTTCCGGAAGATGGCCCAAGGGTGACGCGGGGCCGGTTGATGGCTGTGGATTGGGGCGACAAGAGGATCGGCCTCGCGGTGAGCGATCCGATCGGAATGATCGCATCACCGGCGGGGTACATCGTGCGTCGCGCCGGTAAGCGACCGCCCGTCGCGGAGCTGATCCGACGCGCGGAGGAGCTCGAGGCGACGGGGTTCGTGTTGGGCCTTCCACTGGACGGTAACGGCGACGAGACGCCCCGTTGCGCGGAAGTCCGTGCAGTAGGCGCGGCGTTGGAATCGCGGACGGGGTTGAGTGTGCGGTACGTGGATGAGCGTTTCACCACCGCCGCCGCGCTCCGCGCGGTGCGCGACATGGGTGGATCTACAGAAGGACGAAAGGGCGATGTGGACGCCATGGCGGCGGCGGTACTGCTACAGTATGCGCTCCGGCTACCAGAGTAGCGGTCTGTTGCGCGCGGCCGCGGTTGCGATGCTTCTCGCGACAACGGCGGCATGCACCGGACCGCACGGCCCTCCGGTGCGCGTGATCGTACCGCGTGGTGCGTCGTTTCGCGCGGCCGCGGACTCGATGGCGAGAGCTGGACTAATCGACTTCCCAATGGCGTTCCGGGTTTACGCACGCGCGGGTGGTCACGACCGGCAGATTCAGGCTGGTACGTACCTGCTGCGGCGCGGCACCCGGTGGCGTGACCTGGTGAATGCGATGAACGGAGGAACGGGAGTCATAAATCGGGTCACCATCCCCGAGGGTTTCACTATCGTGCAGATCGCGCCCGTGTTGGAACGCGCGCTGCACGTGTCGCCCGAAGCGGTGGACTCAGCGGTACGTGACTCGGTCATGCGCACGCGCCTCGGCGACCCGGCGGCGACACTGGAAGGATACCTGTTTCCCGACACTTACGTGTTCGCACCGGGGACAACCGCGCGTGAGGCTGTCAGTGAGATGGTCAGGCGGTTTGAGCGGGAGTGGAAGCCGGACTACGACGCAAAGGCCGCCGCGGTTGGGCACAGCAAGCATGAAATAGTAACGATGGCGTCGATCGTCGAGAAGGAAGCAAAGCTTCCGGAAGAACGGCCCGTGATCGCGGCCGTGTACTACAACCGCCTTCGCATCGGGATGCCGCTGCAGGCGGATCCGACAGTACAGTATTCACTAGGCCGTCACGTTGATCGCGTGTTGTACCGAGATCTGGAAGTCCAGTCGCCGTACAACACGTATCGGAATCCGGGGCTGCCGCCGGGTCCAATCGCATCGCCTGGTGGGGCAAGTCTTCGTGCAGCGCTGGAGCCGGCGAGCGTCCCTTATCTGTACTTCGTCGCCGCTCGGGACGGACACCACGAGTTCACGAGGACAATGGCCGAGCACGAGACGGCGAGGCGCGAGGTACGCTCCAAGGCGGCAGCGCGCTGATCAGTGCGCGGTTTCGCTGGGTTGATCGCCAGCGTGCGGCGTGGGAGCTGTACCGCGCCACCGGAACCTTACATCTGGCACCTCCATCGCTTCGTCTTTACGCGTTTTGGGCCGTGCGCTGCGCTGGTCAGTGTTTTTTGCCGCCGCAGCCTTCTCGCTACGGATGCAATCGAGCACTGGCGGGCTGAGAAACAGATCCACCAGATCAGGGTCGAACTGCGTC
>JBBSHV010000308.1:0-2833 GCA_038232435.1 Gemmatimonadales bacterium | reverse complement strand
GATGCTGCGCAAAAAGAAAGTCGTCGGCAAGTTCGTCGAGTTCTACGGCAACGGGCTCTCGGCCCTGCCGCTCGCTGACCGCGCGACGATCGGCAATATGGCCCCCGAGTACGGCGCCACGATGGGCTTCTTTCCAGTGGACGAGGAAACGCTCAAGTATCTCCGATTGACCGGCCGCGACGAGCACCTTGTTCGGCTAGTGGAGGCGTATTGCAAGGCGCAGGGAATGTTCCGCACCGACAACATGCCGGACCCCGAATTCACCGATACTATCGAGCTGGATCTTGGTACCGTGGAGCCGAGCATCGCGGGACCGAAACGGCCGCAGGACCGCGTTCCGCTGCGACAGGCGAAGCAGCTCTTTCGCGAGGCGCTCGCGTGTGACCTGGATCGCGCGACGCCCGCGGCGGCAATGGCGACCCTCAGCGAAGCCCATGCAGTCAGTGCACAGAACCAGCTCTCACCGACCGTCGTTGCGACCAGTTCCGCCGAGCAGGCAAACGAATACCAGCCGGTTGCGGTTAGCATGAATGGTGAAGATTTCGCGATCCAGCACGGCTCAGTCGTGATCGCCGCGATCACGAGCTGCACCAACACCAGCAATCCGAGTGTCATGCTTGCCGCCGGGCTGCTAGCGCGCAACGCCGTTGCCAAAGGGCTCCGCACCAGGCCATGGGTGAAGACGAGTCTCGCGCCAGGATCCAAAGTCGTGCGCGACTACTTCAACGCGGCCGGCGTGTCCGATGCGCTCGACACGCTGCGATTCAATATCGTTGGGTTCGGCTGCACCACGTGCATCGGCAACTCCGGGCCGCTCCCTCAGCCCATTGCTGACGCTGTCGAAACCAACAAGCTCGTCGTCGCTGCGGTCCTTTCAGGCAACCGCAATTTCGAGGGACGCATCAATCCGCTCACGCGCTTCAACTATCTCATGTCGCCGCCGCTCGTGGTCGCATATGCGCTCGCGGGCCGGATGGACATAGATCTCAACACCGAGCCGCTCGGCGTCGGAAACGATGGTCCCGTCTTCATGCGCGACATCTGGCCGTCGCCCAAGGAGGTGGAAGACGAGATCCTGCGCAGTGTTAAGGCAGACATGTTCCGAACGCAGTACGCGAACGTCTTCGAGGGCGACGAGCATTGGCGCGGACTCGATGTTCTAGAGGGCGATCTGTACCAGTGGGATGAGAATTCCACGTACGTGAAGAACCCGCCGTACTTCGACGGAATGACGATGACACCGCCTGGCGTTCAGCCGGTCAGTGGCGCTCGCGCGCTGGCGCTGTTGGGTGACTCCATCACCACCGACCACATCTCACCGGCTGGCTCGATTCCGGCCTCCAGCCCCGCTGGCAAGTGGCTCATCGAGCAGGGCGTCATGACCAAGGAGTTCAACTCGTACGGCGCGCGACGTGGCAATCACGAGGTGATGGTGCGTGGCACCTTCGCGAACATCCGTCTGCGAAACGAGCTGGCCCCTGGAACCGAAGGTGGCTGGACGGCGATGGCGCCCGGTGCTGAGCCCATCACGATCTACGATGCATCGGTCCAGTACCGAAACGCGGGAACGCCACTCGTCATCATCGCCGGAAAGGAATACGGCACCGGCTCGTCCCGCGATTGGGCCGCCAAGGGAACTCTCTTACTTGGTGTACGCGCGGTCATCGCTGAATCATTCGAGCGCATCCACCGCTCCAATCTCGTGGGCATGGGCGTCATTCCGCTCGAATTCACCAATGGCGATACACGTCAATCAATCGGACTCACGGGATTCGAAACGTTCGCGATCGAAGGAATGACCGAGGACATGCGACCGCACGCAACACTGACAGTGCGCGCGGTCGCGGACGACGGTAGCAGCAAGACCTTCACCGCCGTGTCGCGCATCGATACACCCGAGGAGATGCAGTACTACCGGAATGGCGGCATCCTGCCCTACGTTCTTCGCCAATTGGTTCGGCGGTAACACGCGTGGAGTAGCGCGCGCCGTCAGCCGCGCGCTACTCCCCGCGAAACTTCACATCCAGCGGCCGGTACTCGCAGTGCGCACCGCATCCCAACTGATACCTGTGCCGCGCGAACCAACGGTAGAAGCGCTCCGCCATTGGCCGGATGAAAGGAATCTTGAACATCCAACCGAAAAGCCACCCTTTCGGCATCGCGTTGATTACAGCCTCGATTGCCGCCGCACCCTGCCACGTCTTCCCGTCGCTGTTCCGCACCACCTGCACCGATTCGGCGTACGCACGCAACGGGATCCACGGAAACCGACCGTGTATACCGGCAGCCTGTGACGGCACCACTTCCAACACGCCGTACCTGTCCCACCCGGCGAGAACACTCACCAGCTTGCCGCAGACCTTGCAGTTGCCGTCGTATATCACCGTGTACGGCCGCCCTTCCGTACCGACGATGCGAGCCTTCGCTCCCGGATCTTCACCCGCGATTGTGAATTTGGCCTCCGGCACGGTCTGCATGGCTATTCCTTGCTGATTGTCGTTGTGATCGTTGGCGAACGCAAAAGCGTCTGATGTACAGGGCAAAGTGCCGCCACCCGCCTGGCTCACTCGAGCCGCTCAGGCGCCAGCGACGGCCACACGAGCTTCACTGCCCGGGCTGCCCAAGCATCTGCGGCGCCGTCGCTGGCTGCTGCTGGGTCAGGCAGTGAATGGTTCCCAGTCCCCACACCAGGTCGACCGAGTGTATGCCAACGACTTCCCGGTCCGGAAACATGGCGGCCAACCTGTTGAGCGCGATGCGATCGTTCGCATCATTGAACGTCGGTACCAACACAACGCCGTTCGCGATGTAGAAGTTGGCATAGCTTGCAGGT
>JBBSHV010000307.1:0-2844 GCA_038232435.1 Gemmatimonadales bacterium | reverse complement strand
CGGCGTGTCACGCGGTCGCCGGTCAGACCGCGCGCACGGCGCCGCTGTACGGCGCTCCGGGCATCGCGTATGTCTACTTCATCTACGGCATGTATTGGTGCTTCAACGCCGTTACACGCGCCGCTGGGCATCCTAGCGCCGTACTCGTCCGGGCGGTGGAGCCGCTGGAAGGCATCCCGCTGATGCGTGATCGCCGCCCCAAGGTCAAACGCGACCGAGACCTCACCAACGGTCCCGGAAAGCTGTGTCTCGCCCTAGGCATCGACGGAACCATGAACAGGCTCCCACTCCAGCGCGGCCGCCTCGTAGTGCGCGACTGTATTTCCTACGACGATGCGTCCGTCGCTGTTACCCCTCGCATCGGCATCACGCGAGCGGCCGATTGGCCGCTCCGGTGGATCGTACGCGACAACGAGTACGTCTCGAAAACCCGTTGACGTGGGGCGCGGCTAAAGCAGTGCCCTACCGGTCGATCGAGCTTCCAAAATTGTAACGCACGCCACCCGCAAAAGACGTGATCGTCTTGTCGACCAAAAAGTCGCTATTGCGTGACATTGAGCTGATCTGGCCAAAAATGGCTGTGCGCCGAACCTGCCACTGCAAGCCGCCGAGTGCCAGCAGGCCGGTACGGCTGCGCCCATCTTCCGCGCGCAGTGATGCCTCCGCGCTCACGACGTCCCCTTGCGACGATTTAACCGGGGATGCACCGCCGATCGTGCTCAGCGCGAAACCCAGTCCGCCATACGGGCGAAAGTTATGCGCCTGAAACGGGAACAGCATCGCCGCCACGGAAACCGTGCGCAAGTTGTGGATCTGCACCTGCCGCACGCCACTCTCCGTTCCACCGTCCGCAACCAACGACGTTCCGGTGAAGTTCGCCTGGTCGTACGCAGCATACAGCCCGCCGTTGGTGCGCGTGATTAACCACTCGCCACCGATCGTCGGAGCGGTGCCGGTCGAGCGCGCCGGAGTTCCGATCGTGGTGCCTCCGGCATGCACTCCCCAGAACCAGGAATCTTGAAAGAGCTTTGCTTCTTGTGCAGTCTGCGCATGCAGCGCCGGCGCCGCGAGAAGAAGATAGAACGGAAGAGCGGCTATCAAACGGCTGCAGCGCATGGTAACTCCTACTTTATGAGATGATCCCTAGCTGCCTCCCGACCGATGTGATGGCCGAGACAGCGTGGTCCAGGTCGTCCCGCGAATGCGCCGCGCTGATCTGACAGCGAATTCGGGCTTGACCCTGAGGGACGACAGGAAAACCGAAACCTGTCACAAAGACGCCTTGGGCCAGCAACATGTCACTCATCTTGATTGCCGCCGCGGTTTCACCGACGATGATCGGTACGATCGGTGTCTCGCCGGGAAGCGGATTGAACCCCGCCTCGACGATCGCATCGCGAAAATAGCGCGAGTTGTCGCGCAGCGTGGCCACTCGCTCAGGATGCGCGACGACGAAGTTCACGGCCGCCATCGCGCTCGCCGCGACTGTTGGCGGTAGTGCGTTGGAAAAGAGTTGCGGCCGCGATCTCTGCGTCAGCATGTCGCACAGCGCCGCGGAACCCGCCACAAATCCACCGGCCGCGCCGCCCAGCGCCTTCCCCAGTGTGGATGTGATCACATCCACCTCGCCCAGAACACCGAAATGCTCCGCCGTCCCTCGCCCGGTTTCGCCCAGAACACCGGTCGCGTGCGAGTCATCCACCACGACAATCGCGTCGTACTCGCGCGCGATTTCCAGTATCTCCGGCAACTTGGCGATGCTCCCCTCCATCGAGAACACGCCGTCGGTCCAGATGATCCTGCGTCGCGCCGACCGCCGAGCGGCGAGCTTCTGTCGCAGATCGTCCATGTCCGAGTGCGTGTACACGCCTGTCGTGCACTTGGTGATCGACTTTGCCAGCCGCATCGAGTCGATGATTGACGCGTGGTTCAGTGCGTCCGATATGACAAAGTCGCTCTCGCCAACGATGCTCGCCGTCAGCCCTTCGTTCGCGTTCCAGGCGGAGACAAAGCTCAGCGAAGCCTCTGTCCCGACGAGCCCAGCCAGCGCCCGCTCCAACTCACGGTGCACCGTGAAAGTGCCGCATATGAAGCGCACACTTCCGGTCCCCGCACCGAACCTTTCCAATCCATCCATCCCGCCCTTCACCACACCGGGCTCGTCGCACAGCCCCAGATAGTTGTTGGATGAGAGGATGAGCACATCTCCGCGCCCCTCCATCTTCACGTGCGCCGACTGCGGCGAGTCCAGATAGTTGAGCCGCTTGTACACGTTCTCATCCTTTAGCTGCTGAATGGAAGACTCGAGCTCGGCGACAAAATTGCGATTGATCGACATGGCGGGATTGTGTGGTGTACGGCGCGGTTTTTACCGCGGTTTAACCGCGGTTTCTAAGCGACCTCGAAAATTACCTTGCCAGCCTCGCCCGATTTGATCGCGGCGATTGCCGCGTCGTACTCTCCGAGTGGAAATCGATGCGTGATCACGGGCGTGGGGTCAAACTCTCCCGAGCGGAGAAAACGCGTCATCTGGATCCACGTGTCGTACATGCGGCGTCCCACCACCCCGTAGATCGTGATCCCCTTGAAGATCACCTCGCTCGCGAAGTTCACCTCCATCGGCTTGGCCGGAATGCCCAGCATCTGCACCCGGCCACCAACGCGCACCAGCGCAAACGCCTGGTGAATCGCCGAAGGTACACCGGACATCTCCAGCACGACGTCGGCGCCAAGCCCGTCGGTTGCAGCGCGCACGGCGGTCTCTGCCTCGCCCGGATGCACGACGTCGTGAGCGCCCATCTTCTTCGCCAACGCCAGACGCGTCTCGTTCACGTCCGAAGCGAT
>JBBSHV010000306.1:0-2858 GCA_038232435.1 Gemmatimonadales bacterium | reverse complement strand
GCCCGCGTGCCACGCGGTGTCCGCCTCCGCCACGTACTGGTGCATCTCACCGTGTCTGCCGATGCCGTAGTGCGCGGAAACGGGCTTGTCCGGTGGTCCTGGGTGCGGGTTATTGAAGAACCCGTCCACTGAGCTCAACGAGTTCTGCATGATATGGATGACGATCGCGCGCGGCCGGTAGGGACCGCGTCCCGGAGTTTTGTTGGTGCTGCCGACCCACACAATCCTGTAGTCCGTCATGGTATCTCCCTTCGGCGGTAACGGCGCGCCCCATGCAGAGCGTTATGCAGAGTATTATCTACAGCACCATGCAGATCAGGACGACGGACACTCTGTCACCGTGACAACGATATGACAACTCTCTCTCCCTGGGCGAGATGCGCATTTCTTGGCGCCGCCACCGTGGCGCTCGTCTGCGGCGCATGCCAGCGGCGGGATCGCCACGCCTTGCCGCTAGGCAAGATCGCCTCCGCGGCCGACGGCTACGCGACCGGCGTCTCGTCGTCCGACGCACGATTTATCGTCAACATCACCGGCTTCCATAACCCCGAGTCGGTGCGGTACGACCCTGATGGGGATGTGTTCTTCATCTCGAACATGGCTGGCTACGGATCGGCCAAGGATGGGAACGGCTACATCATCAGGGTGAGTGCGGCAGATCCGAATCGGTCGATAGTGTTGGTGCAGGGAGGGAGGAACGGTGTCGTGCTCAACGCGCCCAAAGGGATCGCGATCCACGGCGATACACTATGGGTAACGGACATCGACGTGTTGCGCGGCTTCGACCGTCACAGCGGCGTGCCGCTCGCTACGATCGACTTCCAGCCGCAGCACGCGGTGCAGCTCAATGATGTTGCGGTGGGACCGGACGGCACATTGCGCGTCACCGACACCGGCATCCTGATGAACGCGGCTGGCGCCCCTCACACCGGCCCGGACCGCATCTTCGCCGTGAAGAACGGCGCGATCTCCACGATAGCCGCGGGGCCGCAGTTGCGGCAGCCGAACGGGATCACCTGGGACTCGACGGCCAAGCGTTGGATCGTGGTGTCGTACGATCCATTCGTTGGCGAGGTCGCGACGTTCACCGACGGCGACAGTCTGCGCCACGTGATACGCACAGGAACAGGGAAGCTCGACGGCGTCAAGGTATTGCACTCGGGTGCGATCATCTTCTCGAGCTGGGCCGATTCGAGCGTGCACATTCTGGAGAACGGCCATGAGCGGAAGCTGATCCGCCAGGTCCCAGTACCGGCAGACATTGGCCTTGATACCCGGCGCAATCGCGTCGCCATTCCCATGTCCAATGTTGGATGGGTGCAGCTTTGGAGCCTCCGCTCTGGCGAAACAGATGACGCCTCCAACAGTCACTGACCGAGCATCCGTGCGCGGCTTCTAGCGTTCGGTTCCAGGCGCACTTATGTTCGATCCGCTCCGAATTCCGGAGTAGTGGTGGGAGACATTGTGGTTCGATATCCACGCGCGGTGGTGCTCCGCCCACGTACCCATCTGTGGAGGATCGGTTCATGGAAGACTCTGCACCGAAGGAAAGGCCGACACTGACCGCCAACGAGTTACGCAGGCTGGCAGAAGCAGTGGACGGATTTCGGGACCAACCAGTCTACTTGGTCT
Organism: Gemmatimonadales bacterium; assembly: GCA_038232435.1. Lineage (GTDB taxonomy): Bacteria > Gemmatimonadota > Gemmatimonadetes > Gemmatimonadales > Gemmatimonadaceae > Fen-1247. Next base: position 1,226 of record JBBSHV010000306.1, on the reverse strand, counting down.
GGACCAGTGGTGGCGCGAAGGCGACAACCGAGCGGCCTTCGGACGACGATCTGATCCTCGAGTGTAACACGAACAATGTGAACCAGTCCCGTCCAATATTACCGATCGGGTTTGATCCGCCCGTAACGGATTCGCAAGGTGCGCCTATTGAGAACTTCTTCGAGCGATACGACGCACTGTTCTGGAGCGAGGCTGCGATCGGTAAGTTTGTACTCCCATACTACATCGGATTCAACCCGCCCGAATTCGTCGCCCGCATTCGTAATGCGTTCAACCGAGAGGACGTGTACGCCATGGCCCATCCCGTAGACACATGGACTGTCTTCCTGACCAGCATCCGTACCGCCGGCAAGGGACTGGAAGCGCTCACGCTTGAGGAGATCGAACGATTGCCTTGAACCGCTCGTCGCCTCTCAGTCCAGCGAAGAGTGGATCGCGCGCGATGTACGTCTTCAACGTTCGTCGCGCCGCCAGGTACTCGGTGAGCAGCCGGAGCGCGGTTTCCCGCTCACCGAGTGCCATGCGGACGTAAGCTTCGTCGTAGTCCAGGTCGATCCGACTGATCGGATCGTCGCTCACTTCGCGACGTGCCCATGCGATGACTGCACGAGCACTGTCGCGCTCTCCGGCGCGTGCCAGTACCAGGGCATCAATCATCCGGCGGTAAATTCGACTGTACGCCCGCCCGCTCGTGACACCTTTCGGTTGCGGATCCATGTTCTCGAGCGTTGCTACGAGCTCTCCGGCGAGCCGTGGGTTCGGCCCCGCGGCCGTATCGTACATCATGAGCGTGAGCCGGCATTCCACGAAGCGCCACTCGGCGGGGAAACTGCGCCGGCCACGCTCACATATCTGCGCCGCGGAAGCATAGTCGCCTAGCATCAACTCGCTTCTGTAAAGCTGGTTGAGGACTTCCGGCGCATTTTCGAGATACCCGTCTTCGGCGAGCGCGCGCTGCGCCGCAACGTTCGCCTCGGCCAGCGCACCCCTGAGGCGCAATAGCCTACTAAGTGTGCTCCAGGCGCGGGCCAGCGATGGCTGGATCGCTACCGCCGTCCTCAGGTCCTGCTCGGCCACGCGCAGCTGCGCCTCAGACTGTGCCGATCCCGCGGCGTCATTGACTACTTCCTGCCAGAGAATCGTCCCCTGGAGCTCGAGCGCGTACGGATTTCGCGGCGCGAGGCGAAGTGCACGACCGGCATGACTCAACGCGATCTGGAGCACCT
>JBBSHV010000305.1:0-2880 GCA_038232435.1 Gemmatimonadales bacterium | reverse complement strand
GGCCAGGGCGTGTTGGAATCCAAGCCATCCGAAATAAAGGACGCTGAAGGAAAGCTGGTCGAGATGGTCGAGGAGGGCGGGCTGCACATCATCGGCTCGGAGCGGCACGAATCGCGACGCATCGACCGTCAGCTGCGCGGTCGCGCGGGGCGTCAGGGTGACCCGGGCGCCTCGCAGTTCTTCCTGTCGTTGGAAGACGATCTCATGCGCCTCTTCGGGTCGGAGCGGATCGCCAAGCTGATGGACGCAATGGGAGCGCAGGAGGGCGAGGTGCTGACACATCCTCTCATCACGCGCTCCATCGAGCAGGCGCAGAAGCGCGTGGAGTTACAGAACTTCCAGTCGCGCAAGCGCTTGCTAGAGTACGACGACGTGATGAATCAGCAGCGAGAGGTGATCTACTCGCTGCGCACGTTCGCGCTCGAAGGCGGCGAAGAATTGCGCGGTGAAGCTGAGCGTATGATCGAGAAAGCGGTTGGCGCTCGCGTCGACACCGCGCTCGCGGATTCAGCCGGCGATGGTGCACTTGATATCGAGCTGCTGCAGCAAGAGCTGCTGATGAACTACATGGTTATCGTACCGGGCTTCGACACGCCGGGACAGTGGCCCACGTCGATCGCGTCGGCGCGGCAGCTTGCGGTTCAGAGTGCGCTTGGCGCATTCGAAGCCAAGATGGAGGGGCTGAACGAGTTCGCGGGGCAACTGCTCTCGCTCGTAATGCTCAACGTATTGGACGAGAAGTGGAAGGACCACCTGTACGATCTGGATCAACTACGCAACGCGATCCACTATCGCTCCTGGGGTCAGCAGGATCCGCTGGTGGAGTACAAGCAGGAAGCGTACACCATGTTCGTGGACCTCATGCAGGACATCCATCACACGTTCAGCGAACGTTTCGCGCGGGCGCAGATTGTGTTTGAAGGACCGCCGGAGCCGCTGGTGCAGCCGGTTGCTGCATACCCGCAGCCGCAGCGTCCGACTAAACGCTACAACGCGCTCGGGATTCTCGAGGACATCATCGACGAGGTTCCCGAGCAGTCACAGGGCACCGAAGAGACGATGGATGTTGGCCCGGCTGAAACGCCGACGCAGGATGTCGCGACCACACGTCCGGAGCCGACGGTGGTGGGAATGGGGCGTCAACGCTCGCTCACGCCGAACGGGCCGGGCGGTGTCGCGGGCGCGCCTGCTGGCGCCGACTGGACCAACGTCAAGCGCAACGATCCGTGTCCGTGTGGATCGGGGAAGAAGTTCAAGAAGTGTCACGGTGCCGTGATGGCGTAGGTTGGTATCGGCGCTGTCGGCGCGTTGCACGGTGTTAGCGGCGGGTGGAATGCTGGCGCTGGCGTGGCCTTCCGCGTAAACGGCGCTAGGCTCTTTGTGGAGAGCCGTTTCCACGACTTCAGGTCGGGAACGGTCAGTGGGCTGGAGATCAGGCGACCGATGATACCGCTGTCGATCGGTTTCCTGAAAGAGCCGAGAGCGTATGCCGCCAGCAGAAGCGTGGTGGCACGGCGCAACAACACGGCTTGCTAATGCGTTCGTGAGAAGAACGCAACCACACGACGATAACAAATCATCAACACGCCCGCAGCACTCGTTCCCGAGCGGAGCCAGATTGCAGCAGTGGCCACGCTCGGGATCACAGAAAGAACAAATGCGAGACAGAAGACGCCCGTGTCGCGCATTCACGGGACACTCACCGGCCGTGCTCTGAAATCCCCACCCTACGTCACGCGCTCCACAACAAAGTTGACGGAGTCCAAGCACCCGTCGCCGTCCGTCGCTCGGTCTCCCCTGACTCGGACCCAAATTGCGTACTCCCCAAACACTGAAGGGTCGATGCGGTAGACATAGGGAGATCAACTTCGGGCGGGAACTAAAGTTCTACAGGAAAGCGGCTGAAACCGGCTTTTGTCTTACAATGCGCGGCACCCCGCCTGGCCCCACTGCAAGGAAGTCGTCATACACTCTGGTGTGGTCTTGGGCGAACTCGAGTACGCGGACGACGAGCGTTGCTTCGTCGTCCGTAGTCGGACCAAGCGGCTGCGGAACGCCGACGATGACGATCAAGAATGGATCGCTAGCACTGCACGTAGCTAGTAGCCGCAGTTGCCGCTGAACCGCTGCGGACTCCGCTGACGTAGCCGGAGACCTCACCGGTGGCCCCGGCGGTGCCGGATTGCCACGTGAAAGTTTGCAACTCCACTGCGCGACGGCATCGCCGGTGGGAATGGACAGATTTTGGAGAACGGCCGAGCGCGCCTTCACAGCACCCCTGTCGTTTGAAAGCTCGGGAATACTGCTGCTCATCGGTGCAGGCGCGGCACGCAGCGGTCGCGGATCTACCCTGAGCGTCGTCCAGCTGGGAGCGTGAATAGCGCGTACAACTGACCGAAACACAACGGTGTCGAGTGACTCAGCTGCGGCACGCTGCGGCCGGAAAGAGGCGCATGTCATCGTAGCGCAGATGGTACTCACCACCGTTCCGACCACACCGATTCGAAACAGTGGTGAACGAGGACTGCTGCAACTGCCCACGATAGTAATCACAGGCCCGAGCATTCTCGGGAGTTCGGCGTCTCGAAGCCGCCGGCGTCTATGTGACTGCGATTCATTACGTGCTCGATCTCGTGGGTGAGTGCGTGGCGCAAATTGCAGGGGCGTCGGTGCGCACGACTATTCGTGTCAGCGGTCCGGAACGGTGCAAAACGGTCCAGACGGTTGATAAATGACCGGCCACGGCCAGTGCGGCTGCCGTTAATAATGGTGGGAACCCGAACCAGGAGCGCGTATGTCCGGTGTCGCCATTCGCGAGTTACCGTCCGCCGAACGCCCGCGCGAGCGGCTGAAGCAGCACGGCCCACACGCGCTGAGCGC
>JBBSHV010000304.1:0-2887 GCA_038232435.1 Gemmatimonadales bacterium | reverse complement strand
TGCAGCCGCGAATCGCCGCTCCAGCTACACTGGAATCAAGGGAGCAGCCGATCCGCGAAGTTATATTTCGGTATGCCACTCGTTGCATTTTCTTCTCTCCCGGATGTATCGCGTGCCTGGGTCATCGGTAGCGCGGACCCGCTCACAAGTGACGCCGAAGGGATCCTCCTTGCGAGCGTTGATGAGTATCTGGCTGGATGGCGTGCGCACGGCCAGGCGCTTACTGTCGGACGTGACTCGCGCGAGCACCATTTCCTGACGATTGCAGTCGACCCAACGGCGAGCGATGCATCGGGGTGTTCGCTCGATGCGCTGTTCCGTGTCTTCAAGGGACTGGAGCAGGTGCTCGGGACAACTCTGCTGGATCGCGGGCGCGTTTACTACAGGGACCGGACGGGTACGGTGCAGAGCACCGATCGAGCTGGCTTTAGTGATCTCGCCGCGCGCGGGATCGTGACGAGCGAGACGCCGGTGTTCGATACCAGCGTGCAGACGTTGGGTGATTGGCGAGCACGATTCGAAGTGCCAGCGGCGGACGCGTGGCAGGCGGCGCTACTCCCTCGAGCAAAGCGCTAGAGTAATTGGTACGATTCAGAGTTGCGCGCCCGCAGCTCTGAATCAGAGTGGCAATCCGGGTGTCTGGACGAACGCTATATTTAGCATGTCGTCATGGACTCCTACACGTTCGCGCTAGCGTTGGGCGGTGCTGGGCTTGTCGCGATGGCGGCGAGCGGCCTCGCGCATGTAGGTGACCACGGCGGTCAGCACGCCGGCACCGACAGCCACGATGTTGCGCTCACCGCCACCGCTCACCACCAGCTTGCGCATCACGCGCAAACGGGTGCGCATGGGCAGGGTGCGCGTGATGCGCCTCAGTCCCATCACGGCGGCTCTTTCAAATCGGCGCTACTTGCGCTGGCATCTCCGCGGACGATCTTCAGCCTGCTTGTTGGCTTCGGGTTGAGTGGGCTGGTGGGGCGCCATTTCGTCGGTGGTGGTTTGCTACTCGTACTCGCGATTCTAGGCGGCATCGCGTTCGAGCTGGCGCTGGTCGGACCGTTGTGGAACTTCCTCTTCCGCTTTGCGTCGGCCCCGGCGACATCGCTCGAAGGAAGTCTCATGGGCGAGGCGCATGCGACCAGCGGATTCGACGTGAACGGCAACGGTCTTGTCGCCATCGAGGTCGATGGCCAGATCGTGCAGTGTCTTGGCACACTCCGCTCCACGGACCGCGATCTGGGGGTACGAGTGCGCGCGGGCGACCGGTTGCGAGTGGAGGAAGTGGACGCGGCGCGCAGCAGGTGCACTGTGTCGTACGTAGGGCACGCGCGGGTGGAATGACGGCACGAGATTCACAAGGCCAACATCAAACATCTACTGAAATCTGAATGTCATCCATCGTGTTGATCGTCGCGGTACTGTTCGTCGTGCTGATCCTGATTCCGACGATCGTGGCGTCGTTTCTGCGGAACGTGGAGGCGGGTACCATCCGGCTGGTGAGCTGGCTCTCTGGCGGGACGGTTATCTATCGCGGTCCGGGGAAGTCGAAAGAGATTCCTCTGCTCACGACCGGAACAACGATATCGAGCAAGGTGATCAATGTCGATCTGGACATCACTGACCAGACGGCTGACGTGGACGACAGTGGCCGGCCGCAGCCGATCAAGGTGCGCGTTCTGGCGAGCGCAATCGTGTCGGTGGGTGACAGCGACGCGATGATCAAAACGGCTGCCAACCGTTTCTTCGCGAAGCCGGACGCGGATCAGACGAATACGTTGACTGATCTGCTGTCCAGCTCCGCGCGTCGCGCCATCAATCTGCTCACGCACGACCAGCTCTTCTCGGCGAAGACAGCGCCGCGGGCACTTCCGCCCGGGATGACGGAGACTGCGACAGCAATAGTTCCGGCGACGCCGGCCGCTCCAGTATCAATGGTAATGGGCTCGTCGGTGGTCGAAGACGATGATGATCCACTTGCGGTGATCATCCGCAAGGCGTGTTCGCGCGAGCTAACGGATTTGGGGCTGGGCTTCAATTCTCTCAACATCAAGGTGGTGCAGTCGGAGGTGGCTGATGCGCGGCGGCGTCAGTCGGCGGCCGAGGCACAGGCGAACGCCGACATTGTTTCAGCGCAGCAGGCGCGTCGCGCGAAGGAAGCACAGCTGGAGGCGGAGCGGGTGATTTCCGACAGGCAGCGCGAGTTGGAGCAGACTCAGGCATCCAACGCCGCGCTCATCGCACAAGCACAGGCAAAGAAGCAGGATGCGCTTGCGGTACAGCGCGTGGCGGAGCTGGAGGCGACGCAGATTGCCCAGGCACGCGCCGACGCAGAGCGCGTGAAGATCGAAGCGACGGCATCGGCGGAGTCCGAGGCGATCCGGATCACGCGCATCGCGGATGCGACAGCCGAGAGCATTCGCAAGGTGAACGCGGCGATCCAGGCGGGTGGCGAGAGCTATTTTCGGTATCGCCAGATCGAGATGTTACCGCAGATCGCTCCCGTAATCGCTGATGCTCTTTCCACGGCCAAGTTGGTCACCATATCGAACGATGGGAAAGGCGCAGCGGAGGGAGCAACGAATAACATCACCAGCGTCATTCAGACTGTTCTCGCGGCGCAGCTGGTCGCGCGGACCGGGCTTGGTGTTCAGGGTGATGGGCAGTAGGCTCTAGTGGCAGAGGGCAACGGAGCGGCACGAGTGCCGGAGGCAATTGAGCGCGTGCTGCGCAGGTTCCGCGCAATGGGGCGTGAGGAGAAGATGCAGGCCCTGGTACAGTACTCCAGAAAGCTGGAGCCGGTACCGGACAGCTATGCAAACGTGGACCGCAGCGCGTACACCGTTCCGGAATGTCAGACGCGGGTGGATCTCTTTCCGGAGGTGAACGA
>JBBSHV010000303.1:0-2889 GCA_038232435.1 Gemmatimonadales bacterium | reverse complement strand
GACAAACGACAGAGCAGAAACCTCGGCATTCCACCCGCAGACGGGAGGCTCAGGCGCCCTGAGGTCCGCCTCCTCCACACCCAAGCGAAGTGTGCAATTCACTCCCGCCGAAAGTGTGCAACTTCAACCGCCGTTGACAAGGAGCACGCTTCGACTTGAAGAATCAGTTCATCGGATTTCTGGAGCCGCGTCGATGAATACCCTGCGCATAGTAGTTTCGAGCCCGCCTGACCGGGATTCTGTAGTAGCAGAGTTGTGGCAGAACAACGAGCAAATCGCAGAGCTACGCCGAGATCGTTCGGAGTTACGGTTAGAGTTGTACAACTCGCGGAGTGCGACACCCCGCGATCTCGACTACCATGAGTTCGTCGCTGCTCTATCCCGACTTGGGGAGGAGTTGGCCTAGCCGCAAGGCCTTTGCGTCAGGCCAGATACGAAGCCCGAGGGTTATCGCGTGACAGTGATGACCCTCGGGTGCCGTTCGGCGGGCTGTGTTTCAACTCTGTCCTCGTGGGACGTCCGGATCGCCGAGCCTCTGATCTGCTTGTGTTGCGATGTCGTTGATGTCGTTCTTGAGGGCTATGTCTAGCCCGGGTGCTCCGGACAGACGTTAGGGCTTGGCGGGGAATAACTTGTCACTATCCTGGTTGTTCGCGCGGCGCATGCGGCGTAGTAGTGCGTGTTCTTACCGGAGTTGCCGATGCAGTCCGTGCCCGTTCACCACTGTGCGTGCCGGAAATGCCGGACACACAGACCGCACCCGGACCGTGCCCTTCGCCGCCAGATTAATCTGCTCGTCGGGCGGCTTGACGAGCAGCAGCGCCGCTGGTTCCTCGCGCTCGAAGCGATGCGACTCGGGCACGGCGGCGACCGTCGGCTCGCAGAGATAACGGGGCTGAGTCCGCACACAATCCGGCGCGGCCGCCGTGAGTTGGATGCCGGACTGGCCGACTGCCCGCCGGAGCGCGTACGCGCACCGGGCGGAGGCCGGCCGCCACGCGAGGCGCAGGACAGAGCGCTGACGCCTGCACTGGAGGCGGTGCTGGCAGACGAAACCGCGGGCGATCCGATGGGCCGGCGCGCGAAGGCGAAACGCAGTTCGTTGCACCACCTGAGCGCCACCTTGACTGCGGCGGGGCACGCTGTGAGCCGCCCGACCGTTGCGCGGCTGCTGCGGCAACTCGGCTACTCGCCAAAGGTCAACGCGCGACGCACCGAAGCACGGAGTTCCCCACCGGAGCGCGATGCGCAGTTTCAGCACATCACTGAGCAACGCGCCGAGTTCCAGGCTGCGGGAGAGCCCTTTCATCAGCGTGGACAAAAAAAAGGAGCTTGTCGGTGACTTCAAGAATGCTGGCCGGCAGTGGTGCAAAGTTGCCGAGCCTGTGCTTGTGCACGACTGGCCACAGGACGCCGTGGGTCAGGCCATCCCGTACGGTGCGTATGAGCTGACGACGAACGACGGCTATGTCTGCGTTGGCGACTGCTTCGACACGCCGGCGTGGAGCGTCGCCACAGCGCAATCTCCACGCACGGCCGCACGAGTTACCCGTGACACGACCGGATACATCTCGGTCCACAGCTCGCGCATCTACTACGAGGAATGCGGGAGCGGGCCGGCCGTCGTTCTCGTTCACGATGGGGTAACCGGTGCCGTGGGCTGGGACGAGGTCTGGCCCGGTCTCTGTGCCAGGTTCGACGTCTTACGCTACGATCGCCGCGGCATGGGCCGGTCCAGCGTGCCCAAAGTCCCGTTCTCCTCTACCGCAGATCTGGCCGCGCTTCTCGCCGATCGTCACATCTCAAGCGACCATTGTCGGCTCGTCTGCCGGAGGTGGGCTCGCCATCGACTTCGCGCTCGAGCATCCCGACAAGGTCCAACGGCTCGTGCTGCTCGGGGCCGTGGTCGATGGTCTGGGGTTTCCCGATCACTTCATGCAGCGCGAGATCATGCGCGATGCGGGGCATCTGCTGCAGCTCGACCAGCCGGTACTCCTGCGGGACAGAATCATCACCTTCATCGCCGAGTCACCAATCACTTCGGTTTCTGCTGAGCGGCTGCAATCGCTCGCCGGCACGTACTCACCGTTCGTTAGCAATCAGCCCGGCGATTTCTATGTGAAGGACGGACGTCTCATGGCGCACTTCCCTCCCGGGCGCGATATCCCGCTATACCCGTCGAGCGACTCCACCTTATACACGCTCGCCCGGACGCGTGCTCAGATCACCTTTCACCGGGACTCGCTCGGCAAGACCGTGGCGGCGGATATCGCGATCGGCGGCACAGCCCACCACGCCATGCGACGCGGTGCAGCCCGCTGATCCACCGCGGACCCTCTGACCTTGTTGCAGATGATAGTTCTGACCGACATGTCAAATAGCGCCGCAATTCCTGATAGGTGACGCTAGCGTTTGTCCGAAGTGTGCTACATATTTCGGTCATGGCTTTCATCACTCGTCAGACTGATCTCCGGGGCCTCGTGCTCGATCGGGTACTCTCCGACCCCAGCGCAGTATGGACGCCCAGTGATTTCGCCGACCTGGGCACTCGCGCAGCCATTGATAAGACTCTACAGCGCCTTGCCGTTGCGGGCGAGCTTCGCCGTATTGATCGCGGTCTCTACGATCGCCCGCGACAGAGCACCCTGACTGGCCACCCAACAGTGCCGGATTACCGCGCCGTCATCAGCGCCGTGGCGCGACGCGACCAGGCACGCGTCCTCGTGGATGGGATGACGGCCGCCAACGACCTAGGACTGACGACCGCAGTACCAGCCCGCATCGAGGTACTGGTGGACGCGAGGCTCAAACCCATCCGACTTGGCAACTCCCAAGAGATCCGCTTCAGAAGCGCCGCGGCGAGTAGGCTGTACTGGGCTGGGCGGCCTG
>JBBSHV010000302.1:0-2953 GCA_038232435.1 Gemmatimonadales bacterium | reverse complement strand
CCGGTCCGTAACGCCAAGACCAAGCAGGTGGAGGAGTTTCGCCGGGACGAGCACATGCGCCCGGAATCCACCGCTGAGGGGCTGGCCAAGTTGCGCACGGTATTCCGCGACAACGGTGTTGTCACTGCAGGTAACGCCTCGGGGATTGGCGACGGCGCCGCGGCAATGGTGATCTCCAGCGCCGAGTTCGCCGAGCGCAACGGCGTGAAGCCGCTCGGCCGACTGGTTTCGTGGGGATTGGCCGGTGTCGATCCAAAGATCATGGGGATAGGGCCGGTTCCGGCATCCCGTGCCGCGCTCAAACGCGCCGGCATGACGCTGGACGACATGGACCTGGTGGAGGTGAACGAGGCCTTTGCGCCACAGGCCTGCGCCGTCGAGCGCGAGCTTTGCATCCCGCGTGAGAAGCTCAATATCCATGGCGGCGCGATTGCGCTGAGTCATCCACTCGCGGCCTCGGGCGCGCGCATCACCGTTCATCTGCTGCACGCCCTGCGCGCCATGGGTAAACGGTACGGCCTGGGGACCGCGTGCATCGGCGGTGGCCAGGGAATCGCGGTAGTGGTTGAGTCCTTCCCGGCGTGACCGTGTACAAGACGACTTCACGACTATCCGATTGACGATGCCGAATATTCTCCCGCTCCGACCACACTCGCCTGCACTCGTCGCAGGCGCGACTCTGTTTGGCGTACTCGCGTGTGCCTCCGCGGGACCGCCGGCGGCAACCGCTCCGTCAGCGCAACCCACCGCCGACGTAGCGGCGCGTCAGTGGCCGGTCAGGACACGGGAGAACGTCGATCTGTGGCTGCACGGCTTTGCGCTACTGCAGACCGATAGCTCACTGGTTCCGTACTTCCGGCGCGGCTATCGCGACGAGCTCACCACGCTCAAGAACCGCGCGAAAGTCACGACGCAGCTGGACGTCAATAGCGACCGTTTGCAAAGCCAGGTGGCGGCGAACCGCACGCTCATCAATGCGCAGTTTCTCCCGTTCTACTTCTCGTCGGTGGATGAGATGCGCTCCACCATCGACGCTTTCATCGCGACGGAGGGGAACGTTCAGGCCGCACGGTCGCAGCTCGAAGCACAGCAATTCAGCGTGCTCGCGAGCTACTTCCAGACCGCCCCAGAGCGCGCGTGGCTGGCGTTGTTCGCGTCGTCGCTGTGGGACGAGAATACCAAGTTCTACCACTCATACTGGACTCAACAGCAGCGCGAACGCGCAAACGTGATCGACTCGGTTCAGGCGATGTGGCAGCAGTCGGTGCGTCCGCGACTGCAACGCTTTCTCAACAACACGCAGCAGCGTGACGGCGACATTCTGCTGTCGCTCCCGCTCGACGGTGAGGGACGGACCATGAGCGGTAGCGGCGGAGCCCAGCGCAACGTTGTGGCCGTTTCATTTCCGCAGCGGCCGTCGGATGCACCGGATGCGATCTACGTCATTGCTCATGAGCTGGCCGGTACCGTTGCCAATACAGCGATCGGGGACAACACCACACCAGCGGAACAGCGTAGCGGCGCTCTGGACCGCCTGACAAGTGCCGCGGCCGTGCGAGGCGGGCTCATGCTGATGGAGAAGCTCGTTCCAGAGTTGGCCGACGGGTACGCACGATACTACGTGCGCGCGGCCGGTCGCATGGCGGGCGCCAACCCACGGGCACAGCTCGCTTCGATCTTTGTGTTACCCGACGTGATTCGCGACGCCCTAGCGCGCCAGATCGACCAAGTCCAAGGTGGCATCTAACCTCCCGGCTCCGACTCCGCCGGACGGCAACGTGTCCGAGCGCAACCTGCCCGAGCGCAACCTGCCCGAGCGCGGCCTGCCGGCGGCGCAGAACGGGCTCGATCGTCGCGCGGTCGAACGTGTGCTCGCGCGTGCCGCGGAGCTTCAAGGAATCAGCGGCGAAGATACCGACAATGACGCGATTACCGAGGAGCGCCTGCTCGACATAGCGAACGAGGCCGGTCTCGCGCCCACGAGTGTGCGGCAGGCGCTCGCTGAAGAGCGAACGCGCATTCACAGTGGAGACGAAGAAGATGGGCGCTGGCTGGTGCGCGCTGCTGGCCCGGCCGTAGTCTCCGCGTCGCGTACGATCCTGGGTGAACCCGAAGCCATGGTCGCCGCACTCGACTCATGGATGCAGCACGACGAATGCTTGCAAGTGCAGCGACGCTTCGCTGATCGTGTAGTCTGGGAGCCGCGCACGGACTGGTTCGGCGCAATCAAGCGCAGTCTGCGTATCGGCGGCCGATCGTATCACCTGGCCCGCGCGCGCCAGGTCGCGGCCACGGTTGTTCCCGTTGACGCCGACCGCTCGCTCGTCCGGCTGGATGCGGATCTGTCACAATCCAGATCCAATTTGGTACGTGCCGGAGGTGCGCTCGGCGCAAGCGGAGCTCTCGCCGGCGGTACCGCTGCAACGCTCGGCGTTGTGGCACACGTTGCCGCGGCGCTCGTGTTCGTGAGTGCGGGTGTTCCGCTACTGGTCGGCGGCGCGGGGGCATACGTTCTGATGCGCAGGCATCACGACTTTGCCGCGCGCATGGCGCTTGCGCTGGAGCAGGTGCTCGACCGTCTGGAATATGGCGACGTACGCCGCCCAGCCAAGCTGCTGGACGTTCCCACTGTCCCGCGCACATCGTACCGGTGACGCTTTCGTTCACCAACATCAGGTTGCAATGAAAGAGATACAGACAGTAGGCGTGCTCGGCGGCGGACTCATGGGCTCCGGGATTGCGCAAGCGTGCGCACAGGCTGGTTATCCCACAATCGTGCGCGAAGTGTCGGAGGCGCTCGGCGAGCGGGCGCGCGCATCCATCGCCAAATCGTTTGATAGGGCAATCGAGCGCGGTAAGGCCAGCGCGGATGACAAGACCAACGCACTGTCCAGGATCAGCTTCACCACTGAGCTGGACGGTTTCGCCGGCGTGGACATCGTGATCGAAGCGG
>JBBSHV010000301.1:0-2973 GCA_038232435.1 Gemmatimonadales bacterium | reverse complement strand
TCGGGATGCAGAAGCTGCGCGACAAGCTGTCTGTTCTAAAACAGGGGCGAGCATGAGCGACGACAACGAGCTCGGTCCAAATGAGGGCGCGTCTCCCGACGATCAGGACGTCCCGGAGCAGTCGGAGCCCATGTCACTGTCCGACGACATGGGCGACCCGCGGTTTGACGTCGCGGGCGTCGCACTGGGTGCTGTCCCGCCCGCCGAAGCGGCCGAAGTACGCGCCGCAGCCAGCGCCGATTCAGTGCTGGCGGCGGAGCTTGCGGCGATGCGTGAGGTGGTCGCGGAGCTGGCGCGCGTCGCTCCGTCCGAGGTGATGAACCGCGGTCACTCGGCCGGTGTGCGGTCACGTCTGATAGCCCGTGCGGTCGCATCCAAGTCCGGGCGCCCTGCAACGCGACAATCATCGCCCATTGGGTACACTGGAATCGGCACCGCAGGCACAGACCAGACGGATAAGACGGGGCCAGGTTCGCAGAGAATCGCGGGAACGCCAGCGCTCTCCGTCAGCGGCGCTGGGACAGGCCGGCAGAGGAGTGAGCCAGGATACGATGCTCGGCAGGACTCGGGACAGGAACCGCGACAGGCGCAAGGGCCAGCCGCGCGCCGCGCGGCGCGCGCACTGGGATGGCTCGCACTTGCGGCTTCGATTGCGTTTGCGGCTGCCGCGACTCAGCTGTGGCGCGTCTCACGCGAGCACCGGCAGCTAACTGGAGCAATCGCTGCCCAGCAAGCAACGCTCGCACATAAGCTGGCCCGGCTGCAGGCCTCCATAGCCTCACGCGACAGCATTATTTCCGCTCTCACGGGAACGAAAACGCGCGTGATCGATCTGGCGAGCTACTCTTCGCTGACTCCGGCCGCACGGATGTTCTGGGATCAGCAGACCCAACAGTGGACCATGTACGCATCGCAGCTGAAGCAGCCGACTGCCGGGAAGACGTACCAGCTGTGGCTCATCGCCAGTGGTCATCCGGCTCCCATCTCGGCCGGAACCTTCACCCCGGACCCGGCTGGCTCGGCGGTGGTGCACGCAAAATATGCACTGGAACCGGGGTCGCTCAGACGCATAGCTGTGACCGAGGAGCCCGCTGGTGGGGTCGCCGCCCCGACCGGTCCGGTCGTATTTGCCGGGGTCGGGCGATAGTCTTTCGAGCAACTGTTCGGAAGCGACAAAACGTGTGATTCTGGGCATTATCAATTGCGCTGTAAGTGATTGATTTGAAACAGTTTAGAATGCCAGGAACAGGCGTGAAAACGCCTCAGTCAATGATCGACTTTGAAGCCATCGGTGGCCTGGATCTCGGCCGCCTGGAGCGCTCGCTCGGGCAGGTTGCCGAGCAGGCCAGCCATGCACGGTATCGCATCGCCGGCGGTAGTCAGGACCACTGGGTGGACCTGTATACAGCATCGTATCCCCGCTGTGACTGCGGCGATCACCTCTGGCGCGACAAGGTGTGCAAGCACATCCTCGCGGCTCTGATGCGGGAAGGAAATGAGCGCGTGATCCGCGCTGTCGGTAACCTCTTTTCAATGCTGAAGGCCGCGTAGTAGGGCGCGGTTTCAACCGCGCCCTATGGCCGCCTTGCGCCCCGCAGTTGTTCCATCTCCCGCGAAGACGTATTCTTTGCGGATAATGATGCACGTCTTCGCCGAGTCGCTAACGCGGGTGAACGAGCAGTTGCGGGTCGTTCGCGACAACGCGGCGTAGCGCGGTCATCGATCTGCACGGCACATACGAGCTCACCCAGTGCCCGGTATGCAACTCGCCGGACAACGCCGAGGTGGCAGACCGGGACGCGATGCGGAGTGAAGTGGAGCGTGTATGGGAGTTCCACCAGCAGCGTCTGCACGCTGACATACCGCCACGATATCTGCTGGACCGCGTGGCCTTCTCGCAGGCGCCGCCAATTCGTCTGGCGCAATGTCGAGACTGCACCCATCTATTTCGTAACCCGCGAGAGCGCGCCGAAGCACTGGAGTCCGCGTACGACGACAACACGCCAGATGAGAGCGTACTCCAGTCGTTATTCGATACGCAGCGCGCAGCGTACCAGCAGCAGGTCGCACGTCTCAAGCAGATGGCCGGCAAGTCCGGTCGCGGCTTGGAGGTTGGCAGCTACGTCGGCGGCTTTCTGGCCGCTGCGCGCGACGCGGGTTGGACCTTTGACGGAGTGGATGTAAGTCAGGGTGCATCGGAGTTCGCGGCTCGGAATGGCTTTGCCGTGACGCGGGGAACAGTCGAGAGCGTCTCCACACAGCATCCGTACGACGTCGTGGCGATATGGAACACCTTCGAGCAAATGTATGACTCGCGTTCCGCGGTAACCGGCGCGCACCGACTGCTGCGTCCAGGTGGAATGGTGGTGGTGCGCATTCCCAACGGCGAGTTCTATCTACGTTGGCGCGCCCGGCTTGGAGGGAGTGCGGCGGGGATGGCTGAGCGCGTCCTGGTTCACAACAACCTGCTGAGCTTCCCGTACCGGCAGGGTTTCACCGAGAAGTCACTCACTCGGCTGTTGCGCGGAGCTGGCTTTGAGATCGAGCGTGTCTACGGAGACACGCTGGTCCCGGTCGCGGACCGCTGGACCACACTCTACGGCGCGCTCGAAGAGCGTGCGGTGAAAGCTGTGGAGCGTCTGGCGCAGCGCCAGTGGCGCGCACCGTGGGTGGAAGTGTACGCACGCGCGAAGTAGTCAAAGAGATCCGCCGGGACATCAGAATTGCATTAACATGCGCGCCAACGTGAGTCTTCGCCGCACTCTCACCACCCTTCCGCTTGTGTTCGTGTTGTTCTTCTGCGTATCGGGCGGGGCTTACTCCACGGAGACACTCGTCGCGTCGGTCGGGCCCGGAATCGCGCTCGGCCTGCTCGTAGCAGTGCCGATAGTCTGGTCGCTCCCGGAAGTACTCATAGTCGGCGAGCTTGCGAGCATGCTGCCGGAGGAAGGCGGATACTATGCGTGGGTGCGC
>JBBSHV010000300.1:0-3002 GCA_038232435.1 Gemmatimonadales bacterium | reverse complement strand
TCAGCTTCGCCGCCCGCGCCTCAAGCTCACGGCGCTCCTCAACGCTGAGAGTGATCTCGACCGCGTAGCCCATCACCACCAGGTTCGCCGACCGCGTTATGACTCCTTCAAACCCGGAAGGAACTTACGATCCGCAGCACTTAGGAACGATCTTCGAGCAGTTGCTCGCCTACCGGCTCACCGAGGGCGGCGACGGCCACCTGGGCCTCGAGTCGGCTGATGGCAGGAGACGCACGGGAGCGTTCTTCACGCCAGAGCACATCGTCGATGACATTGCTGAACGCACACTCGCGCCGTTGTTCGACCAGCGCTCTGCAAGAGCAAGCGCTGGCAGGAAAGAGGACGCTCTCGAAGAACTGTTGGACCTTTACGTGCTCGACCCTGCGATGGGAAGCGGTCACTTTCTCGTCGGGGCGGCCGCGTATCTAGCCCGGCGCATTGCCAACGACCCGGCCTACGACGGCGACCTAACGCTCGTGGAATTGCAAGGTCTTGTCGTGGAGCGCTGCCTCTATGGAGTAGACGTCAACCCAATGGCGGTGGAGATTGCACGCCTCTCGCTCTGGTTGAGCACCGTCAGGGATGATCGTCCATTGCGGTTTCTCGGCAACCTTCGCGTAGGGAACTCCCTCGTTTCGGCCGAGCTCCGTGCGCTTCTCGAAGGTGGTACGGACCTGTTTGCCGCGGACCTCGCTGCGCGCGCACAAACAATGCTCGACCAAATCGCGCAGATGGCGCGCGTCCACGCATTGACGGGCCAGGAGGCACATGAGAAGGAGCGAATCGCAGCGGAGATCGACCTGTTGCGCGAACCGCTGCTCGCCGAGTGCAACCGTGCCGTCGACCCGCCAGTCGGTCGGGAGGCCGGCCGACCCTTCCACTGGGAGCTCGAGTTCCCTGATCGCTTCCTCGACGAGCTTGGGAGGCAACGGTTGGATGCTGGCTTTGACGCGATCATCGGCAACCCGCCCTACGTGCGGATCCAGGAACTCGGGCGCGATGTGGCCGATCACTGCCGGGCTCGGTACGCGACCGCGTTCGGGGCCTTCGACGCTTACATCCCATTTATCGAACGCGGGCTCGCATTGTTGACGCCGTGGGGCCGCCTCGGCTTCATCGTGCCGAACAAGTTTCTGCGCCTGGACTACGGCCGACGGCTGCGCGCGCGGCTCGCGCGCGATCAGTTGGTGGACACGATCATCGACTTCGGCCACGCGCAGGTCTTTGAAGGGGCTACGAATTACACGTGCGTCCTCGTGCTCGACGCCTCCGGGTCGCCGGGCATCGAGTTCACCACTGTCGGTGGCGGATCTGCGGACGTTCGACGTGCGATCACCTCACGCGAGCTACCCGCCGCCGAGCGGTATCCCACGCGAGATCTCGGGCCGGAGCCCTGGCTCCTCCTCGGTCCAGAGGACCGCCAGATCATCGAAACGATGCTTCGTGCCGGCCCCGCGCTCCAAGACGTGACGCGCAGCATCTTCCAGGGGCTAATCACGAGCGCCGACGCCGTCTTCATCCTCGACGACCGCGGGATGCGAAGTGGGCACCGTCTCGTCGCCGATCGTGACGGCCGCGAATTTGCGCTGGAGCCCGACTTGCTCCATCCGCTAGCAAGCGGAACGCACGTTGACCGCTATGCGCTGAAGACGCTCGAGTCGGTCTTGCTCTTCCCTTACCAGGAGGGTGAAAACGGCATGCGGCTAATGACCGCAGACGAACTCGCTGCCTTTCCGCAGACTTGGGAATATCTACAGAATCATGAGAGCCGCTTGCGCGCCCGCGAGCGTGGGAAAATGGACCGCGACGGCTGGTGGGGATACGTATACCCGAAGAGCCTCGGGCTCCATGACGTCCCCAAGCTGTGCGTTCCGCGCCTGTGCCCGCGGTTGCGCGTGAGCGCCGACCCCCTCGGCGCCGCTTACCTCGACAATGTCGATGTAAACGGAATCATCCCGCGCGAAGACTCGGTCGCCCTCTTCGCGCTGCTCGCGCTGCTGAACTCGCGTGTGGTTGACTGGGCTTTTCGCCGCGGCTCGGTGCCGTTCCAGAACGAGTTCTTCTCTGCCAACAAGCAGTTCATCTCTTGGCTACCAGTACCCGAAGGCGTCTCCACGGATCTTGTGGATTCCGGACGGCAGCTGTACGAGTGCGCGGCCGGGATGGAGCGCGAGCGTGACGGCTTCCTCAACTGGCTCGCGTCTATCAGCGGGGTGCGGCTCACTGAGCTCAAGGGGTGGACGAAGCTCAGGGAGTACAGACGACACGGGCGGGAAGTCGTCTTTCGGATACTCGACGACAACGCTAGCCGCATGCAGATCGATCCTCGCACGAGGAGCCACCGCGATCGCATCGAGAAGGAATTGGACGCGAGCCTCGCCCGGCTAGCGGAGCACGGCGCTGTCCTCACGCGGCACGAGCGCGAAGTAGACGCACTGCTCGCCGACGCATACAGGCTTGGATCGACGCAGCAGGCATGGGTGGCGGCCGATTATCCAGGTCAGACCTCTGACGATCTGACCCAGCCGTAGTCCCGATTGGACGTGCTGCGCACACCATCGGTGAGTGCCGCGCGTGCAAGACTCGCGGTGCGCTGCGCACTGTTCAGCCGCTCCAGTTCGTAGTGGTCGGTGCCGAGGCGCGTGAATAGCCATGTACCGCTTCGGATCGAATCGTCGGCGACGACCGGGATAGCGCTATCCATGTTGACGCGAACCATTCCGTTATCTGGATAGAACCGCAGTTGGTTGTCGGGATAGTCGGCGCCATGGTGGCGGAGGGTGATCTCCCGCCGGTGTTCACGCTCGGGATCGAAGAACGCGGCGGCCGCCCGCGGGAACTCGAATTGGACGCGATATTCTGAGTCTCCTGACGTTTTCGTGGGTCGTGTGAGTTGAGAGATTCACCGTGGGAGCGGTGGGCAGAGGCCGCCGAGGCTGAGCATCGCGAGCGCGATCAGGGCGCCTGGGGTGTGGAAGCCGAAGGCGCGGCGGGTGATCATG
>JBBSHV010000299.1:0-3054 GCA_038232435.1 Gemmatimonadales bacterium | reverse complement strand
TGGAGCGACGGCGAAGCGCGCTGGTCCAACACTCGAACGCAATTGGGGTAAGCCATGACGGATATGACCGGCCGGCGGTACGCGCGAGCGTGGCAACACGTAGCGCAACGCGAAAACCCAAACCAGCGAGAAGTAGTACCGACAGTCCCCCCGGGGCCGCTCGGACGCTTGGCAGCATCGCTCGTGAACCTTGCAGTCACGGCAGCATCGTACGGAGTTGGGATAGGAGTGGTTCTCTGGTACCGTCTCAACGTACACGTACGCCCGGATGACCGAACCTTCACCTTCCTCCAAGCGTGGGGCGTGGGATCCTTGATCGTGCTCGGATACGTGATCATAGCATCGGCGTTCTCCGGGCGGTCCATCCGAGGGCGCCGGGCTTAGGCCCCACCACGCCACGAACTTCAGAGTGGCTGGTTGAAAACCCGCATCACCTCAGAACCGCCGAGTTGGGTATCCTGATCTCTCCGATCCGTGCCGTTCACACTGACGAAGCGAGCGGCCCGCTCGTCAGATGGGGGTATCCCGCCGCCTGCTATAAATCGCCGAAGATGTCAGCGTGCCTCGGCGTCAACTCTTTCTCATCTCGATAGTGTCAAAGCCATACTACACACCGCCGAGAAAGTTGCGGCCACTAGGCGCGGGAGGTTACGGAGTAGTCTCATTGGTCGAGCACCCCCACTTGGGTGGACAGTACGCGATGAAGGAAATTCATCCGGAACATGTTGGTGATGCGGTCGTCCTGGAGCAGTTTCGCCGTGAAGTAGAGCTTTGGATTGCTCTTGGCAATCACCCAAATATTGTAAACGTTCAAAACGTGTCGCTCAATTCTGAGACGCACGCGCCGTTCTTCCTGATGGAGTATGTAGCACCCGACGATGCTGGCCGAGTCACACTTGCGGATCACATGCAGGGGAGTCCGGCGTGGCCACGCATCGCACGGTGGATCGTGCAGTGCTGCGATGGACTCGCATTCGCTGAATCGAATGGCATCCGATGTCATCGCGACCTCAAGCCCGGCAACATCCTGATCACGCAGAATGGCACTGCCAAAGTCGGTGATTTTGGACTCGCAGTGTTCAAGGGTCTGGGTAGAGCGGCGCGACAACGAGGCGGCATTGAGAAGACGGTTGTGGGTAGTCCGTGGTACATGGCGCCTGAGCAATTCCAGGATCCCCTGGCGACGGATGCACGGAGCGACGTCTACGCACTCGGAGTGATTCTCTATGAGGTCGCAGCGGGTCGCCTCCCGTTCGTTCCAAGTGGCCCGGATCAGGGTTATTGGGGTTTGCTCGACGCCCACTGCAACCAAGCGCCTCCACCGATCACGTTCTCGGCGCTCTGGCCCATTATTGAACGATGCCTCGCGAAGCGTCAGGGCGACCGGTACCAGTCCTACTCCGATCTCCGAGTCGCGCTCAATACACGACTGGTCGAGGTTGGGCACCCGCACGTAGCGCGTGCACAAAACGTAGCTGAAACAGCGTCGGATTTGAACAATCGTGGCGGCGGTTTGAAGTCACTCGGGCGACCAGAAGAGGCGCTCACCTGTTTCCGTCAGGCCGTTCTCATGGATCCGAGCTTCGCAAAGGGCTGGTCGAATCTCGGCGCTTGCCTCTTGGATCTCGGACACGCTGAGGAGTCGGTACAGTGCTACGATCGCGCACTCTCCATCGACGCAACTCTAGGGTTCGCGTGGATCGCTAAGGGAAACCAACACTACGAATCGTGCTGCACTCGAGGCGCGAATTGGGCTATTCGACGATGCTGCCGAGTCGTATCGTCGGTTTCTCTTAGCCGTTCCCGGCGAGAACAAAGACGGTATCCAGTACGCGACTGAATGGATTGCAGCTCACGTCCTACCGGGGGACGCTCCTGATCAATGAGTCCACACGATCCAGAGATCTGTACCGATTGCAGTATTTATGACTCGGCCTGAGCGACGCCGATATCGCTCATTGTGACAGGCCAGATTAACGGCGTGATTGGTGTGCTCGCCGGGCTCGAATCCCGCGCCTTCAGCTGAGGACGTCGATGTAGAACATCACGTACAAAATCAGGCCGTGCCAAAGATCTCCTCAAGTCCGTATGCGCAAACGGCCTGCATACGACCGGGCGTGAGCGTGCGGTCCTGTGGAATCCGAGCGGCAGTACGGATTACATCGGTAACAGTTCCAAACCGTTCATGGTGAAGCCGCTCGACATCCATGGCTGTCTTCGGTGAAAGGCTCGGTCTGACGCCCTCGCGCCAGAGAGCCTTGAGCGCCTCGATCTCACCTCCGAACAGATCCAGCGTGTCATGGATGTATAGCGCGTCCTGTGCCTGCTTCTCGGGCGTCCGCTGCCCCTGGATCAGCAGCTTCTGCGCGATGAAGCTTGCCGGGTTTGGCACCATCACGTCGGTGGCTGCCGCACGCGCGACGCTGGCGGTAGTGCTCAGAGGAATGGTCCACGGTCGTATGAGCAATAGCTCCAGGTACCGTAGCTTCTGTGCGGTTACGCCAGCCTTCGCGATCGTCGCGTCGGGCGCGCCGCGCCGCCTGAAGCCGCGCCCTTTTAGCGGCGCCAGGAATTCGACGTAGAATCCCTGGTCCTCCATACCGAGCCGGTATTCAGCAATCGGCGGCGTGTGGTCTCCAGAAAAGACTTCGTGGAAGTCGGCCGCCTTCAACGCTGCGCCGATGTCGCCCTTGAGTGCCGCGGTCAGTGAGAACGCAACATCCGCATCCCTGGTCCTGAGCGGCTGGTACGAAGGCTGGTTCGCCGCTGGTGCAAATCGATACAGCCGATGCGCCCACCCGCCGACGATGACGAGTTCTCCGAGCCAGGGCCGGAGTACCTCGATCAGCCGCACCATGGGTGCCAGATCATTGGGTGCGAGATCACCCACGGTCGCGTTTTCCGTCGATAACCGACTGAACGATCCGGCGGCGAATCAGGTCGGCCTGCTCCTCACCACGCGCAGGGTTGGACGAAACGTCGAGCCAGACTTGCAGGACATCGCTGACCGGCACGTCGTCAACCTTTACCAATCCGCGGAAGACGGACTGTGGC
>JBBSHV010000298.1:0-3067 GCA_038232435.1 Gemmatimonadales bacterium | reverse complement strand
GCTGCATACAGCGTGTTCGGGTCCGACGGATCCATCGCGACATCCACGAATCCGGCGCGATCACTCACGAACTTGGACATCGTCCACGTCGTCCCGCCATCAGTGGTCTTGTACAGTCCACGTTCCTTGTTCGGCCCCCAGACGTGGCCGAGTGCGGCGACGTAGGCGATGTTCGGGTTGGTGGGATGCACCACGATACGACCAATCTGCTGGGTCAGGCCCAGCCCCATGAACTTCCACGTTCGAGCGCCGTCGGTGGTCTTGTAGATGCCGCCGCCCGGGGATATTGAGTTGCGAGAGTCTTCCTCACCCGTGCCGGCGTACACAATATTGGTGTCCGACGGAGCTATCGCGATGTCGCCCATCGAGATCAAGCGTTCATGATCGAACACTGGCTGAAAGGTCGTGCCAGCGTTAGTCGTCTTCCATATTCCTCCACCAGCGGCGGCGACGTAGAACGTGCGTGACGGATATGGAATCCCCTCGACGTCCGTGATTCGCCCACCCATGTTGGCGGGCCCGATAGACCGCCATTTGAACGCGGAGAGCACCGTCGAGTCGACCGGCGCGGCCTGCGCACGGGCTTGAGCATGGGCGTGAGCGGCGGAGAGAGAACTTAGAGCTATGCCGACGGCAAGCAGACGAGAGAATCGCATCTATCAGGGATACGGGTTCAGCCGGTTTGACACGCGCCGGCGTTCGCAACCAATGATACGTCTCCGGACGCGGTCGTGCTGGGATCCACAGGTTCCGAACAAGCCAATCATCAGCAGGCGCGAAACTTCGTCGGTGATTCTGGGTGTGAGACGCCTAGTTATTGCCACATAACATACGCAGCGTATGGTTCAGCATATGAAGACTACTCTCAACATCGACGACCGGGTCATGGCGCGCCTGCGGCGGGGAGCGGCCTGAAGGGAACGATGATATCTGAACTGGTGGAGACTGCGCTGAGGCGCCTGCTCACCCTTTCGGCTGCTGTTGACGGTCCGCCTGGCCGATCGTATGACTTACGCGCCAACTGTCATGAGTGCCACGTCGCATCCCGGATATCGCGCACTCTAGACCGCCCCGCTGGTCCCCACCGCAGCCGTCATGTATGATTGAGCGTCAGAGACATACATCATTTCAACACCAGCATGATCGCAGCTTCGATACAGACGGCCGGCCTGCGGGCGACGCCAAGGGCATGATCGCGCATGTGGATTGACGCGCGCCGAGTTCCCCGGGATCAGGTCGTCGAGACCGACGTATGCATCGTGGGCAGTGGGCCCGCCGGTCTCACCCTCGCCCGTGAGCTCGCCGGGTCCAACGTGCGCGTGTGCATCCTCGAGAGCGGCGGGCGCGAATTCGACGAGGCAACGCAATCGCTCGCCGACGGCCGGTTCACCGGGGCGAGCCACTTCGAGCTGCTGAGGAATACGCGCCGGCGGCAGGTCGGTGGGATGGGAAACCAGTGGGACAGCGAGATCGGCATCCGTAACCGACTGGGATTCCGCGCCGGTCCGCTCGACCCTGTCGACTTCGAACGCCGCGATTGGCTGCCGCACAGCGGATGGCCATTCGGCCGAGCGCAGCTGGATCCGTACTACGATCGCGTCCATACGTCGTTCGGGCTCGGTCCGTATCGGTACGAGGGCGAGCACTGGGAGGACGACCGCGCCCGGCAACTGCCGCTCGACCCGGAGACGTTCGCGACCGACGTCTGGACCTTTGTACGGCAGGAAATCTTCACGACCGAGCTGCCCGAAGCGTTGGCGCAAGCACCCAACGTCTCGATCTATCTCTGGGCCAATGTGGTCGAGATCGAAACAGACGAGACGGCGTCAAACGTCACCGGGCTGCGCGTCGCGTGCCTTTCCGGCAACAGCTTTCGGGTTTCGGCCAAGCTCTTCGTGCTCGCGGCCGGTGGCATGGAGAACGCGCGGCTGCTGCTGCTATCCGACCGCGTGCAGAGCGGCGGCCTGGGCAACGGGCACAACGTGCTGGGGCGCTTCTTTATGGAGCATCAGCCGGTGCATGGCGGAACGCTGTATCCGAAGAATCGTACGCTCATAGATCAATTGAGCCTGTACGACGTGCGTACCGTGAACGACGTCCCGGTCATCGGTAAGCTGATTCTGCGGAAGGATGTTGCCCGCCGAGAGCAACTGCTCGGCTTCAGCGTAGCGCTACTGCCCAAGCACCGCCGCTATCGCAAGGCTCGGCAGGAATATCTTTACTCCGCGGAGGCGCTGGCGCGCGCGACGGCGCGTGGACGGCTACCGGAGAACGCCGGTATGCACCTGCGCAACGTGGTCCAGGGCTTCGACTTCATCGCGGCGCGCGCGCTGAACAAGGCCAGTGGCCGGCGGCTGTTCAAAGATTTCAATGCCGGACCCGACATGCTCAACGGGGGCGGCTGGTCAGCGGATGAGGGGGGGGACGCGTCGCGCCGATTCTCCGTGGTAGACGTGCACCTGCACGTGGAGCAGGCGCCGCACCCGGAGAACCGCGTAACATTGCTCAGCGATCTGGACGCGCTCGGTTGCCGCAAGACGCACCTGCACTGGCTGTGGCGCCAGCGTGACATGGACAGCGTGCGCCGTGCGCAGCTTCTGCTCGAGGATGGCTTCCGGCGCGCGGGGCTGGGCGAGTACCGGATCGCCCACGAGCACGGGCGTCCGGTACTCGACGCATCGGGCCTGCACCATCACATGGGCGCGACGCGCATGCACAACGACCCGAAACAGGGTGTCGTCGACGCGAATCTCCGGGTGCACGGTGTGTCCAATCTGTACGTCGCCGGCTACTCCGTCTTCCCCACCGGCGGGTACATTAATCCGACGCTTACCGTGCTGGCGATGTCCCTCCGTCTTGCCGATCACCTGAAGGAGGTGCTCGCCGGGCCGATACTGGAGAGAGGCCATGCCGCGAGTCCCCCGGCCTGATCGCGGTTGGCGCATAGAACTCGCGTGATCCAAGCCCACTAACGTCCTCGAATGCCGGCACCGTCTAACACTCTGAAGGACCCATCCAAGCGAGTGGCCATCACCGTGTCGCTGGCCAGCCACCCCGAGCTGACCCG
>JBBSHV010000297.1:0-3101 GCA_038232435.1 Gemmatimonadales bacterium | reverse complement strand
GGTACACGAACGCCTTCGAAGCGGTGGGCTTCGATCCCATCGAGGCCGAGCATCTGCGGATTCGCGCGGATCTCATGCTTGAACTTGAGCGGCTGATTGCCGCCCGCGGGTTGACGCAGGCTACGGCGGCCAAACTGCTCCATGTGACACAGCCGCGGGTATCCGACTTGATCCGGGGCAAGATCGACCGCTTCAGTATCGATACCCTGGTGGAGATGCTGTCGCGCGCGGGCGCTGACGTCAGCGTCGAGGTGCGCCGCCGAAAGGACGCCGCTTAACGTGCGCTGCCCAACACCTGAGCGCGGCGGAGCGCATCCAGATCGCGCAGGACCTCTGGGACAGCCTGGATCCCGCCGCCATTGAGGCCGAGTGCCGCTCACGCTGGAGCAGGCGGCCAGAATGTTCTCGCGCGCCGCGGTTTGCCCCTGAACACCAGAACTTTCGGGCGCTCGGTCTCTTTCTTGTGGTTGCGTATCGATTGCTATACTGTATGACTATTCGATCGATAGAGGCGCGCATGGAACGAGTCACGCTCTCGCCCAAGTTTCAGGTGGTTATTCCTCGCTCCGGACGGGAGCGGCTGCATCTGAAGCCTGGACAGCAGGTGCAGGTCATCACCTACGAGGATCGCATTGAGTTTATCCCACTTCGGGGAGCTCGCGAACTGCGAGGCTCGTCGAGAGGTCTCTCTACCGAACTTGAGCGGGACCACGACCGCCTGTGAGTGCCTCCCTTTCGGTGGTGGACTCCTCGGGCTGGCTGGAGTACCTGGCGAATGCGGTGGCTGGGGAGAAGGCAGTAATGAGTACGATCAGCCTGCGACTCCCCGAGTCGCTTCACGAACGGGTGCGTGCGGTGGCGGAGCGCGAAGGCGTGTCTATCAACCAGCTCATCACCATCGCCTTGGCCGAGAAGCTCTCAGCGCTGCTCACCTAGGACTACCTCGCGGAGCGGGGGGCCCGTGGCACGCGCGCGAAGTTCGAGCGCGTGCTCGCCAAGGTGACGGACGTGCCGTCCGACCCAGCGGACGCGCACTGACCGGGCGTGCTGCTGCGCCGCGCGCTTAACGTAGCATTGCAGGTGACGAGCTGGAACTGGATCTACCTGATCAAAGCGTCGGAAACTCCCTGTACCACGTGGTGCGGGTGCGCTACCACCTTCGGCTGGGCCGCCTCACCACGCGTCGTGACGACCTGTTCGGTGTTTCCGTGTTCGTCGAGCCGGTAGGCTAACAAGTCGCTGCACAAGTCGCTGGAGTCAATGTGACCGCTGCGGTGTGCCGCCCGCCCCGATCACCGACCCGGAAATTTGATCTCTCAGAACCGATACTGCACTCGCGCCAGCACCATTCGTCCCAGAACCGGCGCCGACACAAATTCGGAATGCGGAGTATTCGCGAAGTTCTGCACCGTCACAGTTAACCGTGCGTCGGGCGCGCCGGGAACCGCGACGCCCGCCTCGATGTCCCCGACGGCGAACGCGTCGACGTAGCCGTTCCAGACACCGTCAACCATCCGAAAGCCGCCTACATACCGGCCGCGTAGCTCGATGGACGCGTCGCGCGCGCCCTCGTGGAATCGGGCCGCGAGCAACGCCTTGTTGCGGGGCGCATTTGTCGACAGGTCGGCTCCTCCAGAACGCGTTGCGGCGAAGAAGTTCTGACTGACCCACGAATACGACCCACTGAATGACACATTCTCGCTAGCCGTGAAGTCGGTCGCGATATCCGCCCCCCACAATTGCACGTCGCCCACATTTTGATACGTGAGCAGAATATCGCTCCCTCCCGGCGCGTTTGTTGGACTTACCGTCGCGAGCGGGATCCCGGGAGCTTTCGGATTGCCGTCCACGCCACCGATCCCGGCGGCGAGCGCCCCCGCCTGCGCCGCGGGCATGAAGCGGCCGAGATACGCGGCGAGTGATGCCGTCGTGAGGAATACGTTGGGCGTAGCGACCGCGAGCGGCGCGATGAAGTTCTTGCGGTGGGTCGCGTAAGCGTCGGCATCCACAACGAGACGCTGAGCGACTAGTCCCTTGTACCCGAGCTCGAAGGAGTTCGTGATCGTCGGCAACAGTGGCGCGGTGTCGTTGACGGTACCGGTGTACGCGCCGAACGCGGCGCTCCGGAGGTCGAGTACGCGCAGTGACGTGCTGACATCGGAGCTTTTCGGTGCCGGAAGCGCCGAGAGGTCGACGCCAGATCCCTGCAGGATCCGGACGACCGCGGGCCAGAGCAGGGTTGCGTCGAGCGGCAGTTGCTGTCCCGGCGAGAATGGCGATGCCATGCACAAACCGCCACCGCAGTCACGCGCGAATTGGAACCCGTCCCGGGGCACGCCTTCCGCGCGAATGGTGAAGGGAAGTGGATCGAGCCGAGCGGCGACCACATCCAGAAAGAGATTGCCGGGCGTCGGCGTCGAGAACGCCCGGTTGTAACTCACGCGGAAGTGCTGTCCCGCGCGAGGAGTGAAGAGCAACGCGACACGTGGCGAGAACACTGCACTGCGGATCCGGCTGTCCTCGTCCACACGTCCCGCTCCAATAAGTTGAAATCTCGACGAGAGCCGCGTAGATGCCAGCGCGTACACGCCGGTCTCCATCGACATGTCATCGTTCTCGTTGCGGCCGTTTACGGTACCGGCAGTCTGCGGGTCGGTGCGTTGCACGTCGAGCCCGTACGTGATCATGCTTCGGTGGCCGAGCCCGAAGCCGTGCTGCACTTGCCCGACCAGCACGTTCGAGTGATCCACCGCTGTCTGCAGCGTCTGCAGATTCACCGTGGACCCCGCTCGGCTGTTGGCATTGTTCACATACACTTGTGCGAAGAACAGCCCATCGCCGTAGCGGAGCTGCGCAAAGTCGGCGCGCGAGTGATCCAACTGATATGTGCCGATCGGTGTGTACTCCACGTTCCGGAGCGCCTCCGTCGTTCCAACCGTGAGGACCGCGGCGGCGGTCGTCGACACGCGAAAATCGGAACGCAGCTCTCCGTTGACACGATCGGCGATCGGATCGCGCGGCTTGATTTCAGACGGCTGTGGTGGCGCCGGCCACTCTCGGCCGCGGAAGTACGTGCCCGATACCTTGAAGGCGAATCGGTC
>JBBSHV010000296.1:0-3137 GCA_038232435.1 Gemmatimonadales bacterium | reverse complement strand
GGTCTCCCATTGGAAGTTCAGCTTCACCGCTCGGCGGTACCTCCCGCGGGGCCAACAATCAGAACAGCAGGGTGCATCAAATGTCAGACGCTTCAGTCCTCCCCCAATCGTTGCCCGATGCGCAGCTGAATCCGAACGCGCGCACTGTTCTGTCCAAGCGCTACCTGGTCAAGGATAAGTCCGGCGAACCCGTTGAACGGCCCGAGGACATGTTCTGGCGCGTTGCGTCCGTCGTCGCCACGGCCGATCGTCGCTACGGCGCCAGTGCCGGCGCGGTACAGGCCCTGACGGAGGAGTTTTATTTCCTCATGACGCAGCGTCGCTTCGAGCCGAACTCGCCCACGCTCATGAACGCGGGTCGTCCGCTTGGACAGCTGTCAGCCTGCTTTGTGCTGCCAGTGGAAGATGCGCTCTCCAACGGTCAGAACGGCATCTACGACACCCTGCGCTCGATGGCACTCATCCACCAGAGCGGAGGCGGGACGGGATTTTCTTTCTCGCGGCTCCGCTCCAAGGGAGCGATGGTCCGGTCGACGACCGGCGTGGCGTCCGGACCAGTGTCGTTCATGGAGCTGTACGACGCGTCCACCAACGCTGTCAAGCAAGGGGGAACCCGTCGCGGTGCCAACATGGGCATCCTGCGCGTGGACCATCCGGATGTGCTCACGTTCATCACGTGCAAGGAAGATCTCGACAAGATCACCAACTTCAACATCTCCGTCGCCATAACCGCCAAGTTTATGGAAGCGGTGAAGGCCGGGACAATGTACGACCTGATCGAGCCTTCAACGGGCGAAACGGTCGCGCAGCTGGACGCGCGTATGGTGTGGGAAAAGATGATCGACGGTGCGTGGCGCACGGGCGAGCCGGGCTGCTTCTTCGTCGATGAAGCGAATCGGTTTAACCCGGTCCCGCACATCGGGCCGTACGAGGCAACCAACCCGTGCGGCGAGCAACCCATCTTGCCATATGATGTTTGCAATCTCGGCTCCATCAACGTCGGCTACTACGTTCGCGATGGTGTCATGGATTGGGATGCGATGAAGAGCGATGTGCATCTGTCGACGCGCTTCCTGGACAACGTCATCGATGTCAACAAGTACCCGCTACCCGAGATCGACGCGCTTTCCAAGCGGATCCGCCGGATCGGATTCGGCGTGATGGGCTTTGCCGACGCGTTGGTGCGTCTGGGCATTCCGTACAACTCGCCCGAGGGGATCGAGTTCGGGCGCACGCTGCAGGAGTTCATCGATACGGAGTCGAAGCGCGAGAGCGAGCGGCTCGCCAGCCAGCGCGGCGCGTTCCCAGAGTGGGCGCGCTCCATCTGGGGACCGGACGAGACGTGCGCGCGGGACGACCAGGGTAAGCGCATTCGGCCGATGCAACTGCTGCGCAACTGCAATGTCACGACTGTAGCGCCCACCGGGACGATTTCCATCATCGCGGGTTGCTCGTCAGGGATCGAGCCGCTCTTTGCTGTCGCTTTCATGCGCAATCAGGCCGGTGTGATGATGCCGGACGTGAACGAGGACTTCCTCGCTATCGCCAAGCGCGAGGGGTGGCACTCGGACGATCTGATCGAGCGCATCGCCAAGGAAGGACACGTCCACTTCGCCGAAGTGCCGAAGAAGTGGCAGCGCGTCTTCGTCACCGCGCACGACATCGCGCCGGAGTGGCACGTCCGGATGCAGGCCGCGTTTCAGGAGCACTGCGATTCGGCCATCTCCAAGACCACCAACTTCCCGCACGCAGCGTCGCGCGATGACGTTCGCGCGATCTACGAGCTGGCGTACGACCTCAAGTGCAAGGGTGTCACGGTGTATCGTGATGGATCGCGTGACAATCAAGTTCTGTCTACCGGAGCGACCGCGCAGGCCGCGGCTGAGCGGGACGGAAAGAGCGATCGTCGCGAGCTTGGCGAGCTTCAGGGCACCATGGCGGAGATGACGGCCGAGATCGACCGACTCAAGCAGGTACTGTACGATGCGGAGGCTGAGAACCTGCAACGTCGTGCCAAGCGGTCCCGCCCGGACCGGCTGCGCAGCACCTCAATTCGCAAGGAGACGCCGCTCGGTACCATGTTCGTACACATTACCGAGGACGACCTGGGCCAGCCGTTCGAAGTCTTCATCACGCTCGGCAAGGCTGGTGGATCGGCGATGGCCGATTCCGAAGCCATGGGACGGCTCATCTCGCTCGCGCTGCGCTCGGGCATTCCGATTCGCGAGGTGCACAAACAGCTGCGCGGGATCAGCTCAGACCGTGCGGTTGGACTCGGCGTCAACAAGGTTCTGTCCGTTCCTGACGCGATAGGTATCGCACTGGAGGAGTGGATGCGTGAGAAGCAGGGTGTACAGCAGGATCTTCTTCCGGCTTCCTCCGTTCCGCCCGCGCCGTCAACGCCCCAGCCCGTACGGCCGAGCATCGAAGCGGCTCCGGTCGCGCAGAGCGGCGGGCAAGAGCGTCAGGGGCAAATGGCTTTCGACGTGTACACGGGTGGCGACCAATTCATGCAGACATGTCCGGATTGCGGTTCGCAGTTAGAGTTGGCCGAGGGTTGCGCCAAGTGCCACGTGTGCGGTTTCTCGGAGTGTGGCTGACGCGCCAGCTACAACGCTGTGGAGACGTGTTCGGGAATGAACACCCATGGGTCTGATTCCTGAACACGTCACAACGGTGGTGTTCCTTAACATGAATTGTGCGTAAGCAGCCCGGCGGAGAGTGGTCATCACCGATGGACCATACATCGAGACCAAGGAACACATTGGCGGCTTTTGGATACTCGAGGCAGCCAACATGAATGAGGCCGTGGCGTGGGGACGCAAAGCCGTCGTCGCCTGCCGCGCATCGGTCGAGGTGCGCGAGTTCCTCGCAATGCCAACAGAATAGAAACTCCAACCCCAGAACACGGCGACTCAGATGAGAAAGCTCAAAATCATGGAACACATCTCGCTGGACGGCGTGATCCAGCACTCCGCCGATGACGACGATTTTCCATACAGCGACTGGACGGCGCCCTATCGGACCGCCGCTGGCAGAGATGCAATCCTCGCCGCGTATGGCGAGAGCTTCGATCTGCTGCTTGGCCGTCGCACCTACGATGCCTGGTCGGGCTTCTGGCCAAAGGCGCCGAGCAG
>JBBSHV010000295.1:0-3163 GCA_038232435.1 Gemmatimonadales bacterium | reverse complement strand
TCAATGTTTACGTCGTGAACGGCGGGACCGACGTCTTTCTCAAGCAGGTGCCATCGAGCAGCGCCACGAGCATGAATGTTCCCGGCATCGCGGCCGGTACCACCGTCACGCTCAAAGCGACGCCCGCGGACGCGTCCCGCAGCTACACTCGCGACAACGTGACCCTGTCCGGGCTGTACGAGTGGCAGGTGCCGTAGGCAGGTGCCGTAGTGCGCTCGCCCTAGCCGCCGGCCCTCCTGACGGCTAGCTTCCACGCGAATGAAGGTGCTCTGGGAGGCGATTAAGGCCGGTTATTTGCGGGTCATTGAGCCCGTCGCTGACTTCCTCGTCCGGCGACGGGTCAACCCGAATGTGATCACCACTGTCGGGACGATCTGCTCCCTCGCGGCGGCGGTTGTGTACGCACTGGGTCATATTCGTACCGCCGGCTTCATCATCGGCGTGACGGCGCTCTTCGATGTGCTGGATGGGACCGTCGCGCGCAGGACCGGTACATCGACGGTCTTCGGCGCCTTCTACGATTCCACGCTCGACCGCGTCGCGGATGGCGGTGTGATGGCGGGACTGGCGGTATTCTACGCCTCATCGCCCGTTTATCACAACACCTATATGGTTGTGGTCTGCCTGGCCGGAATCATCGGCACCTTTCTGGTCTCGTATACCCGTGCGCGCGCCGAGGCGCTGGGGATCGATGCAAAGGTCGGGCTGATGCAGCGCCCGGAGCGGGTGGTGTTATTATCCGCACCACAGGCGCTCTTCGGCCTGGCACTCGATGGATGGGTGCTCATCGCCATCGTGGTCCTGCTTACCGTCACTGCGTGGATGACCGCTGTCCAGCGGGTCAACTTCGTTTACAAGGCTACGTCCAAGAAACCCCTCGTGAATGCCTAACTCCTCCGCACCGTCTCCCGTCCCTTCCAACGCCCCTCCCAATATTGCCCCGGCCACGGGCAAGCTCGGCATTCTCACGCCAGGTTTGGGCGCTGTTGCGACCACGTTCATTGCCGGCGTGGAAAGTGTCCGCCGCGGGCTGTCCAAGCCGATCGGCTCCCTGACCCAGATGTCGACCATCCGCCTGGGCAAGCGCACCGAAAGCAGAGCGCCGCTCATCAAGGAATTCGTCCCCCTGGCCGATCTGAATGATATCGTTTTCGGCGCGTGGGATCCCATCCCCGATGACGCGCTCACCGCCGCCCGCAAGGCCGGTGTGCTCGAGGAAAAGGACATTGCGCTGATCGCGGATTTCCTCGCCGGCATCAAGCCGATGCCCGCGGTGTTCGACAACAAATACGTCACCCGGCTGAACGGCAGCAACGTCAAGACGGGGAAGACCAAGCGCGATCTGGCGGAGCAGCTGCGGCAGGATATCCGCGACTTCAAGGCGCGGAACAAGCTCGACCGCGTCGTTATCGTGTGGTGCGCTTCCACCGAAATCTTCATCAGGCCCGGCCCGCAGCACGCGACCGTGGAGCAGTTCGAGCGCGCAATGGACAACAACGACGACGCGATCGCGCCCTCGATGCTGTACGCATACGCGGCCATGATGGAAGGCGTCCCGTTCGCCAACGGTGCTCCCAACCTCACCGTCGACATCCCCGCGATCCTGCAGCTTGCGCAGCAGAACAACGTCCCGGTGTCCGGCAAGGATTTCAAGACCGGCCAGACCTGGATGAAGACTATCATCGCCCCCGGCATCAAGGCACGCATGCTCGGCCTTGCGGGCTGGTACTCGACCAACATCCTGGGCAACCGCGACGGCGAGGTGCTGGACGACCCGGCATCGTTCAAGACCAAGGAAGAGTCCAAGCTGTCGGTGCTGCACACCATCCTGCAGCCTGAGCAGTACCCGGAGCTGTACAAGGATTTCGCGCACGTGGTACGCATCAACTACTATCCGCCTCGCGGCGATAACAAGGAAGGTTGGGACAACATCGACATCTTTGGGTGGATGAACTACCCAATGCAGATCAAGATCAACTTTCTTTGTCGCGATTCCATTCTGGCGGCTCCGATCGTGCTGGATCTCGCGCTCTTCAGCGACTTCGCGCAACGCGCCGGGCTCAAGGGCATTCAGGAGTGGCTGTCGTTCTACTACAAGAGTCCGATGGCGGCACCGGGGCTCCAGCCTGAACACGATCTGTTCATCCAACAGACCAAGCTGAAGAACACGCTCCGACACCTCATGGGCGAGGAACAGATCACCCACCTCGGCCTGGAATACTACGCATCATGATTTCCATCTCGATGTTTCGCTCGCCACCAGGCGCGCTTGTGCGTGTCGCCACTGTTGCGGCGATGGTTGGCGCCGCGGCGATCACTACGGTCGCGTGCGGCGGTGGTAATCGTAACACCGAGATTCGGCAGTGGACGGACGACATGGCGTTTCGCATCAGTGTTTCGCCGCTGCCGCCGGTTGCGGAAGAGATCACGACATACAGGGTGGTCGTGCAGGACAAGGAATCCGGCCAGCCGATCGAAACAGGGCAGGGGAGAATCTTCGCTACCAGCCCCGACCGTGCGCAGGCCGGCGACGGTCTGGCAAAGGGGAAAGAGGTGGGTACGTACTATGCCCGCGTTCGCTTCCCGATCTCCGGCGAGTGGTCCATGGGACTGCAATTTCGACGTGACTCGACCAAGACGCTGGAGCGGACCCAGGACTGGCAGCAGACAGTTCTGATCGCGCCACCGATGGGAACGCCGGCGAGAACCACAGATACAACCAGACCCTGACATGCGGCACTTTTATCGCTCCCACCTTACGCCCGTCCAGGTACTGGCGCTCGCGGATGATTTTTTCCCAACAATCGAGGAGAAGCTCACCGCCTCGGCCGAGCGCTCGCGCACGTATGTGGGGCCGCTCGGCAAACTGCGGCTGAGTGCCCGGTCCGAAGGCGGCCACTACACCTTCGTCGAGATCGATACTGATCAGATGGGCGAGAGCAGGCTGGACCGGAACGCGAAGCGATTCTACGTCGAGCTGCATCGCGCCGCGGATCCAGCAGTCACACTGGCCGCAGCGTTCTGACCGCCCTGGCAATGGCCGGTACGGCGCTCGCGCGCGAGCAAAAGCTCGAGCTGTACTACTACATGCGATTGACGCGCTCGCTGGAAGAGCGACTCGTGAATCTGTACCGCCAGACCAAAGTCATCGGCGGTCTATTTC
>JBBSHV010000294.1:0-3168 GCA_038232435.1 Gemmatimonadales bacterium | reverse complement strand
GTGATTGCACCACCGCGCATCCCGTGGCAGGTGACGGGTAATCACTGGGTATCGCTGCCGTGCATCCACCCGGCCGACGGGTCCGTCCACGCGGTCGGGCTCATCTCCCAGGCTTTGCGTGGGAGCGTGGAGTTCGCGGGGGCAGAAGGCTTTGCCGATGGAGACGGCCCTCCGCTCCTCCGGCTGGTGCTCACGATCGATGGCGCGCCCGTGGAGCTCGGCGCGGGCCGCATGGCATGGCAGCGAGTGTCGGAATGGCTGCCTACGTTCAACAGTACTATCGGTGACCTGATCGTTCGCGGCACCGTGTTCGCGCCATACGGTCGCGGAGCGGATTTCCCCGGCTTCATTTATGCAGTTTCGCTGGAAAATCGCGGCTCGGCACCGATCGAAATCGGACTGTCGGCCGAGGGTACTCTGGGCCTGCGGCAGTACCGCGTACGCACTCCGCGCCGCTTCACGGATGCTCATCTGGCTGAGGTGGCCGGTGACATCATAAATGTGAGCGGAGCCGGAGCGCAGTCCCCCTTTGCACTCGCTTTCGCGGGCGATGAAATGACTGCGGCAGCAGGCGCGGCGAGCGGCGGCAGCAACGATGCCAGCGCGGTCGCGAAAGCGGCAACATGGTCACTCTCGCGCGACGTCAGACTGGAGCCTGGCGCGAGGGTAGACCTTGCGGTGTACATGGCAGCCGGCCCTGAGAGCGATGGAGCGACGGCTATGGTTACGCGAATGCGGCAGCGGGGCTGGCGCGCACTGGCCGACGAAACGCGCGATGCGCTCGCCGCGCTTCAGCAGACTACGGGCGTGGGCGCGGTCGATCGGCTCGTGAACAGAAATCTCGTCTTCGCGTATTTCTACTGCGCGGCTCGCGCTCTGGACGACGCACGCTGGTACCTGGTGCGTTCGCGCTCCCCGTGGAACGGGCATGCGCTCACGATTCGGGATTGGGATGCGCTCATGTGGATCATCCCCGCCATTCAGCTTGCCGATGCCGATCTCGCGCGAGAGCTGCTGTTGCGCACCTGTGAGCTGCACGGCTACGCGCCAGGCCGCGGCGTCAATTACCTGGACGGGGCGCCGTTTGAGATCGCGTTCACGAGCTCGGCCGTCGCGGCGTACGCGGTCGCTGTGGACCGGTACATCGCTCAGACCGGCGACGATCGCATCGTGGAGGATCCTCCGATCGCCGAAGCAATGTACGCGTCGCACGATGATATCATGTCGCGGCGCCACCCGTCGCTTCCACTCTACAGCACCGAGTGCACCGTATCCGGCGGCACGGCGCCGCTTCCGTACACGCTCCACGCCAACGCGATCATCGCAGACGCACTGGACATCCTCAAGCACACCCTGGACGAAAAGAGCGCCGAAAAGGTTGAGAGCGGGGAAGTGGTGCGAGCCGCGATAATCCGCAACTTCAGCAGCGACGCCGACGCGTCGCGCTCCGCACTCTCCACTGCTTCCGATCTGGCGGGAAGCACGTCGCTACTGGACGACCCTGTGGGGTCAGTATTCTGGATCCCACTGTATCAGATGTTATCGCGCGACAGCTCCATCTACCGCCGGACGGTTCGCCGCATCGAGGCGCCGGGTGCCGAGACCATGCTCTCAGCCCAATGTGCGCGTTTGATCGGACCTGACGCATCCGCCGTGCTCGAGTGGCTGAGACGCGCCGAGCTGGACAACGGTCTTGCGGCCGAACTATTGGACGCGGAATCGGTTGCAATAGGCAACGGCGGCGACGCTGCGCTCTCCGGGCTTCTAGCCTATTCCGTCTGGTACGCCGTCAACGTGCTGGGGATCGCGCCGGCCTGACGTATATTGCATCGCACCGCGCAGTGTTGCGCGGTTGCTCGGATGGCGAAATGGGTAGACGCGAGGGACTTAAAATCCCATGTTCTATCCTCATATCATCAACGCTATTTCGGAAGTGATTTGCCTATGAGAAAGACCTCATTTCTGCAACTGGAAGCGAGGCTGCTCTCAAAATGCGCCGAGTAATTTCTGAGTTAGGACGACTCCCCGGTCGAAGCCAGCGCGAAACCCAGCGCGAAACCCAGCGCGAAACCCAGCCGCTGAGCTGCGCGCTGCGCAGTGGCGGAGGTCCTTCCGCCACAGCTAGATCCCGGCGCTGATGTTCGCGAGACTCAGCGCTTGAGCCGCCATGCCGATCCGCGTACGCAAATGAAGTATGATGACATCCGAACTCATGTCGCCGGCGAGATGGCGCACACGGTAAGTGAACTCATACAAACAGCGGCCCACAGACGTTTCCCTTGAGCCATGACCCGGCGTGCAGCCAGATTCACCTTCGTTCACCTTCGTTCACCTTGGCAAGTGAACGGTGAACGTGGTGCCCGTATGCTCGCTGGAGCTGACGTCGATCATGCCGCCGTGGGCGGTAATGATTCGTTCCGCGATGTAGAGGCCCAATCCGAGACTGCCGGAGGGATTACTTGAGGGATTAGCGGACGTGTCTCCAGTTCGCAGGCGCTTGAACGGATCGAACAGGCAAGGAAGATCGGCCGCCTGAATCGGAGCACCGCAGTTGCGCACCGTCACCACCCCCTCTGTTGCCTCGCCGCATGCGGTCACCGTTATGGGAGCGTCGGGTGAGCCGTGTTGCACGGCGTTGCCGAGAAGATTGGCCAATACCTGGCTTATGCGCGCACAATCCCAGTTGCCGTGCAAGTCTCCAGAAATGCTGAGCGTGAGTAATCGGTCCGGGTGCGCGGCCTCAATCTCATCGACGGCGTGCCTCGCCTCCTTCGCCAGGTCCATTTTCTGGCGCGTTATCGGCACACCCGATCCCAACTGGCCGCGTGTGAAGTCGAGCAGATCACCAACCATGCGGTTCATCTGCTTGGAGCTCCGCAGGACGCGAGTAGCGAGCGTCAGGTTCGGCTCTTCCAGCTCGCCACTATCGAGCATGAACTGCGACGCGGTGATGACAGCCCCGAGCGGTGTTCGAAGATCATGGCCCAGAATTGCGAGGAACATCTCCTTCGACCCGGCAACGTCCTGGGTGTAACGCGTGATGGATTCGGCGAGCGATTGATCAATCGCTTCATTGAATCGCATCAGGTCATCCAGGTCAGCACCGGTGAGCGTCCCATTCGCGTGGGTCCAGAGCCGGAGTACGCTCGCTCTTAGCGCACGATACTC
>JBBSHV010000293.1:0-3174 GCA_038232435.1 Gemmatimonadales bacterium | reverse complement strand
GGCCCGGCAGTCCCAACGCGAGAGATCGGCTTCTCTAACACTTTTACTTTCCTTAAGAACTTCCGCGTGTACGCGCTCTTGGACTACAAGGGAGGTCATTACCTGTTCAACTACAAGGAATACAATCGCTGCCGCTTCCAGACGAACTGCGCTCTGGTGGCCGATCCGAGCGTGGACGCCACTACCAAGATCCTGTTCCAGACCGTGCCCGCCCTGTACATCGACAAAGCGGACTTTGTGAAGCTCCGCGACGTGTCGCTCACGTACACCCTGCCCCAGGGGCTACTGGGGAGAAAAGGCACCTCTGGCGCGAGCCTGATCCTCGCCGGCCACAACCTCGCTCAGTGGACCAAGTACGGCGGCATCGATCCGGAGGTCAACACCACCGCCAATCGTTCCTTCGTGAGAGTGGATGCTTACGCGGCTCCCATGAACCGGCGCGTCTCGCTGGCTCTCAACCTCAGCTATTGACTCTGGAGACCATCGAAATGCATTTGCCAAATGGAGCAGCGCGACCGCTCTGCGCCCTCGCCATTCCAGTCCTCGCGGTTGCTGCTATTACCGCACTCTCGGGATGCGGCTCGCTCGACGTTACAAATCCCGGGGCCATCGAAACGCCCGCGCTCGCGAATCCGACATATATCCCATTGATGGTGAATGGAACCATTGGAGAGTTCCAGCCGTCATTCGGGGTTGATGCCTACTACACCGCTCTTTTTAGCGACGAGTTGCGCAATCATGCCGTGTACTTCGAGGAGGGCCTGATCGATCAGCGAATGGTCGACCAGGATAATGGCACGTACGTCGGCGGGGTCTACAACGGGCTGCATCAGACTCGATTCCTCGCCGACAGCATAACAAGCCGGCTCAAGACACTTCTCGGCGACTCGGCAAAGCGCGATCTCGGCCTTGCGCGCGTCACCGCCTACGCTGGCTACACCTACACGCTGCTCGGCGAGCAGCTCTGCCAGACAGCTCTGAATGGGCAGCCGAAGCGCTACATGCCCAAGGATCTATTCCGCGATTTCGCGCTCCCTCGCTTCCAGGAGGCGATTACGATAGCGACGGCGGCGCGCGCGGCCGCGGCAGCGATCACTCCGGCGACGACGGCGTCGAAGGCTGCCGTCCTGGGGGCGGACTCCGTCAAAGACTTCGCCCTCGTGGGTGCCGCTCGCACCGCTCTAGACTTGGGCGATAAGGCCAAGGCCGTTCAGTATGCATCGCAGGTAACACCGGGGTTCGTTTTCTCGGCTTACTACTCTACCAACAGTAGCGGTGAGAACAACTACTTCTACGGCCGAGTGGTCGCCGCCACGAACGCGTCGGTCATCGGCACGCCTTTCGAGACAATAAAGGATCCACGCGCTCCGAGCGCGCCCAGGGTCATAAGCAAGACGGTAACCTATCTCGTACCCAACTCTCCGTCGACGTTCAGCACCTGGTCCGGAACGCTGCCGGGAGTTCCCATCGACCGTTCCAGCAACATCCGGATCGCGTCGTACTTGGAGGCGCAGTATGTCCTGGCCGAAGCGCAGGGGCCGACCGGGGCGAACGTTGCGTTCATAAACTCCCGCCGGGCTGTCGGCGGCACTGCGCCCCTCGCCGCAACAGTGGGCGCCGCGGATTTCTTCACTGCACTGCGTGATCAGCGAAAGCTCGATTTCTACCTGGACACGCATAGATTGGGTGACCTCAGGCGTTACAAGGACGTCTACGGGATCGACGAATTCCAGAAGGGCGCGTACCCGAGTGGAACTGGTTCGTATGGCGATCAGACATGCTTCCCGGAATCGGCGTCGGAGATTATCAACAACCCCGGCAAGTAGTCGGAGCGCCAACCCCGTTCGCTGCTGGCGGCTAGTAATCCATCAGCACAGGAACGAAAGAATGGAAGAGGAACAGCCCGGCGTGCCGGGCTGTTCCTCTTCCATGATACGGCGATGCGAGATGACTACTCCCCGCGCCGACCTCGCGCCACCGCGGGATCCGGCAGCGCGAATCGAGGTAAAGAGCCGACCAGGTCCCGGCGCTGTAGCATGTTTTCGTCGGGTACCACGACCACGACCCACGGCGCGTCAGTTGAAAGCGTTCTCGCCTTCCACCGAACGCTGCCGGCCTTGCCGAGACCCAGCGTCAGGGTCTTCTCCGGCTCATCCACGGCAAGATTCTCGGATCGGACCGCGAACGTGTGAACACCGGACCCGGAAGCTGTCAGGTCGATGGTCACCTCGCCATCCGCGTTCGTCTTGGCGGAAATGGCGAAGCCGAGCGAGTGACCGGGCCGTAGGTCCACTGCGTACGTTCCTCCAGGCAGGACTGTGATGCGGGCCCGCTGGCTGCCGGCACGCACGCTGTAGTTGCCCTCCGGCAGGAAGGAGCGGAACGTGCCGCCAGCATCCGCGTCGATCGACAGGACACGCCCGGTGCTTAGCTCCGCGAATTCCACTTTTGGCGCGGCTTTCTGTGCGCCGTGCGGATCAACGCGACCGTGGACGAGCGCCGGCCCGGCCAAATCCTGCATCAGCCATAGCCAGCGACTGACAGGATGCACCCAGACTTCCTTGAAAACGTATGTGTTCGACGATGGCCAGTACGGGACATCGGTGCTGCCGCGGGTCTTCATGCCCACCGGGAGCGAACCTACAATATCGCCCGAGGAGACACTGTATTGCGGTGCCCAGTCGTATCCCTCTCCGTACATAGTGCTCTGGACGAAGGGATTGCGCCCTACGATCCACTCGGCCTGTTTCTGCGCCAGCTCCGCGCCAGCCCAGTCGCCGCGCAGGTGGGCAGCGGCGGAGAGCGCCTTGGCCTGCGATAGCAGAACGCCGTAATTGCCGCGGCGCGCGAACCACACCGGGAACGCCCTGAGATAGTACCCGTCCCCCATGGGCATGCCGTCGAGAACCTGAGCGCGGAACGCATCCCGGGTCGCCATGTGCAGTCCACCCTGTTCCGGCACCTCTAGATATTCCCTCTCGTGATAAACGTAGGCGGGCAGAACCCCGTACGGCTCGGTTGTCTGGGCGCTCGACTTCTGATACTCGGAATACAGCGCCACAGCCGCATACCACTTCATCCAACCGCTGTGGTTCGGGAACGTGGAGGCGAGCCTGGCCAAGGCCACAATCGGTGCCTGATCGTTGCCGCGGTGAAACTGATGAAAGATGGTAT
>JBBSHV010000292.1:0-3211 GCA_038232435.1 Gemmatimonadales bacterium | reverse complement strand
CTCTGCGCCACGCCCTTGTCGCGCATCAGATCAATCTGCTCGGCCACTTCGCTCTCCAACTGCTCGGGCGTGATACCGGGGCGCGCGGTGACATCCACCACCAGAATGTCGCTCCCCTTGGGAAGATCGAAGGTGAATGCAGTTGCGTCCGCCGCGACTTCGCGCTCGCGCACGAGGACTCGCTGCAGACGACTTCCCTTTCGCATTCCAAGAATGGCACCGCACACCGATGCGGCGTAGTACTCGTCGGATCCAAACGCCGGCGAGCGGAAGGCAAGGTACAGCCGCGGGAGACTGACCTCGTCCGTTACTACCTCGCGCATGGTGTCGCCAAAGGTGGGCGGAAGGGACATGTCCGGTAGCGGCGGCTTGCCCTTGCCGCTGGGAATGGGTCCAAAATATTGCTCGATTAACGCCCGGGTCTCTCGTGGCTCGAAGTCGCCGGCGATCGTGAGCACCGCGTTGTCCGGTGTGTAATAGGTCGCAAAGAAATGTGCGACGTCTTCCAGCGACGCCGCGTTCAGATCATCGAACGAGCCGATGAGCGAATGGTGGAACGGATGCGTCTCGGGGTAGGTGAGCGCGGGGAGCTTTTCCCACCACGTTCCGTACGGCTGGTTATCCACCGACCAGCGTCGTTCATTGGATACCACGTCGCGCTGGGTGTCCAGCTTCTGCTGCGTCATCGCCGGCAGTAATGCGCCCATTCGGTCGGCCTCGAGCCAGAGCGCCAGTGCCAACTGGTT
The DNA here is from genome assembly GCA_038232435.1 of Gemmatimonadales bacterium. Lineage (GTDB taxonomy): Bacteria > Gemmatimonadota > Gemmatimonadetes > Gemmatimonadales > Gemmatimonadaceae > Fen-1247. The sequence goes on along the minus strand of JBBSHV010000292.1, from coordinate 2,465 downwards.
AGAGGGGACCGTCTCGAAATAATTCGTGCGGTCCAGCCAGGTCGACCCGTTCAGAGTGCCGCCGGCACGTTGGATGAGCTCGAAGTGCTCATTCGATTCAACGTGCTCCGACCCCTGGAAGAGCATGTGCTCGAAAAGGTGAGCAAAGCCGGTACGCCCATGACGCTCGTTGGCTGAGCCAACATGGTACCACAGGTTTACCGCAACGATCGGTGCGGTGTGATCCTCCGAAAGGGTCACGAATAGCCCGTTCTTCAATCGGAATGTCTCGATCGGTATATGCATCGCTGATTAATTGACTGATTCCAGTAATATAGGCCGGTAGGGCTGGGCTTCAGCCCGGCCTATGCTTCATTCAGCCCCCTCTACCCTCCGGCCCCGCCTAATTGCGGATGCGCAAGGCTCGCTCCAATGATCGTCAGTCCGCCAGGGCCGCTCAGTCGGCGCGGTATGGTGTTTGAATAGAGAATCCAGCGTGAGCGATACCACGCAGAATCAGCACTCCAGAGCCCTACCCGATACACTTTTCCTCGTCCGGCATGGTGAATCGGCGGGTAACGTCGCGCGCGACGCCGCCATGGCAGCGCGTCAGGCTGTAATCGGGATCACCGTTCGGGATGTTGACGTCCCGCTCTCGGCGTTAGGTGAGCGCCAGGCCGCCGCGTTGGGCCACTGGTTCGGCCGGCTTTCGGTTGATGAGAAGCCAACGGTAGTGATCACTTCGCCCTACATTCGGGCACTCCAGACAACGGACATCATTCGTAGTCTTGGAAACTTCCCGTACGCCACTCCCGCGGCTGCACTGGTGGTGGATGAAAGATTCCGCGAGAAGGAGTTCGGAATACTGGACGGCCTTACCAGGTACGGAATCGCCGAACGGATGCCGGACCAGGCAGAGTTCCGCCGGATGCTGGGAAAGTTCTACCACCGGCCTCCGGGCGGAGAGAGTTGGTGCGATGTGATTCTTCGGCTTCGCAGCGCCTTCGAGATGTTGTGCCGCGAGTACGCCGGCCAGCGTGTGCTGGTGGTATGTCACTCCGTGGTGGTGCTGTGCATGCGCTACATCATTGAGCAGCTCACGGAAGAAGAGATCCTGGCCATCGATCGCGCAAACGAAATCGCCAACTGTTCAGTCACGCGCTTCAATGTGGATCCCTCGCAGGGTACTGTTGGGAAGCTGGTACTCAAGCTCTTCAACTTCGTCGCGCCATTGGAAGACGAGGGCGCGCCGGTAACGAGCAAGCCCGATGTGCTTGCAGCGGCCAAGTAGAGTGGTCAGTTAAGATGGTTTCGTAGAATGGCAAAACAGAGTAAGATGGGTGCCGCGAAGATCAAGAAGATCAATTTCTCGTGGCTTTCACACCATCCGCTGCCGCGCCCTGATGCCGCGGGCGACAAGGACACACGCGGCGTCGTGCTCGTGGTCGGTGGCGCGGTCGAGCTCCCGGGCGCGGTGCTGCTGGCCGGGATCGCTGCGTTGCGCGCCGGTGCGGGGAAGCTCCAGATCGCAACGTGCCGAGACGTCGTTCCTCAAATCGGTACCGCCGTGCCGGAGGCGCTGGTCGCCGGGCTTCCTCAATCGCCATCGGGTGGTATTGCGGCCGCTGCCGCGAAGAATGTTGTGAAGCGCGCGCATGGTGCGGACGCCGTGCTGCTGGGTCCTGGCATGGTGGGCGAGGAGGAAGTGCGTGCACTGGTGGGTCAGGTACTGAAGGATGTTATGGATCCTGTCATCGTTCTTGACGCCGCCGCCCTGGAAGCCGCTGCTAAAATGCCCGAGCTGACCCGCGCGCATGGTGGCCGCCTCATTGTCACTCCGCACGCGGGTGAAATGGCTTCCATGCTATCACTTGACAAGGATGTTGTCACGCAGCGTCCGCGGGAGATCGCGGAACAGGCTGCACACAATCTGGGCGCGATAGTGGTACTCAAGGGATCAGTCACTTATATCGCGTCGCCTGACCATCCCACCTGCTGCTACACCGCGGGCGACGTCGGACTCGCCACATCCGGCTCCGGCGACACGTTGGCCGGAGTAATCGCCGGACTCGCGGCTCGTGGCACAGATCCGTTCACCGCGGCTTGTTGGGGCGTCTTCCTGCACGGCGAGGCGGGAAACGCGCTGGCCAAAGAGATCGGACGCATCGGCTTTCTGGCGCGCGAGCTACTGGACGAGATCCCGCGCGTGATGCAGCGAGCCATGGAGAAGACTACCTGACGCGCATAACCCGCGCATAGCCACGCTCATCACCACCCGTTTCGCTCCCGCAGTTCGGTGATGTGCGCCGTGTGATGCTTGCTGTGCCACGCGTACATGGCGAGCGCCTCGTGCAGCGGAAAGGCGCGCTTGTGCTCAGTGTGGTAGTACGTCCGGTTAAACTCGTCGTCGGACATGTTCCGCACGGTGCTTACCAGACGCTGATGCAGCGCGTCCAGTAGCGTCAGCGACGTCTCGACTGGCACGT
>JBBSHV010000291.1:0-3216 GCA_038232435.1 Gemmatimonadales bacterium | reverse complement strand
CACGAGCATGTGCAAAAGACCTGGCAGTTGCTCCAAGAGGCAACCACGAGTTCGACGTAAGAATCGGCATTCCTGCCACGTTGGCATGGCCGATATCGGCGACTAACCGCAGACCGAAAAGTGCTTGGGTAGCTGAGGGGTAACAATCTCTGCAGCTTGTCGACGCGAAGCTCACGGCGGTGCACCCGGCCATCGTCACGTACAAAAAGTTGCCGCTCCCGCATGCGGGATCCAGGAATGACAGTCCGCGCATCCATTCGTGGAAGTCACGCAGCTGCTTGATCGCCGCGGTCTGGTCCTTTTTCTTCTTCGTTCTTCCAGCTGTAACCCTGCTGCCTGCACCGCGGTCCAGCGCTCGCGAATCGGCTCGACAACTGTCGGTTCGACCAACCGCTCGATGTACGCGCGCGGTGTGTACTCGGCGCCGAGCCGGTGACGCTCCTCGGGATCGAGAGCGCGCACGAGCAGCGTGCCGAAGATGGAAGGCTCTACTCGCGACCAATCGTGTTTGGCGGCGTCGATGAGAAGATCCACATCGCGCGCGTGGAGTGGCAGCGCTTCGACTGTCTTGAAGAAGTGACCGTTGAAGCGGTGCAGCATTTCGGCGCCGAACATTCCGCCGCTGTCCATCGTCTGCCAAAGGAACGTGAGTGCGATAGAAAGACGTTGGTGATCGCCGGACTTGCGTGCCGTTTCGACAGTGCGGCGAAAGAGATTCTCGTGAAGCAACCCGACGTCTTCGGCGAAGCACGAGAAGACGCAGCGCATGAGAAAGCGCGCGACTCGCTCCGTGTCCATGCCGCGTGATTCGAGCTCGGCGGCCAATTCCGCCAGGCCCGTTGCGATGTCTCTGGTCACAAGCTGAGCCTTTCCGCGGGGATCGCGAACGGACGGATCGACGAAGATGTCGTGCAGCAGCGCAATGTCTTCCGGACGCTCGTGCAGTGTGCCGAGCGCGATGCGGCGACCGGCGGCGAAATCGGCGATTCTCGATCGCAGAAGCATCTGAGCGGTCTGCGCTAGAGTCCGTTAAACCCTCCGGGGTCACGCTCCGGCCGTGACCCCAGCACGACACGTCGCTAGAAGAGCCCCACCTTTCCTTTCACTGACGCAATGAGCTTGGCTGGATCGTATCCCACGCCCTGCTTGAATACCATCTCAACGTTGAGAATGTCTGAGATGTTCGTTGCTGGATCGCCGTGGATCACCACCAGGTCGGCCTGCTTCCCCACGGCGATCGACCCAATCCGGCTGGCCTTCCCCAGATACGTGGCGCCGTTGAGGGTGCATATCTTGATTGCCTCCAGCGGCGTGAACCCGCTCCCCACCAACAGCTCGACCTCGCGCTGGTCGGAGTAGCCGGGAATAACACCCCCACCGCCCGTCGGATCGGTGCCGGCCAGAAGCAGCCCGCCCGCGCGCACAAACTGCAGCTCCATGGCGCGGTCCCTGGCAAAGAGTGCCGGGTAGATCGAATGCGTGTTGCGCTGCGTGGCCGCGTAGCGTTGCTCGAATTGCTGCTTGAGAATCGGATCCAGAACGTCCAGCCCTGGCGGCATGGGCTGCCCCGGTGTAAACGTCTCGAACACCGGAAGCGTGGACGTCAGCGCGACATGATGCGCGATCAGGTCGTCCACGAGCGACTTGAACGCCGCGCTCTTCGGGTCCACCTGCGCGATCGTTGCCATCCCTACGGCCTGGCCGGGACATACATCGGGCTTCTTCCCGGGCACGAAGTCGGTGGAGACAAAGAACCCGTGCTCGAGGTTGTCGATCCCGAGCGCCGAGGCCTCGCGATAGGTGACCGAGCAGAGATGCCCGGTGATCTTGAGCCCGCGCTTGTGCGCCTCCTGAACGGCCGCGCCCAGCTCGGCGCGCGTGATGTTCATGTAGGCCTTGAATGAAGTGGCGCCCGCGTCCGCCCAGAAGTCGACCATACGGCGCGCATCGGCCGCATCCTTGAGCTCGTACATCTGCCCGAGCGCGAGCCCGGGTCCTTGCAGATACGGCGCACTCGCGTCGATCCACGGTCCGGGTTTCTCGCCCTGCCGTATTGCGCGCGCAATGTTGATCTCGCCGTAGCCGTTCGTATTCCCCGCGGTACGCATGGATGTCACACCGCCCGCGAGATACAGTCGAGTGAAACTCTCGGACAGATTCCCGTACACGCCCGGGCCGGTGGGATAGTACAGATGCTCGTGCATCATCACGAGTCCCGGAATCACGGACTTGCCGGTGAGATCCAGCACCTGTGCTCCCGGTGGAACAGGCACGGCGGCCACAGCGCCCATCGCCGCGATATTGCCGTCGCGCACGATCAGCGTCTGGTTCTCGCGCGCCGGCGCGCCGGTCCCATCAATGATGCGAACGTGCGTTAGCGCGACGGTCGACGTATCGACCACCACGTACTGGCGCACGTTTGGGGAGAGCACTGGACGCTGCGCCAGGACAGGGGCGGCGGCGATAAACGGCGCGGCTAACGCTGCAGATCGCGCCGTGCGGACGAGCCGGGAAAATCTCAGAGTTTGCATGGGGAGACGTTACTGCGACAGGGTGCCCGCGTCTACGGGGCGGCGCGGGCCTCCCTCCCTAACCATTCCGCCACGACAGTCGCCAGGTCCCGGCCTCCACTCCTCGATTGCGCCCTCGGGGATGTGCATGTCAGAGCGGAGGACGTCGAGCACATCGGCCCACGTGACGAGCCCGGCATCCACGGCAGCCTGAATCCCGGCTGGGGTCCAGCGCTCGCTCACTCGGAAGGCTCGAACTCTCTGTCCCGCCCATGAAACTCTTGATCGCATGCAGCGACTTTTCGACCAGCGCATTCCTCTGGTTCAATCACTGCGTACGGGAACGACGTAGCGGATTGCACGGCTGGGGTAACACCAGGGTAGCGGGACATGATCGCGCACACGACAACGTGTGCTGGCTTACGCCGTCTCGTGCCCCTGACACTCTCTCCACAACTGCTGCAACGCTGCCTCGAGATCGTCGGCTATCTTGACGGAATCTCGGTCAAACCGTCAGCGGTCACGGAGTCTCAATCACTCCAATCCTCGCCGGTCAGCGTGCGGTTGCTCGCCTCGAAAACGCGATCAGAAACGCGGTAGCAAAGGGCGACCGCTCGATCGCCGCTTCATCGAGCCGGCTCTGCCACTGGAGGCCATCGCTGTTGGCCAGAAGAATCAGCGTGCGCCGCTCGGCGGGCACGTTGCT
>JBBSHV010000290.1:0-3218 GCA_038232435.1 Gemmatimonadales bacterium | reverse complement strand
GTCGCGTATCTGCGCGCCAACGCGGCACGACTCGGGATCGATCCCGCGCGAGTGGTGATGATGGGGCGATCAGCGGGCGGTGAGCTCGCTCTGTTGGTCGCATACACAACACCGGATGCAGGGATTCGTGGCGCGGTCGGGTACTACGCGCCGTCGGACCTCAGATACGGCTTCACGCATCCATCCAATCCACGCGTGCTGAACAGCACTCGCGTGCTCACGCTGTATCTGGGCGGCACACCCGCTACGGCCGGTGATACATACGACGCGGCTTCGCCGATCAACTTCGCGGCATCGGCTGTCCCAACACTCCTCTTGCACGGAGAGACGGATGAGCTTGTGTCCGTGATGCAGAGCGTGCGACTCGACTCCGCACTCGCGCGTGCCGGACGCCCTCATCTGTTCCTCAGACTGCCGTGGGCGACGCACGGCTGCGATTACAACTTCCTCGGTCCGTGCGCGCAGCTGGGCACATTTGCGCTGGAACGATTTCTGGCGGCGGTTACGAGATGAACACGGCGCTGAACACTTCGGTGTCGTCATCGCTGGATGAAACACTCGCATGCGAGCTCGACACGCTCTCCAGAGCGGGGCTGAGGCGCGCCATGCGTGTCGTGGAGCGCGGCGCCGGAGCGCAGATCACGTTGGATGGCGCGCCGGCCATAGACTTCTCATCCAACAACTACCTGGGCATCGCAAACGATCCGCGCGTTGCACAGGCGGCTGCAACGCAACTGCTCCAATCGCACACCACCGGATCCGCGGCAGCGCGGCTCATATCGGGTACGCATCCGGCGCACGCCGAGCTGGAGCGAGATCTGGCGCGCTTCAAAGGCAGCGAAGCGGCACTTCTCTTCGCGAGCGGGTACGCGGCCAACACCGGAACCATTCCAGTGGTTGTTGGAAAGCACGACGCCATCTATGCTGACGAGCTGAATCACGCCTCACTCATCGATGGCGCACGACTCTCCCGTGCCGAAGTACGTGTGTTTCCGCACACCGATCTGAATGCGCTGCGCGCGATGCTCCAGGATGACGCTGGAAAGTTCAGGCGCCAGATGATCGTCGTCGATGGCGTCTTCTCCATGGACGGTGATCTATTTCCACTGGACGAACTCGTGCCGGTCGCGCGTGAGTACGGAGCGTGGACGTACGTGGATGACGCACACGCAACCGGCATTCTGGGCGCGCATGGACGCGGATCGGCTGAGCACTTTGGCGTGGAGGATGAAATCGACATCGTGATGGGGACGCTAGGCAAGGCGATAGGAACGGCTGGCGCCTTCATTTCCGGGTCGGCAACGCTGATTGAATATCTGATGAACCGCGCGCGTGCGTTCATTTTCACCACTGCCGCGCCGCCCGCGCTGGCGGCCGCAACGCGTGAGGCGATCCGCATCGTGCGGGACGAGCCCTGGCGCCGGCAACGACTCGCGCAAAACGCGCGATTGCTGCGTGATGGACTGCGCGACATTGGCCACCTCGCGGGCGGTGATCAGGACGGATACATCGTACCCGTCGTGCTCGGCGACGCGGAGCGGACGGCGGCTATCGGACGCGCACTGTGCGAACGCGGGTTTCTGGTAGGCGCCGTTCGTCCACCCACGGTTCCGAGAGGTAGATCGCGCCTCCGCATCACGGTGAGCACATCGCACACCCGAGAGCAGATATCCGGTCTGGTGGAAGCGTTGCGGATTGTGCTGCGGTGATCTCGGTCGACCGTTATGCGACGCACCGTGATACTGTAGCTGCCGACGTGCAGCACATATGGCATCCATATACGCAGCATCTGGGAGCGGTACCGCCGCTGGAGATCGTACGCGCGTCGGGGTCATTTCTCCATACGCGAGACGGCAGGCGAATTCTGGATGCAATATCGTCGTGGTGGGTAACGCTGCACGGCCACTCGCAGCCGGAGATCGCGGAGGCAATCGGACGGCAGGCAACCCAGTTGGACCAGGTCATCTTCACCACCTTCACGCACGAGCCGGCCGCCTTGCTCGCGCAGGATCTCGTGAAAGTGCTCCCGGATGGCCTGGCGCGCGTCTTCTTCTCGGACGACGGCTCGACGGCGGTTGAAGTAGCGGTGAAGATGGCGCTCCAGTATCACGCCAACGCTGGCCGGTGGCGACCGATCATCGTCGCTCTGGAAGGCGCCTATCACGGCGACACCTTCGGCGCGATGAGCGTGAGCGGCAAGGGCGCGTTCACCGCCCCGTTCGAGCAGCTTCTGTTTGAAGTCCGCCGCCTCCCCGCCCCGCCCGACGGCGATACCGTTGCGGCCTTCAACGACATGCTTGATCGCGAGGACCAGTATATCGCCGCGCTGATCGTCGAGCCGCTGCTCATGGGCGCTGGTGGCATGCGCATGTACAACGAAACAGTGCTTCGCGCGCTGCGCTCGACCGCGCGCGATCACGGCGTTCTGTTCATCGCGGATGAGGTCCTTACCGGCTTTGGACGCACCGGACCGCTATTCGCGTGCGACCGTGCCGGGATCACCCCCGACATCATCTGCCTGAGCAAGGGGATCACCGGCGGTGCTCTCCCACTTGGCGCGACCGTCGCAACGGAGGAAGTCTTCGCTGCATTCCTCAGCGAAGACCGGAGGCGTACGCTGTTTCACGGACATTCATACACGGCCAATCCAATTGCATGCGCTGCCGCGCGCGCATCGCTCGCCCTCCTGAACGAAGCTTCCGCACAGCGGCGCGACGCCATCAATCAGGAGCACCTGGATCAAATGAGACGGCTGGGCTCGCATCCGATGGTAACGAACCCCCGCGTCATCGGTACAGTTGCCGCTTTCGACCTGGTCGGCACCGCCGGTCATCCCCATGGCTATCTCAGCGCGATCGGGAGCGAGCTCGGCACGTTCGCGCTGGCACGTGACGTTCTACTGCGCCCGCTCGGCGACGTCGTGTACATTCTCCCTCCGTACAGCACGACCACTGACGACCTTCGCAACGTCTACTCGGTCATCGAACAATTCCTAACCTCGCGATAACCCGCCTGGCCATTACCGGCACCGACACCGGAGTGGGTAAGACCGTTGTCGCATGCGCTATCATCGCCGCGATGCGCGTCGCGGGAGCGCGCGTGGCACCGATGAAACCGGTGGAGAGCGGTGGTTCCACCGACGCCGAACAGTTGCGCGCCGCCTCGGGAATCGGTTACGCGATGCATCTCGTACGCCCATTCGCATTTGAGGAGCCACT
>JBBSHV010000289.1:0-3224 GCA_038232435.1 Gemmatimonadales bacterium | reverse complement strand
TCTTCGAACGTTGCGCCGAGAGCCGTACCGCTCCCCGCGGTTGTCTCCAGGAGAAGCTTGACTGTGCCCGGGACACACTCGAGCGCCTCGGTGATCGCGTCCGCGTTGCGCCCGACACCGCTATCGCGATCGTCCATGTAGTTGCCTGGGTGGGACACCAGAAAGGAAATTCTCAGCGCATCGCAGCGGCGTAGCTCGCACATGAAGGAGGCCAGCGACCGGGCGCGCAGATCCTCTTTGGGCGAGGCCAGATTGATGAGATAGCTATCGTGCGAGCTAACAACGGCGACGCCGGAATCTTCCATGGCGCCGACGAAGGCGGCAATTTCCGCGTCGTCACACTGGCGCTCACGCCACTGGCTTGCCTGCTTGGTGAAGAGCTGCATCGCGCTGCCGCCGATCGCCTTCGCGCGTGCGGGGGCGCTGTGGGTGCCCCCAGCGGAGGAAACGTGAGCGCCGAGCAGATGTGTTGTCATGTGTCTTATCGCAATCAGTGCGCGCCGCGGAGCCAGGTAGTGGGATCCACCGCCGGTCCGCCGTGCCGGATTTCGAAGTGGAGGTGCGGCGGAAGGTCAGGGTCCGACATCCCCACAGTGCCGACCACCTCGCCCTTGGTCACGTGGGCTCCCTTGGCAACGGCGATGCTGCTCAACGAGCCATACACCGAATAGTCGCCCGCGCCGTGCTCGACTATGACCGTCTCGCCGTACGTACCCAGAGGAGCGGAGAGCACCACGTCGCCGGCCGCGACAGCGCGCACTGACGTGCCAGATGCGGCAGCGATGCCGATGCCGTTCCAGCGCGTGGTGGTGTTATTCGGGTTGATGACGCGACCAAAGTTGTACACGATGTTTCCGTCCACCGGCCATGCGAGTGTGCCGTAGTCGGAAGTGCGAATGGAGCTGGCTCCGCGCGCCACGGCGCTCGCCCGGGACGTCGCTCGGCGGCGCTCAGTCTCGATAGATGCAATGATGTTGTTGAGCCGGCCTTCGCTCTTGCGGATCTGGGCCAGCCGCTGCTGTGTCTTTTTAGCGTCGGCCTGAACGCGAACGAGGCTCTTCTGTTGCTGGCGTTGCAGCTTTAGCAAGTGCGCCTCTTCCTGTTCCTTTTGGGAGCGGTTGTCGCGCACGTCGCCTTGCAGGTTGACCAGTTGGCGCTGCTTACCGCGAATGTTCGCCTGGAGATCGTCGACACGCTGGAGCAACGCGCGGTCGCGTACGGCGATCTCGTGCAGATACTTGTATCGAGCGACCAGTTCGCCGAACGACTCAGCGGAGAGCATCGCCTCCACGTCGAACAGCGGGCCGCGCTTGTAGATCTCGATAAGGCGATGCCGCAGGACCGCGCGCTTGGTAGTGGCCTCGTCTTGCGCCCGGACAAGGCTGCCCGAAGTCTGCTTCACTTCGTCGCTGATGTACACGAGCTGATTGTCAAGCGAGCTTACCGCGCGCTTCGTGACCGCGTGCTGTCGGTTGATGTTATGCAGCTCGTCGGTGATGGAGTGCGCGCTTGACTGCAGCTTGTCCATCCTTGCCTGCAGCGCGTCGCGCTCCTTGCGGATGCGCGCTAGCTCGTCACGGTTGTCGCGAAGACGAGCGTCCGTGGCTGTCGCCTGTGCGGATGCCGGAACGGACATTACGAACGGCAGGGCCAGGAAACAAACCAGCAGCAGCGTTGCCGCCGGGATCATACGATGCTTCACAGGCGGCGCAGGTGCCTCCCCACGGCGAACGTACTACCAAGCAGCCCGATCATGGCGCCACCGACCACGCCCAACGTTGCGAGCTGCGGGTCGAAGAAGCTCGTGCGGAGGAAGGAGTGGCTGATCGCGCTGTTGGTCGCCCATGTGAGCGCGAGGGCGAGCAGGCCGCCGAGCACGCCCTGAAAAAACCCTTCAAGTAGGAAGGGCAGGCGAATGAAACCGTTGGTCGCGCCGACGAGTCTCATGATTGAGATCTCGCGTGCGCGCGCCAGGACCATGATACGGATGGTTGCGCCGATAATAATCACCGCCACGGCCGCGAAGGCGAGCCCGAGTCCGGTGCCCACGAGGGTGGCAATGGTGCGCAGCCGGTACAGCTTGGTCACCCAGTCCTCGCCGTAGCGTACGTCGTCCACGAAATCGTACGACTTCACGCGATTGGCCACCGCCATCACGGTCGTGGGATCGCGAAAGCCCGGCTTGAGCCGAATGTCTAGTGATGCCGGAAGCACTCCTGCCTCAAAGACGTCGCTGAATTCGCCAAGCTCGCGCCGAGCGCGTACCAGCGCGTCATCGGGCGATACATAAGTGACACTCAGGACTTCGGGAAATGCATGGATGTCGCCCATGGCCGCGCTGGACGCTTCAACCGCGGTGCCGTCCGCGACAAACGCGCGGATCTCGACGTGGTCTTCAACTGCCTGCAGCGCCTGGCGGATGTTGATCGCGACGAGGCCGAAGAGTCCGAACGCAAAGAGCGAGAACGCGATTGTGACCACGCCCAGAGTGCTGAGAAGCGGTGCTCTCCGGAACGCAGCGAGTGCTTCGCGCAGCGCCATCATGTCTCGTCGTACTCCTCGATCCGATCCAGGTGCGGCGCCATCCCTGGCGTCTGCTTGGGTTCGTACCTGGGCTCGTAATTCGGCTCGTGCGTGCCACCGCGATTGAATTCGCGATCGGGGTCGCGGTTCTGCTCGTGGCTGGAAGATGGTGCCTCGGAGCTATCGAAAACGATGCGTCCGTGATTCAGCTCGATCGTCCGGTACTCCGTGCGACGGATGAGATCGAGATCATGGGTGGCCATGACCACCGCGGTTCCGGCGGCGTTGATCTCGCGCAACAGTTGAAAAACGCCGCGCGTGGCGCGCTCGTCCAGGTTCCCGGTTGGCTCATCGGCGATAACGATGAATGGATCGTTGACCAAGGCGCGCGCAATCGCGACGCGCTGCTGCTCACCGCCGGACAGCTCGCGTGGATATGCTGTGCCCTTGGCCGCGAGGCCAACCTGCGTGAGCGCGCGCGCCACTTTCGGCCCGATAGCACCACGCGGGACGCCTGTTACTTCCAGAGCGAACGCGACGTTGGCCTCCGCGGTGCGATCCTCCAACAGGCGGAAATCCTGAAACACTATTCCCAGTTGCCGGCGCATCCTGGAGACGTCGTTCCGGCTCGCTTCGCGCGAGCTCACGCCACTCACCCACACGTCGCCGGCGGTAGGCCGCTCGTCCATGTAGACCATCTT
>JBBSHV010000288.1:0-3250 GCA_038232435.1 Gemmatimonadales bacterium | reverse complement strand
TCCCGCCGAGATGATCCGACGGTATGGGAGCGGCTGGTATCGCTGGATGATGCTGCGCTCTGGGGAGCGCACCAGGGGCTCAAGTACGCACTGTTCAATATGCTGCGCGAAACGGCGCGACGCCGTTGGAGTAATCCGGCCGCGGCATCCACCAGCGGGGAATCGACGAGCGCGGAACCGACGAGCGCGGAACACGAGGCGCTCCGCGGCATTTCCGAGGGTCTGCTACTGGATCCCGACACCCTCACGATCGGGTTCGCGCGTCGGTTCGCGACCTACAAGCGGGCCGATCTCATCTTCCACAATCTGGATCGCTTGCGGGCGCTCCTCACGGATGCGCGACGTCCGGTACAACTTGTTTTTGCGGGTAAGGCACACCCGGCAGACGTACCGGGCAAGCGGGTTCTTCAGAGTGTGTACGAGTTCACGCAGGACGCATCTCTGGCGGGGAGAGTTGTATTCGTCGAGAATTACGACATGCGCAGTGCCGCGCGGCTCGTTCAGGGCGTGGATCTCTGGCTCAATTTGCCGCGCGTACCGTTGGAAGCGAGCGGCACTAGCGGCATGAAGGCTGCGCTCAATGGAATCCCGCAACTCAGCACGTTGGACGGCTGGTGGCCGGAGGCATACAATGGCCTCAACGGCTGGGCGATCCCGCTCGTCGCCGCTACATTGGATGACCAGGCGGCCGATGCGGCGGATGCGGAGCAGCTCTACACTATTCTGGAGCGTGAGATCGTGCCGCTCTTCTACGAGCGCGACGACGCCGGCCTCCCTACGGAATGGATCCAGCGGATGAAGCAAGCGATCTGCGTCGCTGGCCAGCAGTTCACGGCGCGTCGAATGGTGCAGCAATACGCGGCGGACTATTATGCGCCGGCGATGCGCCCGGAGTCATTCGTCGACGATCCACCTACCGGCTGAGCGGCGAGTGGACATGCTGACGCAGACGCTGGGTGAGCGCTCACCTCTCACGACCACCGGTGGGACCTGGGCCGGTGTGGTGCACCTTGCCGCGGAGCTCGCACCGTACGCGCGCACCGGCGGACTGGGCGAGGCCGTGGCCAGTCTGGCGAACTTCCAGGCTGCGTCGGGCGTGCCGACTTCGGTGATCATGCCGCTGTACCGGCAAGTGCAACAGAACGTGGGCGCGCTCGTACCCGTTGGCGATCCCTTCGTGGTCCAGGTGGGGCCGCGTGCCGAGCAGGCGCGGCTGTACGCGCTTCCGCCACACGTTCCGTCGGCGGATGCGCCGGAGCGACGCACGAGGGCGCGTCCCACCGTCTTTTTCATCCACAACGCGCACTACTTCGATAGAGATGGGCTGTACGGCGAAGGCGGTGACTACGCGGATAACAGCCGCCGCTTCGCCTTTTTCTGCGCGGCGGCACTCCGTGCATTGCCACGCATAACATCCACGCCGCTCATCCTGCACTCGCACGATTGGCACGCCGCGCTCGCCCCGATTTATCTGCGCAACTGGTACGCGGGTAACCCCTTCTATCAGGAGATCTCGCCGGTGCTGTCAGTGCACAACGCCGGCTATCAAGGACACTTCCCGCCGCAAACGCTGCCTGATATCGGCCTGCCGTGGGATCTGTTCAACTTCGCGCAGATGGAGTGGCACGGGCGCGTAAACTTTCTCAAGGGTGGCATGGCCTTCGCGGACGCGGTGACCACCGTGAGCCGCACGCACGCCAACGAGCTGCGCACACCGTCGGGTGGTTTCGGGTTGAGCTCCGCGTTTCTCGCACTGCGGGACCGGTTCATTGGCATCGTCAACGGGATCGATCAGCGGATGTGGGATCCAGAAACTGATCACAACATCGCCGCACGATATTCACGTCTGGACATCACCAACAAAGCTGTCTGCCGTGCGGCGCTGCAGCGAGAGTACGCACTGCCGGAACGCGAAGGAATCCCCATCTTCGGCATGAGTGCGCGCCTCGTTGCGCAGAAGGGACTCGACCTCATCCTCGCGGATACCGGCTTCTTCAACCTGGACGCGCAATTCATCTTTCTTGGCGCGGGCGAGCGCCAATACGTGGAGGCGCTGGAGCGGGCTGCGCAGCGTTGGCCGGACAAGGTCCGCGTGGAGACGGACTTCACGGACGCGCGCGAGCATCGCCTCATCGCCGGCGCGGACATTCTGCTCATGCCCTGTAAGTACGAACCGTGTGGCCTCACGCAAATGCGTTCGCAACGGTATGGAATGCTTCCGCTGGCACGCAGCGTCGGCGGACTTGCCGATACGGTGGAGGATGATGTTACCGGATTCCTGTTCGACGATTATAGCGCAAGCGCGTTCGTCCGCGCCGCGGTACGTGCAGTGCGCACCTTCGACGATCGAGATCGGTGGCGATCGATGGTGCAGGAAGCGATGTCACGCGATTTTGCGTGGGAGCGTTCGGAGGAACGGTACCTGTCGGTTTATCGGGGCGTGCTCGCCGCCGGCTGGCCGCACCGTTAGTGTACTGTTCGCGTACTGTTAGCGCACCGATAGGAACCAGATAGGAGCCGGATGGACTTTGTCCTGACGTTGCACAGCCACCTGCCGTACGTACTGAATCACGGTACCTGGCCGCACGGAACTGACTGGTTGTCAGAGGCGGCAATCGACAGCTACCTCCCTTTGCTGGCGCATCTTCTAGAGCTCGAGACGGCCGCCGTTCCCGCGCCGCTGACGATCGCCTTCACGCCGGTGCTCGCTAACCAGCTTGCTAGTCCTACGTTCTGTCGCGAGCTGGACCGCTACTTCGAAGCTCGAATTGCATCGTGCACGGAGACTGCACTCGCGCTGTCCAACGTGGACGGTGGCGCGCTCTCAGCGGCCGCGCGCTTCTGGGGAGCTCGGCTGGACCAACTTCGCACGCTCTTCCACGCGATCGACCGCGACATCCCAACGGCCTTTCGCAACCTCGCCTCGCGTGGCCGCATCGAGCTTGCTGGGGGAGCGGCGACGCACGGCTTTCTCCCGCTCCTGGGGCGCGACGAAAGCATCCGTCTCCAGCTAGGGCTTGGCCGCTCAGAGCACACTCGCATCTTCGGCTCGGCGCCGGACGGATGCTGGGTTCCTGAGTGTGCGTATCGGCCACGTGGTTGGTGGGAGCCGCTACCCGGAGCGCCGCACCCCCGCGTGCGTGCCGGTGTGGGTGAGTATGTCGCCGAAGCTGGCTTCCGCTGGTTCTTTGCCGATGCACAGATGGCGCGCGAGGACGGCGAGACCCGAACGCCGTACCGTGCGTATGAT
>JBBSHV010000287.1:0-3269 GCA_038232435.1 Gemmatimonadales bacterium | reverse complement strand
TTGCACCCAAACGCGTGCGCCCACTCCACCATCGTTGTATAGTAGTGTGGATGTGAAATCGCGATCGCGGCGAGGCCGCCGAATGCCGCAATTACGTCGATAGTCGCGTAGTCCAGAAGCGCAATGCAATCCCACAGGACGTTTCCCGAGGGGGAGCGCAGGAGCAGCGCCCGCTGGCCGATGGCAAATTCGGGCACTGTGCCGACCCCGTAGAGCGCCGGCTCCAGTCGCTGAATCGCATTGCGATGCCCGTGGCGAAGCGCATCCAATGTGGTCCAGCGTTGGCCGTCTTTGCCTATGAACTGACGCTCATCCATGCAGACAGTGCACGATGCTGGCGCCGCCTCCGATTCAGCGAACTGCGTGCCGCAGGTACTGCAGATGAAGTGAGCCATTGATCAAGGCAAGAATCGGGTGTGTGGATGATTCGCAACACTGAGTCATAAACGCGAGACATCTAGAACTTCGCGGTGCCGAGTGGACGTTGCAAGCGCGCGCCGCTATGTATGTATACAGAGTATGCGAAAATCCACCGACGGCATAGCGGCCGTGGCAGTCCATAATGCTAGCGTCAACAACGGTTCTTCCGGCGCTGTAATCAAGATTCTGGGCGCGATCAGCTTCTGTCATCTGCTCAACGACATGATGCAATCGCTGCTGCCCGCGATATACCCCATGCTGAAGACGAACTTCAGACTCGACTTCGGGCAGATCGGGCTCATCACGCTTACCTATCAGATGACCGCGTCGCTGTTGCAGCCGCTAGTTGGTCTGTACACCGATCGCCGGCCGCAACCGTACTCGCTGGTTGCAGGAATGAGTTTCACGCTGGTCGGTCTGCTATTGCTATCGATTGCTGGCACTTTCCCACTGCTGCTCCTGGCCGCGGCACTTGTGGGCGTGGGATCTTCGGTGTTTCACCCGGAGTCATCGCGTGTCGCACGGATGGCATCCGGCGGACGGCATGGCTTCGCTCAATCGCTGTTTCAGGTGGGTGGCAACTTTGGTTCATCGCTCGGTCCACTGCTCGCGGCGTTCATCGTGTTGCCGCTGGGGCAGTCGAGCATCGCGTGGTTCTCGCTCGCGGCGCTGCTCGGGATCGTGTTCCTGTGGAATGTGGGTGGCTGGTACAAGACACGTCAGTCAGTCACCACATCGTCGCCGGAGCAGGCCGATAACACTCACCTTCCCCTCTCACGCACACAGGTGCGCGGAGCACTCGCCATTCTGATGGCGCTCATCTTCTCCAAATATTTCTACCTCGCGAGCCTGACCAGTTACTACGCTTTCTATCTGATAGGCAAGTTTCACCTGTCAGTGCAGAGCGCCCAGCTGCACCTGTTCATCTTCCTGGGCGCCGTCGCGGCAGGCACCATCATTGGTGGTCCCATCGGCGACCGCGTCGGTCGCAAATACGTCATCTGGTGGTCCATCCTGGGAGTGCTGCCATTCACACTGGCGCTCCCGTACGCCAATCTGGTCTGGACCGAGATACTGAGTGTGGTGATCGGCGTCGTCATAGCCTCGGCGTTTTCGGCGATCCTGGTATATGCACAGGAGCTGGTACCGGGAAAGGTGGGAACAATCTCCGGGCTGTTCTTCGGCTTCGCGTTCGGTGTGGGTGGGATTGGTGCCGCCTTGCTAGGATGGCTCGCGGATCGAACCAACATCAACTTCGTCTTTCACGTTTGCTCCTATCTTCCCGCGTTGGGGCTACTGACCGGACTCCTGCCCAATATGAAGACAGCGGAACAGCGTGACGCCGATATCACTGGGGAGCGTGGCAGCGTTGTCGTTCCAATCCAAGGCGCCGACTGAGATAGCGCCCTTCGCAGTACTCCAAAAAGGAGGAAAACAGCTATGGACCCGATGCAGACACCTGACAAGCTTATTTCGTACGACGCCTGGGGAAATCTTGAAGCCGTTCGCTCGATGCAGCAACTGACGACAATACCGGAGCGAGCTCGCAAGCTGATTGCGCACATCATCGGCGCCGAATGGAACTGGCTCGCGCGAATCAACCAGGAGAAAGCCAACATTGCCATCTGGCCCGATATCGATCCAGCCGAATGGGAGCACCACATCTCTAATCTGCACACGGCATGGCGGACACACCTTCAGACAGCGGCCGAGGATGAACTGACCCGGTCGGCCCGATACACGAACAGTAAGGGCGAGCCGTTCTCCAACACGGTGTCGGACATCATCATGCACGTCGTGCTGCACTCGGCATATCATCGCGGCCAGATTGCATCCATCGTCCGAGAGCTGGGGCAGCAACCGGCCGTCACGGACTACATCGCGTACGTGCGGCGGTAGGGCAGTCTTGCGCGCGTAGGGGAACATTAGAGTGCGGCGGATTGCGCGCGACGATGCCTCTCGTGCCCTAACCTTCTCCTTTCCTGGCGTTCTGGACCAGCGTTGCCAGCGCCGCGGCAATCTCGCCGCGCCGCGCCGGGTCGGAAATGAGTCCATCGGGACCGACGGCATTCCGAGGGACGGGAATGTGAACGCACGCGACTTCGACAATGTCGGCGCCAGTATAGCCGAGCACCTTGCGGAGAGAATCATGGGCGTTGACGGCGCCGCGGTCGCAACTACCATCGGACGCACTACCGGTGTGATCTTCGCGCTATCGCGCCTCATCGGCGGCAATGGCCGCGTGACGGTTCCGCTGGACCAGATCCGAGTGAAGCTGGCGCTGATGGGACGCCTCGTCGTGAACAGCTTTGACGATCTCCATGCCAGGACCGCCGATGCGCGGAAAGATCGTCGTTTACGACGTTCCATTCGGCACGACCGGCGATCCGTTTGAGAATTACCGGCGCGTGGTGCGGTATCGCGCCGCGCCGCGGATCATGGCGACGACGAACGCCATAGCTCAGCTACTGACTCCGATCTCCGCGACACGAATTACCGCCGGCGGAAGTTGCGCGCTGCGCAGCGGCGATGGCGGTGATGGCCTATGTCGTCGCTGAAATGCCCGAGACGCTGCCGCGCGGCACGCCGCGATCTCGATGACGAACGAAGTTGAAATCCACCCTAGAACCTGACAGCGATCCCCAGGTGGTACGTCACGAATCGCGCGTCACTCTCCCGCGGTGTGACAAGAATGCCGTTGGGATCGTTCGGGTCGTTCATGATGTCGCCCTTGGTGAGATAGCGCGTCCGGCCGATAGCGTTGTAGCGGGCACCTATGTCCAGTGAAGCAGATTGCGCTATGATCGGGAGCGGGATGTACACGCCGGCGGCACCGCTGTATGCCAGGG
>JBBSHV010000286.1:0-3273 GCA_038232435.1 Gemmatimonadales bacterium | reverse complement strand
CCGAGCTTGTGCCCGACCATGTTCTCCGTCACGTAGACGGGGATGAATTTATTTCCGTTGTGCACGGCAAACGTGTGCCCAACGAAGTCCGGAAGAATGGTGCTCGCGCGGGACCATGTCTTCATGACCTTCTTCTCGTTGCGGCTATTCATGTTATCCACTTTCGCCATGAGCGACTCGTGAACGAACGGCCCTTTTCGTACGCTACGTCCCATTTTCTGTTATCCGTCTCTTAAGACTGCGTCGCCTTGCCGCGGCGACGGCCGCGCACGATGAGTCGTGTCGACGCCTTCTTGGCATGCCGCGTCTTCACGCCTTCCTTCTTGCCCCACGGTGACACGACGTTGCGCCCGCCGCGCGTACGACCGCCGTGTGGGTGATCAACCGGGTTCATTACTTCACCGCGCACCTTCGGCCGCTTACCGAGCCAGCGCGACTTTCCTGCCTTACCCGCCGACAGCAGCTCGTGCTCGGCGTTGCCGACCACACCCACTGTTGCCATGCACGTTCCGTGTACCAGGCGCACTTCCGTCGAGCCAAGGCGCAACGTTACATAGTCGCCTTCCTTCGCGACAACCGCCGCCGACATTCCGGCAGAGCGCGCCATCTGGCCGCCCTTACCGGGCTTGAGCTCGATGTTGTGCACGTCCGTTCCGAGTGGCATCTCGCGCAACGGAAGCGCGTTGCCGATACGCGTGTCGGAGCCAGGCCCCGAGATCACGGTGTCGCCAACCGACAGTCCTTTGGGGTGCAGGATATAGCGCTTCTCGCCATCCTCATACCGCACCAGCGCGATGCGCGCAGAACGGTTGGGATCGTACTCGATGTGCTCCACCACCGCCGGCAGCGCGAACTTGTTGCGCTTGAAGTCGATGATGCGGTACTGACGCTTGTGACCACCACCGATACGGCGCATCGAGATGTGACCGTGGTTGTCGCGGCCACCGGACTTGGTGAGCGGCTCGACCAGCGACTTCTCGGGCGTGCTGCGGGTGATCTCTGTGAAGCCGGAAACCGAGCGGTGACGCGAGCTCTTGGTGACGGGCTTGAACTGACGGATTGCCATGATTGCTGCTTAAACCCCCTTAACCCTCGAAGATGTCAATCGAGTCGCCGTCCTTCAGCGTCACGATCGCCTTTTTCCAGTTCGCCCGCGTGCCGATGCTCTGGCCGACGCGACGACGCTTGCCACGGACGTTCATCGTCTGTACGCCGGTCACGGTAACACCAAACAATTTCTGAACCGCGGCCCTGATCGCCAGCTTGTTGGCGTCGGACGCGACCTCGAACGTGTACTCCTGACGGTCCTGATACGCGGCCGAGGTTTTCTCGGTCATGATGGGGCGCACAATCGTGCGAAATAGCGTTGCCATCGCTTAGTTCTCCTGTTTGGCCGTGGAGCGCGCGGGCCTTTCGCGCGCGGGCCTTTCGCCCTCGGGCATCGGCGCGAGGGACTCGCCAATCGCGCCGGACTCGACCAGCACCACGTCGCTCCACAGGATGTGGTACGCGGACGCATCGGAGAACGGCATCACGTGCGTGCGCTGCAGGTTGCGACCACTCAGATACACGTTCTTGTTAACGCCGTCGGTGAGAACGAGAATCTTCCGGCCAACCAGATTCAGCGACTCCACCAGCGCGACAAGCTGTGCGGTCTTGGGCGTGTCATATGAGAAACGGTCGATGACGAAGAGTGAATCCTCCGCGGCGCGCGCATTGAACGCGCTCTTGCGAGCGAGACTCTTCACCTTCTTGTTCGTGCGCACCGTGTAATCGCGCGGTAACGGGCCGAAAGCCGTACCACCGCCAACAAACACGGGCGAGCGTATCGAGCCGGCGCGAGCGCGACCGGTTCCCTTCTGCTTCCACGGCTTCTGATTACCGCCCGTCACGAGGCCGCGCGTCTTGGTGGAGGCGTTGCCCTGGCGCTGATTGGCGAGATACGCCTTCACCACCTGGTGCATCACCGGCACGTTCACGGTCCCGTCAAATAGATCGGCGGGAAGCGTGATCGCCTCGCGCTGAGTGCCGCCGGCGGTGTACGCCGCTGCACTCAGTGAAGCGGTGGCCTGATCGGCCATCTGCTGCTCGTTGTTCTGGATATCGTCCATTGTGCGTTACGCCTGCTTGCGGATCATGACGATCCCGTTGCGGGATCCAGCCACACTGCCGCGGATGTAGATCAAATTGCGATCCATGTCGATCTTCTCGACCCGGAGATGCGTCTGCGTGTGACGTTCGTCACCGTAGTGGCCCGGCATCTTCTTCCCCTTGATGACACGGGACGGATCAGTGCCGGGTCCGATGGAGCCAGGACGCCGATGCTTGGTGTTACCGTGCGTGTTCGGACCGCCACCGAAGCCCCAGCGCTTCACCACACCCTGGAAGCCTCGGCCCTTCGTGTCGCCGGTGACCTTGACGGTATCGCCGGGCGCAAAGATCGTGAGGTCGATCTTGTCGCCAACGTTGTACGTCGGGATCTCCGGGTTCTTGCCCGGAGCGTCATCCAGACGGAACGAGCGCAGCGTGTGCGGTGGCGCGTCCAGTCCCGCCTTGGCGGCGTGACCGATCTCTGCCTTGTTGGCGCGGCGGCCGCGCGGTGTGCGCTCACCCTGCTTGGATTCGCGCGCGACGCGCTGCGTGCCAAAGCCCAGCTGCACGGACGCAAAACCCCGCTCGTCCTTGTTGGTGACGAGGAGCACCGGGTTCGGTGCCGCCTCGATCACGGTGCAAGGAATCTGCTGTCCCTTTTCGTTGAAGATCTGGGTCATCCCGATCTTCTTGCCTATGATACCAATCATTGTTGTTCTACTCGACCTTGATCTCGACGTCCACACCAGCCGGCAGATCCAGCTTCGTGAGCGCGTCTACCGTCTGCGCCTTTGAATCGAGGATATCGATCAGGCGCTTGTGCGTCTTGAGCTCGAACTGCTCGCGCGACTTCTTGTCCACGTGCGGCGAACGGAGAACCGTCCAGCGCTGCGTCTTGGTCGGAAGCGGAATCGGCCCGGAGACCGATGCACCGGTCTTCTCAGCCGTGCGCACGATGTCCGCCGATGCCTGATCGATCACTGCGTGATCGAAGGCCTTGAGCCGAATGCGAATTTTGCCAGCCATATCGTGTCTCTATCGGTTATTGCAGGATTTTAGCGACGACGCCGGCGCCGACAGTTCTGCCGCCCTCGCGGATGGCGAATCTCAGCCCTTCGTCCATTGCGATCGGCGTTATCAGCTCGATCTCCATCTGAACGTTGTCACCCGGCATCACCATCT
>JBBSHV010000285.1:0-3278 GCA_038232435.1 Gemmatimonadales bacterium | reverse complement strand
CACAGCTCGCTGGATAAGGCAATGATCGTACTGGGTCTCGGTGAGGCGAACGTCGTGCGTGTTGCTACCGACGCAGAGTTCCGGCTCGACGTGAACGCGTTGCGTGCGGCCATTGAACGAGATGTGCAACGTGGTTTCCGTCCCCTGGCGGTCGTCGCGACAATAGGTACTACTTCGACCACGAGCATCGATCCGGTCGCTGAGATCGCGGCTGTGTGCCGAGCATACGGCGCCTGGCTTCACGTGGACGCGGCGTATGGCGGTGCGCTCGCGGTGTTGCCCGAGCGGCGCGATGTGATGGCAGGCACCGAGCTGGCCGACTCCGTCGTCATCAACCCGCACAAGTGGTTATTTGTGCCGCTCGACTTCAGTACGCTGTATACGCGCCATCCCAATGTGCTCCGCGCGCTGTTTTCTCTCGTTCCGGAGTACCTGCGTGGTGACGCTTCTGGAGAGCATGCGGCTAATGATGGAGTGATGTCACCCGCCATCGATTACATGGATTACAGTCTTCAGCTCGGACGCCGATTTCGCGCGCTCAAGGCGTGGATGGTGTTCCGTGCTTTCGGGCGCGACGGCATCGCTGCGCGTATTCGGGAACAGTGCAGGCTGGCGCAGTTGCTGGTCCAGTGGATTGACGGCGACCCCCAATTCACAGTTATGGCTCCGGTTCCCATGGGGGTAGTATGCTTCCGTTTCAACCCGGGCGATCTCGATCCGCAGTCGTGCGACCGGTTGAACGAGAAGATCGTGGACGCCGTCAACGCGAGCGGCGATGCGTACATCACCCACACGCGGCTGCGCGGGCGTGTAGTGATGCGCGTCGGAATTGGAAACATGCTCACTACCGAGCAACATCTAGCGCACGTTTGGCGACGCATTCAGAGCGCTGCACATGATATTGCGTGTGATACTACATGTGCTACTACGCGTGAGTCATTGTCATCGTGCACGAGCCGGCGAATTTGCAGGTGATGTCGATCTGCTTGCTCATTGGTGGAGACTACGAAGGTATCAAGATCATCGGGTCGCGCTTCTCGCCGGAGGCGCACCGTCTTCGTGAATTCGCCACGCGCAATGGCATTCCGTTCCACTGGACCGATGTCGAACAGGATGAGGGGGCTGAAGGAATTCTCAGACGATTCGGCGTCACAGCGGCCGAAACGCCGATCGTGATCGGCCGCAACGGCGAGCGCTTGAAGAATCCCTCGATCACTGAATTTGCTCGGCACATGGGCTTCGAAGTGAATGCAGCACCCGGCGAGGTGTATGACCTGGTCGTCGTTGGCGCGGGACCGGCGGGCCTCGGAGCCGCGGTGTATGCGGCGTCGGAGCGAGCGCGGAGCGTGTGGTTGCGTGAGCTAACAGCTTCGGGCACTGCATGAGATTGGAAGTGTAACTTCCAAGCATGACTCTTTCCAACAGATTGTCCGGCGGTATGCGTCGCGGTATGCGTATTAGCATGTGGTGCATCGGGATCGTTGCGGCGCTTGCGGCCACTCACGTCGTTCCGCTCTTTGCATGGGGCGAGCGTGGCCACTATCTCACCGGCCAGGCAGCAGCCGCAAGGATTCCGGCCGCGATGCCTGCTTTCTTCCGCAACGCTACCGCGCAGCTCGCGTATCTGAACCCGGAGCCGGACCGTTGGCGCGACCGCACCGAGTCGGCCATCGACCCTGCGCTCGACGCGGGATCGGCGCCGGATCACTTCATCGACATGGATATGGTGTCACCCGCAACGCTCACCTCGGCGTTCGCCGCGCCGCAGCGTTACGCGTACGCGGACACACTGCGCGCCGCTGGTGTCGATGCCGTGAAGTATGGATTCCTTCCGTTCCGCATTCTCGAGTTGACGGAACGTCTGCGCGTGGAGTTCCGGCTATGGCGCGCCGCTCCCAACAATCAGACGCGCGCATGGATCGAGGCGCGAATTATTAACGATGCCGGCATTCTCGGACACTACGTCGCCGATGGCTCCAATCCAGCGCACACTTCCGTGAACTTCAACGGCTGGGTAGGAGATAACCCAAAAGGCTACGCCACCGATAAACGCTTTCACTCGCGCTTCGAGTCAGCGTACCTCCAGACCCACATCGGAATTCAGGACCTGCTCCCCCGCATCGACTCCGTCCCACAGGCGATCTCCGTGAATGATCTGAGGCCGGCGATCCTGACGTATCTTCACCGCAGCAACAGTGAGGTGGAGCACCTCTACGCTCTGGACAAGCAGGCACCCTTCAACGCGCAGACAACAGCGCCCGAGAACAAGGCATTCACCGCCCAACGACTCGCGGATGGCGCACAGATGCTGCGCAACCTGTGGTGGACCGCGTGGGTAACCAGCGCGCCATCCGCCGCGCCCGTCACTTCTCCTGCCGCACTGGTGCCCGTCACGCCACGGTAGCGCGGTACGTGACACCTAGCTGCACGTGACAAGTGTCACATACCGCGGGTGACACGCTCCACTTGGTACAGTGCGATGCCAGGGCCATACTGAACACTCCGTCAATGACAGTGAGTGTAAACAGTGCCTGCATCGCATCGCTTCTCCTCGTTCATCGCTACCTTGCCGCTGCTCGCGGCAACGTGCATCAGTCTGGCCGCATCGGTTCTATCCGCGCAGAGTTTGTCTGCGCAGGAAAGCGGCCAGACCCTGTTCAAGAACGTCCGTGTGTTCGATGGCACCAGATCTATCGGAACGCGTGACGTCCTTGTATCGGCCGGTAAAATCGCTGCGATAAGTAGTTCGCTGCGAGCTCCCACAGGCGCGACAATCGTCGACGGCTCCGGCTCGACGTTGCTGCCCGGCCTGATCGACTCGCATACGCATGTGTTCGGCGATGCGCTGGAGCAGGCACTCGCATTTGGTGTTACCACTGAGCTGGACATGTTCAGCGACCCGGGCGAGGGTGCGCGGCTGCGCGCCGAGCAGAAGGCACACCGTGCCGCGGGCCGCGCGGACATCTATTCTGCTGGGGTTCTTGTCACTGCGCCAAAGGGACACGGCACCGAGTACGGCTTCCCCATCCCAACGCTGGCTTCCCCCGATTCGGCGGTCGCGTTCGTGGATGCGCGTATCGCTGAGGATCGGACTACATCAAGATCATCCTCGATGATGGTAGCACGTATGGAATACATCTCCCGACACTGTCGCGTGAGGAGCTGCGGGCGGTTGTGCGTGCCGCACATGCGCGCGGCAAGCTCGCTGTAGTTCATGTTGGATCGCTGGCAGATGCGCGCGAAGCGATAGATGCCGGTGCCGACGGACTGGAGCATCT
>JBBSHV010000284.1:0-3315 GCA_038232435.1 Gemmatimonadales bacterium | reverse complement strand
CGGATTGAGAAATGACCAGGAGATGGAGCTGCCGACGATGCCGGAATGCGCGTCCGGTGTGTATCGGAACTCGGCGTGTCGTCCCTGGACATCGCCGAACAGCGTGGCGCGCCCGACGGTGTACGCGGCCTTGACGAAACCAGCCTCGTCGCGCTTGTGCCCGGTGTTGAAGTACAGCGCATTGATCAGATCGGGATTGGCGAACGCGTAGTGATCGCGCGCGTACGTATCCGCGGTAGCACCGAGGTCGAGCTTGAGCTGGTCGTGGTGATAGCTGAACACGCTGTTGACGCCATACCACGCGAAGTCGAGATGGAAAGTATTCAGTGAATCGATCAGGACATCATAGTCACCGGTGGCTGATATCCGGTACAGTGTTGTCGAGAGCGACGAGTTGGCGTTGAGCAGGCGCGTGTACGACAGTCCGGCAAGCCGCTCGCCAAAACCGTCGCGCTCTCTCGGTGTGAGCGGATTGATTCGGCGATCGGTGGCGAGAGCGCTGTCCGATACCGCGAGATACGCGAGCGTGTCGCGCATGGAGCCCGTGGTCGCGATGAACTTCAGGATGTCGCGGTCGCCGAAATAACCGCCGCTCACGAATGCGGAGCGACCCTGGACACCGGAGTGATACCGGTAGCCATCGGTATGCAGCGCGGACAGTCGCGCGTAGAAGGCCAGATGGTTGGGGAGCGGTCCGCTACTATAGTCCGCGCTCAGTCTGCGCGATCCGAACGAGCCGACATCGACCTGCACCTGTCCGGCACGTTGCGTCCCCGCGAGCGCGATGGTCTCCATGTTGATGGAGCCGGCATATGCCGCCGTGCCGTTGCTGCTCGTTCCGACACCGCGTTGTACCTGCACCGACTGGATACTGTTGGCCAGATCCGGAAAATCGGCGAAGTACAACACCTGGTCTTCCGGGTCGTTGAGCGGAATCCCGTCCAGCGTGAGATTGATGCGTGACTGATCCAGTCCACGCAGCCGAATATAGCTGTAGCCCCAGTAGTTCCCCGTCTCGGCGTACGACGTGAGCGATGGAGTTGTGCCTTGCAGGACCAGCGGTACATCCTGCCCGAAGTAGCGCGGCTGGATCTGCGCGCGCGTGATCGTTTTTTCGGAGATCGGCGCGGACGAATCTCGAACCGCGGAGATCATGACGCGCTCGAGGCTACGTGCACGGGCCGAATCGGCGCGGGTAGAATCGGCGTGGCCGCTGCTGTCTCTGGCGCTGACTTGCGCCGCGAGTGGCGTGGCGGCGGCAAGAGCTATGGCGGTGGTGAAGAAGATTGACGTCGCGCGGGCGATTGACGTCAAAGTCGGCACGCGCCCGAGGCGTGTGCGTGAGGCAACTGCAATCATCTGTATGACTCCCTACGCCGGTACGAGCCGGATCAGGTTCTACGGGACTCTCTCAGCCTGCGCCATCAGTGGGCAGGCACCCCGGTCAGAGGCTGAATCTATTTGGTGCTGCGCGGCGACGCCATGACCGCACGCCTAATGCTCGATTCGGCTCTCAGGGGCAGAGAACGCTGAGAACATCGTCTGGATCGACGTTACCGAAGTAGCTCGTGAGATCCACACCTACCAGCGCGCCGGCCACGGCGTCGCGCTGGTACGGCAAGCCTTGCAGAAGTGTCTCCAGCTCGCGCACGTCCGCGCGTCCCATGAAGTCGCCGAAGATGCGCAAGCTTGCGATGCGCCCCTGTTGCACATCCAGTCGCGCGTCGATCTCGCCGGCCGGAAAGCGGCGCGCGTGCTGCACATTGCAGGGTGGGTTCTCGCCGTAGTTCCAGTCCCATGTGCCGCATTTACGGTCCAGCAGATCGCGTGCGGCGCGCCAATCCGCGTCATCCAGTTTGAGCGTCGGAATGCGTGCACGGTCGCTCGTTCCGAAGATGCGCTCGATGATCCGTTCGCGCAGCTCGTCCACGGTGATTGGCTGCGCAAGAAACTCATTGATGTTGGCCACGCGGCTGCGAATGGATTTCACACCCTTTGATTCGACCTTGCCGGGCCGAGGCCTGAGCGCGGCGGTGACATCATCCAGGTTTGAGTCGAGCAGCAGAGTGCCGTGACTCAACATGCGGTCCGCGGTCGCGAACTGCGCGTTGCCGGAGATCTTGCGACCCTCGGCCACAATGTCATTCCGGCCACTGAGCTCGGCAGGTACGCCGAGCTCGCGCAGGACCTCGACCACTGGCCCGTTGAACTTGTCGTACCGATTGAAGCGCCCGGTCACGTCGCGGGTCATGAAGCTGAAGTTGAGGTTCCCGAAATCATGATAGACCGCACCGCCGCCCGAGATCCGCCGCACCACGCGAATGCCGCGTTCGGCCACGACGTCCGCGGCTATCTCCTCGACCGTGTTCTGGTTTCGCCCGATGATGATGGCTGGCGAGTTGACATAGAAGAGCAGCAGGTCGTCGTCTGGCATCCTGTGCCGGAGAACGTATTCTTCGAGTGCGAGGTTGAGATACGCGTCGGTGGTGCCGCGGTTATCGACAAAGAGCATTCTGAAAAATACCGAGTGTTGCTACGCTCGGCAGTCAGTCAAAATTGACGTATATCATACGTCGACATATGATCTATCAGAAATCCAACCGGATACACTCGATGCCTCAACCTCTCAGGATAGTGGTCGCGATATTACTGGCCGGTTGCTCTGCCGGGCGCGCGCGGCCTTCCGTCCTTCTCTCCCCAGAGAGTCGAGTGCTGCAGGAGCGCGCACCCGATCGCTTTGGCGTGCGGCTGGAGACGAGCCAGGGACCCGTGTTGCTCGCGGTCCAGCGCGACTTGGCGCCGTACGGTGCGGACAGGTTCTACACCCTGGTGCGTCACGGCTTTTATGATGGCCAGCGGTTCTTCCGTGTGCGGGCGCACTTCATCGCGCAGTTCGGACTGAATGGCGACCCCGCCATCATTGCCGCGTGGAAGCATCGAACGATGCCCGACGACCCGGTCCGCGAGACCAACGCGCGAGGAACGCTGGCGTACGCGATGACGGGCCCGGGTACTCGCACGACGCAGATTTACATCAATCTCGTCGACAACCCACAACTTGATGCGCAGGGCTTTGCTCCATTCGCGACGGTCACGAGTGGCATGGACGTTGTCCTGCGACTGTATTCGGGCTACGGCGAGTCAGCCGGCGGTGGTGTTCGGGCGGGAAAGCAAGGTGCCATCGAAGCCGGAGGCAACGCATATCTTGCGCGCCACTTTCCACGTCTCGACTATATCGAGCGAGCAATCATCGTTCAGCCAGGCCGCTAACTAAAGAGCGAGGATGTATATGCCGCTAGAGGCAGCCTTACCGGG
>JBBSHV010000283.1:0-3358 GCA_038232435.1 Gemmatimonadales bacterium | reverse complement strand
TCCGGATCAATCTCCACACGCACGATCTCCGGCGTCGCCGGCACACGCACAACGTAAGGTCGCGCGCCGGCGAGCCACACGTTTACGGGGGCGTTGACGCGCTCGACCTTCCCGTTGGCACGCGTGATGGCGAGCGCGATAGGCATCGGCGCTAGCCCGCGGTCCTCGATGGTGACACCGGTTATGTTGCTGTCGCGCTTCACGGTCGTTATCGCCTGATCCAGCGGCCACGCCTGGAAGAACCACGTATTCCAGAACCAACTTAAATCCTGCTTCGCAACGTCGTCGAACGTGTTGAACAAATCGGACGGGTACGGGTGCTTGCCGGTCCAACGATGTCCGTACTCACGCAGCGCGCGATGAAATGTTTCTTCACCGACAACGCCGCGTAGCGCCGCGAGCACCTGCGCAGTCTTGTCGTAATAGATGAGACTGTACACGTCGGATGGAAAGAGGTCGCCAGGTGTCATCAACACCTGGTCTCGCCCGGCGGCGGCTATGCGCGTGTAGATCGTGCGCTGGCCCTGCTCCGAATCGCCAGGCCGTCCACCGGTGCGCGGCTCGCCATACAGCATGCGCATTCCCTGCGCTTCGTCGAACTGCGTGAGTCCCTCGTCCATCCATGGGTAGCGCGTCTCGCTGGCCCCCACCTGCATCGGGAACCACATGTGACCGGTCTCGTGCATCAAATCGCCGGCGAGCGAGAGCGTGTCGGCCCATGGCTGCATTACCGTTAATCGCGGGTATTCCATGCCGCCGCTCGTCAGCACGCCTTCCATGGACGTCATCGTGGGCCAGGGATACTGCCACAGATACACCGATAGTTGTTCGATCGCGTCGCGCGTGAAGCGCGCGCCGCCGGTGGCCCACGCCGCGGCGGGAGGATGAATACGGTAGAAGCTGTAGATGTCTACGGTGTCCGATGCGCGGCGCGCGTTCTTCACGATTGCGTTGGTCGCATCCCAGACGTAGCGGTCACTCGTTCCCCACGCGAAGTCACGCACGTTCGGCGCGGTGAAGTGCCACGTGACGGTGGATACAGTGGGTGACATGGTAGCAAATGCCGCGTTGCCGTCATCGGGCTTGCTGATGGTGACGACGGACGGAGTGCGCCGAGCTTCCGCCAGCTTCGCGCGCGCGGCTGTGCTCAGGATGGAGCTCGCGTTCCGCAGCGTGCCGGTTGCGCCGACCACCCATCCGCGCGGCACTGTGACGCGCACATCGTAGTCGGCGGGATCCATGTAGAATTCGGCTTCGAGAAGATACGGGTCGGCGACCCAGCCATTGACGTCGTCGTAGACGGCGACCTGCGGATACCAGTAGCCCATGAAGTACACGTGGTCTTCGCGGCCCTGTCGTCCATCCGATGGGGTGATCGGCGGGACATATGACCATGCGAAGTCGAGCGACACGCTGTCGTGCGGCAGGAGTGACGCTGAGAGGGAGAGCTGCATCACCGTCGCGTTCACGATGTACCCTGGCGGTGCCATGGTCCCAGGCGGCAAGCGACCGCGCCGGCTCTGAACGTGCTGCTCCGGCACCGCGGTGCCGTTCGCGGCGACGCGGGTCAACGTCATTCCATCAGTGGGTATGACTTCGTCGCGTCGCGGGCTACCCGGGCGGAAGGCGTTCTGGTACAGATGGATCATCAACTCCGCGAGCGTGTCGGGCGAGTTGTTGATATACGTGACATGCTCAGATGCGGTCACCGTATTTGTTGCGGGATCAAGCGTGGCGTTGATCGAGTACCGCGCGTGCTGCACCCAGTTTCGCGGGCCGGACTGGCCCGATCGCGTGCGCGTACCATTGGCGACAGCGCGGGTGAAACCCGGGATCTCGTACACGGCGCCCGGGACGGGTCGCCGACTCGCGGCGATCCCTTCCGAGGTGACGGTGGGAGCGGGGCGGGTTTGCGCGCCGAGCCTTGCGCTGGCAAAGCAGAGGATAAACAGTAAGAATTGCGGGCAGAATCGCGCACGCGATATCTGAGGCATGAGTACTCCTGCGTGGGCGCTGCCGATATGCGGCAATGTGACCTCTGGCGCTGTGCTCAATGCATCTCCCCTGCATAGAACTGCAGGTGCAGAATGGCACTCAACACTGTCTGCGTGAACTCACGGCTCAGGTTGCGGTCGAAGCTCGCGACGCGCGAGATTACGAAGCTAGAGACGACGTTGTCACTGACGTCGGTGTCGGCGGTGAGGGTGAACGAACGGCGGCCGTTGTCGGTGAGACGGCTGCGACGGCCGATGGCGAGTGGGTTGAGTACGTAGCTCTGGCCGTGGCTATTCTGCACTGTGAGGCGGGTACGGAGATCGCTTCGAGGATGCCACTGCGACGGCAGCGCAAATGCCCTTGCGATATCGCCGTTGATGTCGAGTGAGGTGCCGCGGCCGTTGGAGCCGGGACGATTGTCGAGGCGCTGCACGATGTTGGCGCCGAAGGCCGTGGTGAGCGGCCGCTCACCGGCCCATACGCCCGAGAGTGACAGTGGGTAGCTGCGCACGCGCGTCTCACCGTTGTCGCCCGAGGGGAGATCGAACTCACCCGGGCTGGAGAGAAGCTGACGAGTGGCAAGCGCGCGAACGCTGGCGTTGAAGCTGGTGAGCGGAGAGCCTGCCGCCGCTATCTTCCGGCTCCAGCGCAACGCTACGTCGGGGAATACCACCTGTGTAGCATCGCCGATGTCGTCGCCGTTGTCGGAACGGCGGGTCCAGTCGCGTAAAGTTACGCGCTGATAGTGATTGCTCAGAGTCGCACCCAGTGGAAGATTGATGCTCTGCGAAATCGTGAACTGGGTGTTGACGCCGGCGCTGGTGGCGGCCTGATTGCCCAGGCGCCGAAATTCACCGATGTCGCCGAGGCCAAGTTGATAGGTGAGGGGTGCACCGGCAGCGCCTACATCGTAAGCGGTGAGCAGATTACGGTCAAGCGATACGTCGAGCGGCTGCAGCGCGCCAATCAAGCGCTGAACGATTGGAATGAAGGTGACCGACTGATGCAGCAGCGACGGAAAGTCGATCGTTATTCCAGCATTGGTGTTTTGAGTGTTCCCGAGCTTACGCGGAATCCGCAACTGGCCGGTCGAATCAATGGTGCGAACGAAGCTGAGCGTATTTGGATCGCGCAGCATGTTGAATGACGAGTTGGTATTGAAACGACCGCGGAGCCACGGGAGCGGCGTCACGTTGTAGTTGATCTGCGTGCCCACAGCGCGCTCACGCTCGAGGCCGGCGTCTATGCCCGCGACCCTATCACGCTCACTCGCGTCGATGAGGCCCAGCGGCGCATTCACGCCGCCGTACGAGCGCAGATCGCGCAGCGACGAAAGGTTGAATCGCACTGTTGCGTTCCTCAT
>JBBSHV010000282.1:0-3403 GCA_038232435.1 Gemmatimonadales bacterium | reverse complement strand
GCACCGGCCCGCGCGCGGTCCCCGTTGGAATCCGGCCTCTGGCTGACAGGCAGGACGCCGGACTTACCGTCAACTCGGCGGCGGCATCACGGCCACATGCTGGTTCGTCCATCGCGCTTATGGTCGTCGGCGCGGCTGGCATCGGGGCCGGCATACTGATCGGCGGCGGTGGTGGAGCCGCGGTATCAGTCGGAAGCGCCGCCGTCGGGCTGTACGGACTTTACCAGTTTTTGAAGTAGAACCCTGCAGGCTGCTGCGTGACAATGGCCCGATCGTGCAAGTGCACGGTCGGGCCATTTGCGTAGCGCTACCGAGGACAACTTCAATCCATCAGGTTGGCCGGCACCTTGCCGCCGTTCTCCGCCAACTTCTTCATCACCTGCTTGTGCAGCCACACGTTCATCGTGGCACTGTCATTCATGTCGCCAGTGTACCCGAGCTCCTGAGCTAGATCCTTCCGCTGGCTCAGACTGTTGTCCATCCCGAGCATCGCCATCAGGTCAACGATCGAGTATCGCCAGTTGACCTCGTGCGGGTACTTCGCTGCCATCCCTTCCAGTATCCCTTCCACGTCCACCGGCTGTGCCGCAACCGGGGCAGCCTGTGGCGCGCCCGCCACCGCGGGTGCCTGCGAAGGCGTGTTCACCGTAGCCGTGGGAGCCGCAGCTGGGGTATCCGCCTGCCCGTGGTGAAAGATCTTCGACATCAGTGTCCCGAATATGCTCATCTGACTCCTCTTGGAATGTGACGGTAATTGCCAACTCGATGCGCCACGAGCAACGGCCAGTCGACGGCGCTTGTCCGTACGTGTCGGGCAAGGAGTGGGCCGGCGCGCTCCAACTCGTCACATGCCATTAACCTCAGATGCAGATCGGCAGCGTGAAAAAAAAGCTGCTCCCTTCCCCGACAGTGCTCTCGACCCAGATCCTGCCACGGTGCGCTTCCACAATTCCTTTGGCGATAGTGAGGCCGAGCCCGATGCCTCGGTGATCGGCGTGATTGCCCTGCCAGAATTGGCCGAAGATGTGCGGCAGTTGCTCTGCCGGAATTCCTAGACCAGTGTCGCATACCGACACCCGCACTTCCTCTGCGTTTCGGAAGCCACTGAGCGTGATGCAGCCACCTTGCGGCGTGAACTTGATAGCGTTGCCGATCAGGTTGGACAGGACCTGCTGGATTCGCGGCGGATCGGCCAGAACACTAGGGAGATTATCTGGAGCGTCCAGCACCAGATCAAGGCTGCTGGCCGCCGCCAGTAGGCGAAGCATCTCGACAGCTTCGCTGAGGAGCGTCACCACGGGCACGGGTCGAGGCTCGATCGCGAGCCGATCGTTGTCGAAGCCGACGTAGCCCCACCACGTTGCACCGGCGAAGATGGGAACGGCCGCGACCGAGCAGTCGTAAACAGTTGACGATCCTCGAAGCGCATCAGCGTCCTCCTGGCCGGTCATTCGCCAGCCTATAAATCTATTCGATTCAGAGGCCGATCACACCAGTATCACCAACGATCGCCCAACGATCGCCCAACGATCGCCCAACGATCGCCCAACGATCGCCCAACGGTCACGCGCCGTTGTTCGCCACCGGGGCAACCTGGTATTGCTCCAGCTTTCCGTTGGGCGTTGCGTACGTCCATACCCGAAGCGTCCGGTCGGCGAACGTAACACTGTAACTGCGTTCAGTCATCCCTCCGCGGTTCTGCTGAGATATCTGAACGAACTGCCGTGGTGCGCCGAATGGAGCGAGGCTGGACGCGAAATCCCGAACCGCGTCGTCACTGAAGTATGCGTTCGCGTTGGCCGTAAAAAGCGAGCGGTCGATGTTGCCATGCTGCAACCCACCGAAGATCCGTAGCGCGAGTGCGGTCCGGGTCTGCGTCTCCGCATCCTCGCCGGTGAACATGACCCTGGCAATCTGCTGTGCGATGGCGGCCGCCGCCGGAGCCGCGTCCTGATTCGTCAACACGACGATGGCGGCGCTGTCGTCTGGGAACACCACGTTCTGCGCTGTGAATCCGGATACCTCCCCACTGTGAGATATGGCGCGGTGGCCGCTCTCGAGGGCGACATCCACGCCCAACCCGTAACCCGTGGACACACCACTGTTGAGCAGAACCGTCGTCATGAGCGCCCGGTATGATGCCGGAGTTAGCAGCGACTGATCGATGATCGAGATGTCCCAGCGCGCCAGATCGCGTGCGGTCATCGCCAGCTCGCCGGCACCGAACAGCCACCCTGGCCCCGTTCCGGGCGCTAAACGCAAGGGGCCGAGTGCGTAGCGCACGTAGCCGACGGGCTCGATCGCTCGCGGTCCTCCTGTGTCGAAGTCGACGGCGCTCGTGAGCCGGAGCGGATCCAGTATTCGGGTCCGCAAGAACTGGAAGAACGGCGTACCGCTCACCTTCTGCACGATCTCCGCGGCGATGACGAAGTTGGTGTTGCTGTATTGCCACCGGCTCCCCGGGTCGAAGTCCAGCGGCTGTTTCGCCCAGCGGTCCAGAATGCCCTGCGCAGTAACGGACTTTTCCATGAATGGCGGCACGTAGTCCTGCGGCCAAAAGTCCTGATATCCGGACGTATGCGACAGCAGCTCGCGAATGGTGACCTCGTCCCCGCGTGTGAGACCGGGCACGTAGCGCGATACGTGATCGTCGAGCGAGAGCTTTCCCTCCTGCTGCAGCAACAGAATCGCGGCCGCCGTGAACTGCTTGCTAATCGAGCCGACGCCGTAGCGCATGTCCGGCCGCGCCGGGACGCGCGGGTCCAGTTTCGCCAGGCCGTACGCCTGCGCATACACCACGTGCCCATGGCTAACGACAGCCACCGACGCACTCGGCACACCCGTGCTCTTGAGCACGCGTGATGCAACCGAATCAACAGTCGCGGCGAGATGGTCGCCGGTGGAGAGGGACTGAACCGTACCCTGAGCTTGTGCGCCAACCCCTGCTCCAGCGCCAAGACCAAACAGGACAGTCCAGGCAAACGCGGTGCGAATGGTCATTTTAGGGAAAGTCCGAAATGAGGGATGACAAATCAAGGCGAGAGCAATGAGATGCGCATTCGGGTGCAGAACGCGAAAGTACAGCCTCCGATCATTCGGGGCTACAGCGATGAGCGCTATTCCAGGACCGGTGGCCGGAGCGCGTAGCGGGTCTACACGTCGCACGTTTCCCAGCGCTGAGTGGCGTTACCTTGTGATGCTCAACAACGCGGTGTCCCCGCCATGCCTGCACTAATGGCCGAAGGATCACCGGTCGTTGTATCACGATCTGCCCGGCTACGCCTGCGCTTATGCAAGTCCTGGCGCACCGGTCTCGATCGGGGTATCCGCGCGACCGCCCCACTCGGTCCAGCTCCCGTCGTACACCGCGACTTGATGCGCACCCAGCAGATCGAGCGCAAGG
>JBBSHV010000281.1:0-3408 GCA_038232435.1 Gemmatimonadales bacterium | reverse complement strand
CTCGGCGAGGTGCATCAGATCAACGAGATTGTGCACGAAGCCGTGGGTGAGGAAGCTGAGATCATTTTCGGTGCGGTGCACGAGCCGGCGATGCAGGGAGAGATCCGCGTTACGGTCATCGCGACCGGATTCGATCGCGGCACAGTCGGCACCACCGCGCAACCTGCCACCGCGTCGACTCACCCGATGCGCGGTTCGCCGGTGATTCCGCTTCATGCAAGTCGGACAGTTCGTCCGA
This sequence comes from Gemmatimonadales bacterium, assembly GCA_038232435.1. Taxonomy (GTDB): domain Bacteria; phylum Gemmatimonadota; class Gemmatimonadetes; order Gemmatimonadales; family Gemmatimonadaceae; genus Fen-1247. The sequence continues at coordinate 3,170 of JBBSHV010000281.1, read as the reverse complement.
TGCCTCCGGCTGCACCGGGAGCTAGCAGCCAGCGGTCTTCGGGACCCCTCCCGGAGATCGGCCGGCGCGTGACGCCGTCAGTTCCCAGTTCGTCTTCGAATGACGGTCGGGATCAGGAGCTAAGCGATATGGAAATCCCGACCTTTATTCGGAGACAGATGGATTGAAAGCAACTGTTGCACGCGGCGTCACGTACGCCACAGTCGGAGTCATGGCGTGGGCAGCGGTAGAGCTCACGCCACCAGTGGCTCCCCGTTTACCCGCGTCGCTTGCGGTGGTCGCATCGGCGAACGCGGCTGCTCTAGATGCGACCGCTCCAAACACCGTCGTTGCGAAGTCGGGCGTTCCAGATCTCCGCTTCCAGCCCGTTGTCGTGACCGCCGAACGGCTCCATGGCATCGATACGGTGGCGCTGAATGGTACTATCCATTCGTCGCTGCTCGCATCACTCGAGGGCGTGGGACAGAGTGAACTGCCGGCCTCTCAGCGCAGATCGTTGGCCTGGAATCTGTCCGATCTCTTCGAGCACCGCGTCAATATGGCGCGCGACGTCGACGACGGTGACAAGTTCCACGTCCTGGTCGAGCGCCTGCAGCAGCCAAACGGCAAGATCATTGTCAACAAGATTCTCGGCGCCAAGCTGTCGCTGGGCGACCGCGTGGTAGAGGCCGTGCACTTCAAGACGAGCAACTCCAGCAGCGAGTGGTTCGACGGCAAGGGCAAATCGCTGAGCGCATCATTCCTCGGCGCTCCGGTAAACTTCCGCCGAATCACCTCGGTCTTTGGCGGCCGGAACCATCCTATTTTTGGGACGTGGCGCAATCACACCGGCACCGACTACGCGGCGCCGATGGGAACGCCAGTGCGGGCGATCGGCGACGGAGTAGTCGTCTGGGCGGGACGGCGTGGCGGCTACGGCAACATGATCGACGTTCGCCACAGCAACGGCATGGTGAGCCGCTACGGTCACCTGAGCCGGTATGCATCCGGACTGCGTGAGGGCAAGCACGTCAACATGGGATCCACCATCGGTTATGTGGGAATGACCGGGTGGGCGACCGGTCCCCACCTGCACTTCGAGATCCGTGTGAACGGCGTCGCGCATGATCCCGCGGTCGCGCTGCGCAACCGGAGCAGCGATCCGCTCACGGGGCAGGAGGGCCGGCTGTTTCGCGAGGTCCGGCATCGGACGCTGTCCGGAATGCAGGGCGGCTGAAGCGGCCACGCCGGGGTAGCAAGCCACATCGGCGCGTGCCACCATTATCTTTCGTAACGCCGGCCCGGCATGTCGCCAGGTCGGCGTTTTCTTTGTCGTACCCAGCCGTACTCAATGGCGTTTCTATCCAGAAAAGAAGGCGATCTTCCCAAGCGTTCGCTGTGGCAGAAGATCAAGCACGTCGCGCTCATGGACGTCGCGGTCATCGCGCGCGGTGGAGTGGACCCGGGTTCGGTGGAGCAGATGGAAGAAGTTCTGATCCAGGCGGACTTTGGAGTGCCAGTCACCCTTAGGCTGGTGGATGATCTGTCTCGGTTGGCGCAGCGCGGTCTCGTCAAGACGAGCGATGAGTTCAAGGCTGCACTTAGCTCCGGGATCGAGCACGCTTTGCGTGCGGGCAACGCCGATCCGTCGCTCGTGACCACCGCACAGAAGCCGCTGGTGATGCTGGTTGTTGGTGTGAACGGGGCGGGCAAGACAACGTTCATCGGCAAGTTGGCGACGCGTCTGCGCAAGGAGGGTAAGTCCGTGACATTGGGTGCCGCGGACACATTCCGGGCTGGCGCGATCGACCAGTTGCGTGTCTGGGCCGAGCGCAGTGGGGTGAACTTCGTGGGCGCGGCCGCCGGGAGCGACCCGGCGTCAGTGGCTTACAACGCAATTGAGGCCGGCGTCAAACGCGGCGATGACGTGGTGATCGTGGACACGGCGGGCCGGCTACACACGAGCGGCGGGCTGATGGAAGAGCTGCGCAAGATCAATCGTGTGATCGCGAAGTGCCTGCCGGGAGCGCCGCACGAGACCCTGCTCGTGTTGGATGGCACTATTGGCCAGAATGCGGTGAGCCAGGCAAGGACGTTCGCGGAAGCCGTGCCGGTGACGGGGCTGGTGATAACGAAGCTGGACGGCACGGCGCGCGGGGGCGTTGTCGTCGCGGTGCACGAGGCGATTGACGTTCCTGTGAAGTTCGTCGGCAACGGCGAGAAGGCGACCGATCTCGTTTCGTTTAACGCGGCTGACTTTTCGCGCGAGGTGGTTGGCGACTGATGGCGCGTGCGGGCGGGGCGGCGTTTCCTGAGGGCGCAACGCACCGCGTTCGGCTGGACACGCCCGTCACCTTTCTAAAAGGGGTGGGACCCGCTCGCGCCGAGTCGCTACGAAAGCTCGGAATAATCAACGCCGGCCATCTGCTGTGGCAGGTGCCGCATCGGTACGAGGACGCGAGCACGGTGCGGCGCATCGCGTCACTGGAGCCCGGGATGGATGCGACAGTAATCGGGCGCGTCATCTCGAAAGGGGTGATTCCCACTCGCAAGGGACTGCGCATTTTTCAGGCTGTAGTACGCGACGAGAGTGGCATCATCGAAGCATCATGGCCTGGCCAGCCGTTTCTGGATCGCGTGATAAAGAAAGACGATACGCTCCTTCTTACTGGAAGTGTGCGATTCTTCCACGGCCGGCAGCTCAATCCGCGAGAGTACGTCAATCTTGGCAGTGACGGCGACCCGACACTGGGCGGACGCGTGCTGGCGGTGTATCCCGCGACGGAGGGGCTTTCGTTCAAGGCAATCCGCGGCCTCGTGGATGCACATCTCGACTCGCTGCTCCCCCTTGTGCAAGACGAGATGGACGCGACGCTGCTGAGGCGCGCCGGGCTCGTCACGTTGAGCGACGCACTGCGCATGGTGCATCGGCCATCGTCAATAGCAGAGGCGGAGAAGGGGCGCGAGCGGCTCGCGTTCGACGAGCTGTTCTTTGTGCAGTTGCTGCAACGGCGCGCCAATCAGCTGGCACGGCAGGCACGCACCGGTGTGCGGTTTGAGAACAAGCGCGAGCTGACAACAGCACTGCGGGAGTCGCTTCCGTATACACTGACGGGCGCGCAGATGCACGCGCTTCGAGAGATCGTCGCGGACATGTGCAGCACGCGCCGGATGCACCGACTTCTGCAAGG
>JBBSHV010000280.1:0-3458 GCA_038232435.1 Gemmatimonadales bacterium | reverse complement strand
TCAGACCTTGTGGTACCCCACTCTGGCTGCTTCGCGCCGGTCGTCGCCGGTGTATATCTCAAAATCATCGAAGAACGCCGGTGCTTCAGTCATGAGCAGCCGTAGAATAGCGACGGCGCAGCGGCGGATCTCAAGTTCGGCTCCCTCACTTGACCGCAGTTCCAGTACCGTGCGCCAAGCCCGCGCGTTACCGGTGACGACGATCTTTGTCTCGGTGGAATTGGGGAGCACGCCTCGGGCCGCCTCGCGCGCCATTTTGCGGCGATGGACCTTGTCGGTGACCCATGCGTACCGCTGCATCAGTTGATCCACCAGCGACACGTATGACGTCTGCGCGCTGTCGACTTGCGACTTCCATGCTGTGTAGAGCGCATCATCGCCGATAATGGCGGGAGGAACGACGAAGCTCGCATCGGACTCATCGACATACCGCTGGCTCAGCTGAGAGTATGACATGCCGGTTCTGTGTCGCACCAACTCATGCGTGAGTGAGCGGCTGACGCCTTCTACCAGTAGCGAATAATTGGCGTGCTCCAGCACACTGCCGTGTCCCTGCTTCTTGATGTTCTCCAGGTAGTCGCGCGTCGTGCGAGATGCGGGATTGCGCTGACTCATGTAACACAGTCGTCCCGCGAATTCCGCCAGACGCTCACCATCGGTGCTGTCGCCGATCCAGTTCACCGGGAGATCGGAGGGCTCAACGAACTGTGGACGCGCGATGACGGTGATCTTGGGCTCGGTATAGAACACGGGTCCGATTGGTTTGGGTGGATGCTGTGAAGGTGACGCTGAAGTTACGCCGGCTCGTCCAGCAAGGCGAGCCGAAAGCGATCGTACGCGCGGTCGCCGTAAACCCTGGCCATCGCAGTTGCGGCACGCGGTGGCAGCGGCGCGAGTGATGGATCGTACTTGATGTCGCCGATGGCCCGCTCGCCCGCGGTTGGGACCTTGACGCCGGGGTTGAAAATGTCCGCCGGATCGAACGCTTCCTTGATCGAACGAAACGCCGCGAGCACTTCCGGTGGCCACACTGCGCTGAGCAGTGGAGTGCGCAGCCGCCCGTCGCCGTGCTCTCCCGAAAGAGTACCGCCAAGCTGCGCGGTGAGATGTACCACATCATCCAGTACGTGCTGCACCGTGTCGCGCCAGTGAGGCGCGGCAACGTCGATGAGCGGGTTCACGTGCATGTGTGAATCGCCCGCGTGCCCAAAGATCACACCCTTCACACCGTACCGATCCAGAATTGCGCGAACGCCGCGCACGTACTCTGGAAGCCGCTCCGGAGGGACAGCGCCGTCCTCGACGAATTGCATCGACGTGAGTGAAGGGCCGAGCTTCGCGAGGATGGGGCTCGCCACATGGCGCAGCTCCCACATGTGCTCCTCGTCACCCGGCGTGAGTGCCAGCGTGACGGTGCTTGCGCCCGCGACACGGAATGTCTCGCCGAGAGTTTTCGCGGCGATGGCTGCGTCATCGCTGTTGGAGCCCTCTACCTCCGCCATCAGAACCGCTTCGGTTCCGGGCGGAATGCGTAGCATTGCGGCTGCCTGCGCGGCAACATCCAGAAATGTCCGGTCCAACAGCTCGCATGCGACAGCGCCGGCGTTGCGTGCACCCACCGCGGCGTGCACGGCACCCTCGAGCGTGGGAAAGGCGCCAAGGAGCGAACTGGTGGCGCCCGCTACATCGGCAAGTATGAGTTGGACGCTGACGATGATGGCGAGCGTTCCCTCGCTCCCGACCATCAGGTCCACCAGCTCGCCACTCTCCACATATGCGTGCAGGCCGTAGCCTGACGATTCCTTGAGTACACCAGTGTGCACGCTCGGCCGCGCAGTGTCGGACGCACGCAGTGAAGCGTCAACATCGCGGAGTCGTTGAATCGCGGGGATCGCGCCTGGAAGCGGCTCACCTCGCGCAATCGTTGCGCGCGATCCGTCGTCGAAGACACAGTCGAGTGCCGAGACCCATGCGCGAGTGGAGCCGAACTTGAGTGTATGCGCGCCGGACGCGTTTGTGGAAGCCATGCCGCCAATCGTAGCGAATGCTCCGCTGGATGGATCGGGCGGGAATCGTAAGCCAACTTTACGCGCGGCCGTGTCCACTTCCCCTCGCACCGCGCCGGGTCCGACTGTGATGCGGCGTTGTGCCACGTCCACGTCGCCGATGTGGTTCATGCGACTCAAGTCAACGATCACCCCGTCGCCAATCGCGCCGCCGCTCATGCTGCTACCGGAGCCGCGCGGTATTAGCGGGGTAGCGGTGCGGTGCGCCCAGCGCACCAGCGTCTGTACGTCAGCGATGTCGGCGGGTACGGCGACCGCACGCGGGAAGATGCGTGCGATTCCGGCTGCTTCGGAATAGACAGCGAGCGCATCCGCATCCGAGCGAAATGCGCCGCGGAAATCGTCCGGCGGATGTATGGCTACTGTTCCGGCCTGTGCGGTGTCAGAGTCCGAGTTCATTGGGCACGGCTGGATTCTGGGAATAGTTGTAGAACCCCAGCCCGGACTTTTTCCCGTACATCCCGGCCAGAACCATGCGCTTGAGCAGCGGCGGCGGGGCGTACCGCTGCTCCCGGTACTCGTCGTACATGATCTCGGCGATCTTGTACGTGGTGTCGAGCCCAACGAAATCGAGCAGGGTGAACGGGCCCATCGGGTAGCCGGCGCCGAGCATCATCCCCTTATCGATGTCGGCGACGGTTCCCACTCCAGATTCGAGTGCGCGAATCGCGTCGATCATGTACGGCACGAGCAGCAGGTTGACGATGAAGCCGGAGTTGTCGTGCGCGCGGATTGGCTCCTTCCCGAGCGAACGGACGAAGCTCATCGTGCGCTCCACCGATTCCTCACTCGTTCGGATCGCGCGCACGACCTCGACCAGCTTCATCACCGGAACAGGATTGAAGAAGTGCAGTCCCACGAATCTGTCGGCGCGTTTGGTTGCGGCCGCAATCTCGGCGATTGTAAGGCTCGATGTATTCGACGCAAAGATGGTCTCGGCGGGACAGATATCATCCAGTTTGCCGAAGATGTCGCTCTTGACGGCGAGATCCTCAACTACCGCTTCGATCACGATGTCCACGCCGGCGAAACCGTCCAGCTCAGTGGTGAAGCTGATCCTGGACAGTGCGTTGGTCTTGTCATCCGCGCTGGCCTTACCGCGCTCGATTGCCCTATCGAACGATTTGGCGATGGATGCGCGCGCACGCTCGCCGAGCGCCTCCGACACTTCGCGCACGATTGTGGTATAACCAGCCTGTGCGCACGCTTGCGCAATCCCGGAGCCCATGAGTCCGCCGCCGAGCACGCCTACTGTCTGTATCTCTTTCATTGCGACCTGATGTTGGTGAACGAAAGCGTCACCGGTACGATGTGCGCGGGACAGTGGGAACGTCCAGCAGCTTGGCTGGGCGGCGTACGTCGCCATATTCCAGACGGTCGAGCACCTGCTCC
>JBBSHV010000279.1:0-3487 GCA_038232435.1 Gemmatimonadales bacterium | reverse complement strand
GAAGTAGATCACCAGTCCGAGCAGCATCCACACGATCAGCCGGATCCATGTGTCCTTCGGAAGGGCCGCCATGAGCAGACCGCACACAATAATGCCGAGTATGGGCACCAGCGGAACGAGCGGCGTGCGGAACGGACGCTCCAGGTTTGGGCTGGTACGCCGCAGCACGATCACGCCAGCGCACACGATCACGAAGGCCAGCAGCGTTCCGATGGAGACCAGCTCGCCCAGAAGACCGATCGGGAAGAAGCCCGCGATCACGGCCGCGACGGTTCCGGTAAGAATTGTAGTTACGTACGGCGTGTTGAACTTGGGGTGCACCTTGCCGAACACCGCCGGAAGCAGTCCGTCACGCGCCATCGAGTAAAAGATTCTCGGCTGGCCCATGAGCATCACCAGCACCACTGATGCAAGACCCGCGATCGCGCCGATGTTGATGATCGGACGCAGCCACGCGAGCGAGGGACCTGCCGCCTCGACCGCGACGAACACCGGATGTGGAACGTTCAGCGTGGTGTACTTCGCGAGCCCCGTCATCACCAGCGCCATCAGGATGTACAGCACGGTGCAGATCGCGAGGGATCCCAGAATGCCTATCGGCATGTCTCGTTGCGGGTTCTTCGCCTCCTGCGCGGCCGTGGAAACCGCGTCGAATCCGATATAGGCAAAGAACACCACGCTGGCACCGCGAGCCACACCGCTCCACCCGAAGGCGCCGAACGACCCGGTGTTGGGCGGAATGAACGGATGCCAGTTCGCCCTGTTCACGTACGCAAAGCCAAAGCCGATAACGAGAAGAACAATGGCGATCTTCACGATAACGATCACGTTGTTGAAACGAGCCGACTCCTTGATGCCGATGACGAGCAGCGTCGTCATGAGCAGCGTGAGTACGATCGCTGGCACGTTAATCACCCCACGCACCGCTGACTGACCCCCCGCGCAGACCGCGAGTGTGTCGCTGATCAGCGCGTTTGTCGTCGGATTGATGCACAGCGTGGAGCGGACCAGGTCGTGCGTTCCCACCACTCGCAGCGGTGCCTGAGCGTACTGATACGGAATGTGCAGTCCCAGCTCGTTCATGAATGCGCTGAAGTAGCCGCTCCAACCCACCGCTACCGTAGCCGCGCCAAAGAGATACTCGAGTATGAGATCCCAGCCAATGATCCAGGCGATGAACTCGCCGAGCGTAGCGTAGCCGTAGGTGTACGCACTTCCGGCAATCGGGATCATCGCCGCGAACTCAGCGTAGCACAGTCCGGCGAAGAGACAACCGACGCCGGCAAGCATGAAGGAGTAGACGACTCCAGGTCCCGCATACTGTGCCGCCGCCGTCCCCGTCAGAACGAAGATACCGGCGCCGATGATCGCTCCAATTCCCAGCGTGGTGAGGTTCAGTGCCCCAAGCACGCGGCGGAGCTTGTGGCCCTCGCCCTCCCCAGCCGCCTCGGCCTGCAGCACGGCAATGCTCTTGCGCGACGTAAGTCCCATGAAATTCCTCGATGGTTCCGCACCCGGTGCACTGCCCGCGAACATACGCGGCGTCCACCGGACCGGTGTGGCGCTAATTCAACTCAACTCGATTTCGACTGCACTACGACAGAACGGCGGCCGGCGTTGGGACGACCGGCGTTAGCTAGACCGAAGCTGACCGAAGCTACACCGAGTAGTTCGGCGCCTCACGCGTGATCACGACGTCATGCGGATGCGACTCGCGCAATCCGGCCGCGGTGATGCGCACAAATTCGGTCTTCGTGCGGAGTTCGTCAATAGTCCCGCATCCCGCGTAGCCCATTCCAGCCCTCAGGCCACCCACCATCTGGAAGAGAACGTCGGTCGCGGGGCCCTTGTATGGGACACGTCCCTCAATCCCCTCAGGCACGAGCTTCTTGGCAGACATCTCGCCTTCCTGGAAGTATCTGTCGGCACTGCCGTCCTGCATCGCGGATAAGCTGCCCATGCCGCGAATCATCTTGAAGCGACGGCCTTCCAGAAGAATTGACTCGCCCGGGCTCTCCTCGGTTCCGGCCAGCATCGAGCCCATCATCACACAAGACGCGCCCGCGGATAGCGCCTTTACGATGTCACCGGAATACTTGATTCCGCCATCTGCGATCACGGGCACGTCACCCGCTCCCTCCACCGCATCGAGCACGGCCGTAAGCTGCGGCACTCCGATGCCGGTCACCACCCGCGTCGTGCAGATGGAGCCCGGCCCAACGCCCACCTTTATTGCATCCACGCCGCGCTCGGCCAACGCTGCCGCACCCGCCCGCGTCGCGATGTTTCCTGCCACGAGCTGTACTTCGGGAAAGCGCTCGCGGATGTCAGACGTGGCGCGCAGCACCCCCTCGGAATGCGCGTGCGCGGTGTCGATCACGAGGACGTCGACGCCCGCATCCACCAGTGCCGCGGCGCGACCGTCGTAATTCGTCGCGCCGATCGCGGCCGCAACGCGGAGCCTGCCGTGCTGGTCCTTGTTGGCGTTGGGAAATTCCCGTCGCTTGTGGATGTCCTTCACGGTGATGAGGCCCCGCAGATTTCCGTTCTCGTCGATCACCGGGAGCTTTTCGATCCGGTGCTCGCCCAGGATCCGCTCGGCTTCTTCCAGTGTCGTGCCTACCGGCGCGGTGACGAGGTTCCGCTGCGTCATGGCGTCCTGGAGCGGACGATCCAGATTATTCTCGAACTGAAGATCGCGGTTCGTAATTATTCCGACCAACCGCCCCGCGGTGTCCACCACCGGGACGCCGGAGATCTTAAAGCGGTTCATCAACGCGACCGCCTCGCGCAACGACGCCGCCGGAGAGAGCGTGATTGGATTCATGATCATGCCGCTCTCGGATCGCTTGACGCGGTCCACCTCGGCCGCCTGCCGGTCGATGGACATGTTCTTGTGGATGACGCCAATTCCGCCGGCGCGCGCCATGACGATGGCCATCTCCGATTCGGTGACCGTGTCCATCGCCGCGGCCACGAACGGCACCTCGAGCGTGATGCCGCGCGTGAAGCGCGATCGCGTGCTGACGTCGCGCGGATGGACGATCGAATGCGCCGGCAGGAGCAGCACATCATCGAAGGTGAGCGCGGGCTCCGGACGGATCCGGGCATAGCCACTGGGCCGCTCATCGGCTCGCTGCATGGACGAAGGCCCACTGCCGGAGTTAGCCGGTGCAGCGGGCCTGAATGTCGGGGTCGGGGGAGATGATGTCGCCATAGACTAATGTATCACACTCGCCCGATCGTCCGCAAACGCCGCCGCACACTGCGCGGCAGGAAAAAGGCTGCGGCCGCAAGCACGCGCTGCAGATTGAGATCATCCAACTCTGCCGGAACGCCCATCCAGTGGTCCAACAACACCGTGCGGCCGGCATTCTGCATCAGCCGCCGGAGCGCCATGACAATGACGAACACGTCATCCACTTCGCCGATGAATGGGATAAAGTCGGGAATGAAATCCATCGGCATCGCGATGTACGCGACGGCG
>JBBSHV010000278.1:0-3497 GCA_038232435.1 Gemmatimonadales bacterium | reverse complement strand
CACCGTGGGTGGAAGTGTACGCACGCGCGAAGTAGTCAAAGAGATCCGCCGGGACATCAGAATTGCATTAACATGCGCGCCAACGTGAGTCTTCGCCGCTCTCTCACCACGCTTCCGCTTGTGTTCGTGTTGTTCTTCTGCGTATCGGGCGGGGCTTACTCCACGGAGACACTCGTCGCATCCGTTGGGCCCGGAATCGCGCTCGGCCTGCTCGTAGCAGTGCCGATAGTCTGGTCGCTCCCGGAAGTACTCATAGTCGGCGAGCTTGCGAGCATGCTGCCGGAGGAAGGCGGATACTATGCGTGGGTGCGCCGAGCGTTCGGTGAGTTCTGGGCATTTCAGAACGGGTGGTGGACGTGGATGTACTCGCTGGTGGATATGGCGATATATCCGGTACTCTTCAATCAGTACCTTGCTTTCTTCTCTCCAGATCTGAGCACCGCCACGAGGTGGGGTACGTCGCTCGTGTTGATCTGGAGCACTGCTGCGGTGAATCTGCGCGGTGTGCAGAAGGTGGGATCAGTGTCGGTCGTTGCCGGCGTTGGCATCCTCACCGCCTTCCTGTTGCTCGCGCTAGGCGCGGCTCCGCACGTCACGCACCTGCCCTGGCTCCCGCTGGTCCCGCCAGGTCGGGACGTGACGGGTAGCCTCGGCGTGGGACTCTCCATCGCGCTCTGGAATTATGTCGGCTGGGACAACGCATCGACGGTGCAGGGCGAAGTTGTCGATGCATCGCGCAGCTATCCCGCTGCACTCGCGCGTGCACTACCGCTAGTGATACTCGCTTACATGGTGCCGATACTCCCCGCGCTCGGCGCAACGGACTGGCGCACGTGGCACGAGGGGGGATGGCCCGACATCGCGCGCGCCGCGGTCGGTGGTACCGCGGGGAAGGGCATTGCCGTTCTGCTCGCGCTGGGCGGAATGGTGAGCGCCATCGCACTGTTCAATGCGCTGCTGATGGCGTACTCGCGCATTCCGTTCGCGATGGCCCACGACGGCGTGCTCCCCGCCGCCTTGGGGCGTACTGACAAGCGCGATGTTCCTCGCGTTGCGATCGTGACGAGCGCGATCGCGTACTCTGTCTTTGCGCTTATCCCGTTCGCCGATCTGGTCGTCGCGGATGTAGTGCTGTACTCCCTCGCGCTGTTCCTCGAGTTCGCGGCGCTGGTGCACTTTCGCAGGCATGAGCCAGAGCTGAGAGGGACGTTCCGCGTGCCTACAGGTACAACCGGTATCGTGCTGTTGGCCGCGTTGCCGATGGCCGTACTCGCCGCTGTGATCGTACTTGGCGCACGTGACGGCGAGTATGCTGGCCCAGCACTGCTCGGGTCATTAGCGGCGGTTCTGGCTGGACCAGCTGTTTATTTAGCTGCGACCGCCAGACGTAAACGGATGACGCGCAGCTAATCGCGCCGGTCCACGCGGCGCCGATCCTGATTGCGGCGATCGTTTCCGCGTGCACGTGAGCGGAACCACTTCCAGGTTGCGGCGATTGCGGACAAGCCGAGAATTACAAAGATGGGTACGAGCAGCTCCGAGAGAGCGGGCTGATCAGACTGCATCTTGTACAGTCCGGCAGCGATCGCCAGAAGAACCACCCACGCTGTGAGTAGTGGTCCCACATGGCGTCCATGCCACAACCTCATGGACGCCAGCTCCCGGTCCCGACCCCGTTGCGGCCCGTAGATATCGTACTCATTTCGCATGCGTTGGAGTGCAAAGGTCGTGCGACGCCGGCCGCGTCAAGTATCGTGACGTGTTGTCACGTATGGTCACGTGTTTCCACGTTTCATCAAGTGTCGTCACCTTTTCGCTGGTGCTGATCCAGTGTCGTCGTCGCCGAGGCCAGCGAGCCTGGTTTCGATTCGTTCGAGCCGAGCGATGACGTCGGCGAAATGGCGGTCCTGTTCCGTGGGTGTGGTGAGCTCGAAGGTCACCGCGCCGCCGATTTCCAGTCTTGCCACGCGGATGTCGCTGATCTTCTGAATTCCCTGCCGCCGCGCTGCCGCTTCCAGCTCCGCGTGGGTGATGAGCTGCCGCCTCATGTTCTCTTCCACAAACTGCCCGTGCCGCAGTAGCACCGTGATGGCACCCTCGAGCGCGCGCTCAGCCTTGCGGTGCTTGTAAAGACCGCGGACGATCACGTAGTTGAGAGCGACGAGCACCGTCGCGCCAAAGAGACCGCCTGCCAACGAATTGTCGTTCCCAATGATCGCGTTCTGCACCGTGTTGGACAGCAGCAGCAGAACGACAAGGTCAAAGGACGTCAGCTGTCCCAGCGTTCGCTTTCCAGCGATGCGGAGGAGGAAGATCAGGAAGAAGTACACGATCACCGAGCGGACCGCTTTCTCGAGGATCGGAATGCCCGGAATCCAGAGGTCGGTCGCGATGGGGCTCATGAGCATTCCGGGAATCTACGGCGGGCTCTGCCATGTCGCGTTGCCCAGCCGGGTTGGCACCTTTGGTGCTCGTTCAGCGGACATGGCAGACCGCGCGACAAAGAAGCCGTTTAGTATAGATACGGTAATAAAGCGGATACGGTTGGCTATAGCGCCGTTTGCCGATGCGGCGATGTTCGCTCTGAGCGACGCGGGGTACCGGACCGCGTTTCAGCAGTTGGTGGGTTGTGTGATCTCGATTCGTACGCGTGACGAGGTGACGCTTCCGGTATCGATCCGACTGCTTGAGCGTGCACCGGACGCGGAGACCATTTCGCGCATGTCGGCCGCGGAGATCGATGACCTGATTCATCCGTGTACTTTTCACGAAGCCAAGGCGAAGCAGATACGCGAGATCGCGGTACGCGTGACCGAGGAGTTCGGCGGCGACCTGCCGTGCGACTTCGAGACCATGACTTCGTTCAGCGGCGTCGGGCCGAAGTGTGCTAACCTGGCGCTCGGTGTCGCGTGCGGCCAGGCGACTATCAGCGTTGATATTCACGTTCATCGCGTGACCAATCGCTGGGGTTACATAGCGACCCGGACGCCGGAGCAGACGCGTGAAGCGCTGGAGACGGAGCTACCCAAAGAGTACTGGGTGGAGATCAACCGCCTGCTCGTACCGTTCGGCAAGCACATCTGCACCGGCAGCCTACCAGAGTGCTCAACGTGTCCGGTGCTGGACTACTGTCAGCAGGTTGGCGTGACCGAGCACAGGTAATATGAACCGTGGGCCGTTCCCAGTCCGCAGCTATCGCCTGATCACTACGCGATTACAGGAAGGGTGAACGCGAACTCGCTACCCTCTCCCAGCTTGCTCGACACGGTGATTGTCCCGCCGTGCGCCGTCACAATCCCCCTGGCAATCGCCAGGCCCAGACCGGCACCAGTACGCGAGCCGTGGCGTGCCTGCCAGAACCTGTCGAAGACATGCGGAATGTTCTCTTCCGCAATCCCGGCACCACAGTCGCGCACGACGAATCTGACAAAGCTGTCGCCGTCGTGTTCGGCGGATACCGTAATGCTTTCACCGGCCGGCGTGAACTTGACGGAGTT
>JBBSHV010000277.1:0-3602 GCA_038232435.1 Gemmatimonadales bacterium | reverse complement strand
GGTAGTGCAGGCCGGTGTTGGCGGCCAGGAGCGGGAAGTCGGAGCGCTTGGTCATCGTTGTCTACAAAAAGCCGACAAAATCACTTACCTTTCAATCTTAATCTAGCAAAGTGTAGTAACGCCAAGGAGTTAGCCGCAGAATGAGCACCGCAATCGAGTCCCTGGTCAACCGTGAGTACCAGTACGGCTTCGTCACTGACGTCGAATCCGATACCATCCCGGCGGGGCTGAGCGAAGACGTAGTCCGCACCATCTCGGCGAAGAAGCAGGAGCCGGAATGGCTGACCGAGTGGCGCCTCAAGGCCTATCGCCGCTGGCTCACGATGAAGGAGCCGCACTGGCCCAACGTCCATTACGACAGGATAGACTACCAGGCGCTCCGCTACTACTCGGCCCCCAAGAGCGTCAAGCCGCTGCAGTCGCTTGATGAGGTCGATCCGGAGCTGCTGCGCACATACGAGAAGCTGGGTATCTCGCTCAACGAGCAGAAGATGCTGGCCGGTGTCGCGGTGGACGCCATCTTCGACTCCGTATCGGTCGGCACGACGATGCGCGAGGAGCTGTCCAAACACGGCATCATCTTCGGCTCTTTCGGCGAAGCGGTGAAGGAGCACCCGGAGCTGGTCAAAAAGTATCTGGGCTCGGTGGTGCCGCACAGCGATAACTTTTTCGCCGCGCTCAACGCGGCGGTGTTCAGCGACGGCTCGTTCTGCTACATCCCCAAGGGTGTGAAGTGCCCGATGGAGCTGTCCACCTATTTCCGCATCAACTCGGCGGACACGGGCCAGTTCGAGCGCACGCTCATAATCGCCGACGAGGGCGCATCCGTCAGCTATCTGGAAGGATGCACCGCGCCCAAGCGGTCCACCACGCAGCTGCATGCGGCGGTGGTCGAGCTTGTTGCACTGGATCGCGCGACCATCAAGTACAGCACGGTGCAGAACTGGTACGCCGGCGACGCCGAAGGACGCGGCGGGATCTACAACTTCGTGACCAAGCGCGGCAAGTGCGCCGGCGTGAACTCCAAGATCTCGTGGACGCAGGTCGAGACCGGCTCCGCCATCACGTGGAAGTACCCGAGCGTTATCCTGCAGGGCGATAACTCCGTCGGCGAGTTCTATTCGGTTGCCGTGGTGAACAACAAGCAGCAGGCCGACACCGGCACCAAGATGATCCACATCGGCAAGAACACCAAGTCGACCATAGTGTCGAAAGGAATCTCGGCCGGCGAGGGAAACAACAGCTACCGCGGCCAGGTCAAGGTTCTGCCCAGAGCGGAGAACGCGCGCAACTACACGCAGTGCGACTCCATGTTGATCGGCAACCGCTGCGGTGCGCACACGTTTCCGTACATCGAAGTGGAGAACAACAGCGCCATGGTCGAGCACGAAGCCAGCACGTCAAAGATCGGCGAGGATCAGATCTTTTACTGCAAGCAGCGTGGATTGAGCGCGGAGCAGGCCGTGTCGATGATCGTGAGCGGCTTCTGTCGCGAAGTGTTCCAGGAGTTGCCGATGGAGTTCGCCGTCGAGGCACAGCAGCTACTGGGGATCACGCTCGAAGGCAGCGTGGGATAACATGACAACCAACCCAATGCTCGATATAAAAGCGCTCCGCGCCGGCATCGCCGAACGCGAGATTTTAAGAGGCATCGATCTCGTCATTAATCCGGGTGAAGTGCACGCGGTGATGGGACCGAATGGATCAGGCAAGTCCACGCTGGCGCAGGTGCTGGCGGGAAATCCCGCGTACGAAGTCCTGAGCGGCAGCGTCACTTACCTGGGCGAGGACCTGCTCGAGCTGGATCCGGAGCAGCGGGCGCAGAAGGGAATCTTTCTAGCGTTCCAGTATCCAGTAGAGATCCCGGGCGTGACCAACGCCTACTTCCTGCGTTCGGCCTACAACGAGATCCGCAAGTCGCACGGTGAGGAGGAGATCGATCCGCTCGAGTTCCTCGACATCGTGGAGGATCGCATGAGGCTGGTCGACATGGATCCGTCGATGCTGAGTCGCTCAGTGAACATGGGCTTCTCGGGCGGCGAGAAAAAGCGCAACGAGATTCTGCAGATGGCGGTGCTCGAGCCAAAGCTCGCGATTCTGGATGAGACTGATTCCGGGCTCGACATCGACGCGCTACGCATCGTTGCCGAAGGTGTAAACGCGCTCAAGCGGCCGGACAACGCTACGATCGTGGTGACGCACTATCAGCGGCTGCTCAACTACATCGTTCCCGATTTCGTGCACGTGCTCGCTGGCGGCCGCATCGTGCGCTCGGGTGGCAAGGAGCTGGCGCTAGAGCTAGAAGAGCGCGGCTACGATTGGATCCTAGAGGCGGCATGACCGAGGCAGTCCTTACACAAGCACCGGACGCGCCCGAAGTTGGGCGCGCTGGTAACGCAATTGGGCGTCGCGGCGCTGATCCGCGTGCGTCGCGTTATGTCGATCTGTTCGACACCACTCAGCGGCCAGCGCAGCCGGCCTGGCTCTCTGCATTCAGGCGCGCGGGCATCTCGCGCTTTGATGAATTGGGCTTCCCGACCACCAAGAATGAAGACTGGCACTTCACCAACATAGCCCCGCTGGCCGAGCGGAAGTTCAGTCCTGCCGCTTTGGCAACTGAGCCGATTAAATCGACGGTAACGGCAGCAGACATCGAGCCGTTCCTGTTCGCGGGTGACTGGCAGACGCTGGTGTTTGTGAACGGACACTTCGCGCCGGATCTGTCGCACAGCGACGCGGTCGACGACAAGCTGTACGTCGGTCGTCTGGTTACCGCAATCAATGACGACGCACGCACTCGATTGGCGCAGAACCATCTCGGTGGTCTGTCCGCGGATCACGCGCATGCATTCACCGCGCTGAACTCGTCATTTCTGCAGGACGGCGTGCTCATCGCGGCGCGCGGTGACACTGTCGCTGGACGGCCGATTCACGTTGTCTTCGTAACCGACAGAAGCGCTGACGGGGTGCTAGTATCGCCGCGCAACCTCATCGTGTTGGATCATCACGCCGAGGCGACGATTGTGGAGAGTTACGTCAGCATTGGCGAGACGTCGCACTTCACCAATGCCGTGACTGAGATGTATATCGGTGAAGGCGCGCGGCTCAGGCACTACAAGATTCAACGCGAGAGTGCGAAGGCATACCACGTGGGATCGTCGTACGCGCATCAGGGGCGTGGAAGCAACTACGAGGCGTTCTCGTTCGCCACTGGTGCCGATCTGTCACGCACCAATGTTGCGACGGTGTTGGACGGCGAGGGCGCGCACGTCACGTTGAATGGTCTGTACATGGTTGATGGCGAGCAGCTGGTGGATCACCAGACTCGGATCGAGCATGCGAAGGAAAGTTGCACCAGCCATGAGATCTACAAGGGCGTGCTGGACGGCGACTCGCACGCGGTGTTCAACGGTCAGGTGTACGTGCGTCCTGAAGCGCAGAAGACCGACGGCAAGCAGAGTAACAACAACCTGCTTCTATCGTCCGGCGCGCGGGTAGACACAAAGCCGCAGCTCGAGATTTACGCCGACGACGTGAAGTGCACCCACGGCGCTACGATCGGCCGGTTGGACCCGACGGCTCTCTTCTACCTCAAGAGTCGC
>JBBSHV010000276.1:0-3611 GCA_038232435.1 Gemmatimonadales bacterium | reverse complement strand
CGCGGGGCTCGGTGGCTGCGTTCGCGAGCCCGCGGAAAAGATCATGCCGTACATCAAGGATCCGGCGGATCTGGTACCCGGCAACGCGCTTCATTATGCGACGTCGATGACCATCGATGGCTACGCGACTGGTCTCGTCGTGGAGAGCCACATCGGGCGCCCAACCAAGGTTGAGGGCAACCCGGACCACCCGGCGAGCCTCGGCGCGGCGGGGGTGTACGAGCAAGCATCCATCCTGCAGTTGTATGATCCGCACCGCGCTCGTGCAGCGCGATTGGCGGGCCGGAAGGCGACCTGGGACGAGTTGGCGCGAGCCCTCTCACCGGGCTTTCTCCATGCGCGCGTGGGAGCGCGCGGCGCTGGGCTCCGATTGCTGCTCGAGCCTACGTCGTCGCCGCTCACGGTCATGCTCCTTTCGCGCGTCGCCACGGAATATCCAGACGCACGCGTGTATTTCCATGCGCCGCTCGCCGCTATGGTTTCGCGCGACACTTCGCGCTCGATACCTGGCACGGCGCTCGATAACGCCGTTGATACGGCACTCGTTCCACAGTTCGATTTTTCACGCGCCGAGGTCGTGGTTTCTCTCGACGCGGATTTCCTGTCCGCCATGCCGTTTCATCTACGGTACGCGCATGACTTCGCTGCGCAGCGGCGCGGCATGATCGCGGCCCAGTCGAGCAACAGGCTGTATGTGGCCGAGCCAGCGCCGACGCCGACCGGTACACTCGCCGATTATCGGCTCGCTGCATCACCCGCGAGCGTGGCGGGCGTCGCGGCGGCGCTCTCGGAAGCAGTCGAAATCATCACACACGCGCAGAACGCGCAGAACAACGTGTTGCGCGACGTGCCGCGCGTTGCCGCGGCGATGCCCATCAGCGCTGCCGCTCAGGCGTGGGTCGATGCTGCGGCACGCGATCTGGTCGCGCACACGGGGCGTGGGATCGTGATCGCCGGGCCACGCCAGCCAACGGTGGTGCATGCGCTCGCGCTGGCAATCAACACCTCGCTCGGGAATACAGGCCGCACGGTCTGGTTCACGCGCGATCCGGTCTGGCAGGCCGGTGCGCCAACTCACGAACTCAGCGGCCTCCAGGCTGAGATCGCGTCCGGGCAGGTAGATACGCTCCTGATCCTTGGCGGAAATCCGGCGTACAACGCGCCCGCGGACCTGCAATTCGATCGCGTTTTGCGCTCGGTGCCGAATACGGTATACCTGAGCGAATACGAGAACGAAACGGCACGCGCGGCGGCGTCATTCGTGCCAGCATCGCACTACCTGGAGTCATGGGGCGATGCCCGGGCGTACGACGGCACCATTTCCATAGTGCAGCCACTCATCGCGCCGCTGTATGGCGGTAAGACGCGCGATGAGCTATTGGCAGTGGTTGCCGGCATGGGCACGGTGAGCGCGCATGACCTGGCGCGTGAGTCGTCTCGCGCAAGCCATGCCGGCGCCGGACCGTTCGACGCGTGGTGGGACGAGACTCTCAGGCGAGGAATCGTTGAGGGGTCCGCGTTCGCGCGCACGTCAGCAGCGCCTGCCCGCAATACGATCGGCGCGCCGGCCGCAGGAGTCGCGCCCGCGGGCGGGTCAGCGCCATCACGATCCGCCGGCGATGCCAACTCGATCGAGCTGGTCTTTGCGCCGAGCGCGGCGGTCTTCGATGGCCGGTTCGCCGATAACGCCTGGCTGCAAGAGCTGCCGGATCCGATCACCAAGCTCACCTGGGATAACGCGGCTCTGCTCAGCCCCGCGCTGGCGGCGCGGATCGGCGTCGCGAGTGGCGATGTAATTACTGTGAGTACACGTGGCCGCTCGCTCGACGTCCCGGCGCTGATCGTTCCGGGCCATGCCGACGCTACTGTCACGCTTCCACTTGGCTACGGTCGCGCTGGTGCCGAGGCGGTCGCGCGCGGAGTCGGGGTGAACGCGTATATGCTCCGATCCAGCGATGCGCCATACGTCGAGGCCGGCGTTGTTCTCGCTCGGACGGGGCGAACGCATCAGCTCGCAGTAACTCAGACACACTGGACGCTCGAAGGCCGCGACATTGTGCATGAGGTGGCAGTCTCAGACCTCGCGCGCGTACCGGGCGCGGAGCAAGCGAGCGCTACTCCTCCGCGTCAACCACCACGTCGTCCGCTCACGTTGTATGAGCCGCCGGCGCCCTCCGCGGCAGGCTTCGGTCGCGACCAGTGGGCGATGACAATCGATCTCTCCCTGTGCACTGGATGCAGCGCGTGCGTCGTCGCGTGCCAGGCGGAGAACAACGTCCCGGTTGTGGGTAAGGCGGGCGTTCTCCAGAGCCGAGAGATGCAATGGCTGCGGATTGACCGGTACTATGAGGGGGTAGCCGAAGCGCCCCGGATGATCTCGCAGCCAATGCTGTGCCAGCACTGCGAGAAGGCTCCGTGTGAGTACGTCTGTCCAGTAGAAGCTACAGTTCACTCGGATGACGGGCTCAACGAGATGGTCTACAATCGGTGTGTCGGAACGCGCTTCTGTTCCAACAACTGCCCGTACAAGGTGCGGCGCTTCAACTGGTTCGACTATACATCGGAGCTCGCCGAGACAGAGCGGATGGCCATGAACCCGGAGGTGAGCGTACGCGCACGCGGTGTGATGGAGAAGTGCACGTTCTGCGTGCAGCGACTACGACGCACGCAGATCGACTCCGAGCTGTCGGGTGCTCCGCGTACCGGGCCGGTGATGACGGCGTGCCAGCAGACATGTCCCACCCAGGCGATCGTCTTCGGCTCCCTCACCGACCCGAATAGCGATGTGACGCGATTGCGCGACGACCCCCGGAGCTACGCCGTGCTCGACGAGCTGGGCACGGTGCCGCGCGTACGCTATCTCGCACGCGTGACGAGCGCCGCAATCCCGACTACACCGACTACACCGACTACATCGACTACACCGACTACATCGATCGAACAGACGCGTTCGTCGCTCGGGCCAGGGGATCAGCCGCCTTCATGACAGCTATCTTCGATATCAGTGATGACGACGTAGCAACTGCCCGCGCTCATGCTCGGGCAGTGCTGGGCGAGTATCCAGTGATGCGCGGGTTACCGGACGAGGTCGCTCTGACTGCTCGCCTTGTCACACCGGTCTGGACGAGCTCGCGCAGATGGTGGCCGCTCTTTCTCGTGTCAGGGTTGCTTTCGGTTCTGTTTCTGATCGCGATCGGCATAACGCTGGTTCAAGGGATCGGCGCGTGGGGCAACAATATCCCGGTCGCATGGGCTTTCGGGATCACGGACTTCGTCTGGTGGATCGGCATCGGGCACGCGGGGACATTCATCTCCGCTTTTTTGCTGCTGCTCAACCAGCGGTGGCGCGCGTCGGTCAATCGCGTCGCGGAGGCGATGACGTTGTTCGCCCTCGTGAACGCATCACTCTTCCCGCTTCTGCACCTCGGCCGGCCCTGGTTCTTCTACTGGCTCGTGCCGTATCCAGCGACCACTGGTGTTTGGCCCAATTTCAAGAGCTCGCTCCCGTGGGACGTCGCGGCAATTTCGACCTATTTCACCGTCTCGCTGCGGTTCTGGTATCTCGGACTCGTCCCGGATCTCGCCGCGGTCCGCGACCGCGCGCCCGGCCT
>JBBSHV010000275.1:0-3614 GCA_038232435.1 Gemmatimonadales bacterium | reverse complement strand
CCGGGCATAATCTACTGGTGCAGCTGGCTACGTGATGAGCGTCAGCGCTCCGCCGCCGGTACCAATTGCTGCGCGTGCGCTCCGGATCTGTTCATCAACCGCGGCGGGACCGGTCCCGCCCTGAACATTTCGCCGAGCGGCCGACGCGTCCGGCGAGAGCCACGCCGACACGTCGTGGTCGAAAGCCACGTGTGCGGCGGCGAAGCTCTTGAAGGGCAACATGCCGAGCTCGATCCCGGTCGTCTCGCTCTCACGGATCAGTGAGCCAACCACGCCGTGGGCATCGCGGAAGGAGATCCCTTTCTCCACCAGATAGTCGGCAAGATCGGTGGCCATCATGCTGGAGGACAGGGCCGCGCGCATGCGGTCGGTGTTGAAGCTGAGCTCGCCCAGCGTTCCAGCGACTGCCGGAAGGACGAGTAGCATCGTATCCACCGCGTCGAATAGCGGGCGCTTGTCGTCCTGCAGGTCCTTGTTGTAGCCACTGGGCAGCCCCTTGATTGTGGCCAGCACGGAGGTGAGATCGCCCAACATGCGAGCCGCTGAGCCGCGTGCGATCTCCAGTGCGTCGGGGTTCCGCTTCTGCGGCATCATACTGGAACCCGTACTGAACGTATCACCGAACGAGACGAAGCCGAACTCGCTGGTGCCGTACAGGATGAGATCCTCGCTCAATCGGGACAGATGCACACCGAGCATCGTGACAGCGTACAGCAGGTCGGCGACAAAGTCGCGGTCGCCGGTCGCGTCGATCGAGTTCCGCGACACCAGCGCGAAGCCCAACTCCGTAGCTATCTCCGCACGCGGCACGGGGAAGGCGCACCCCGCGATCGCGCCCGAGCCGAGTGGCAGTGACGAGGCGGCGGCAAGCGCGTTAGCGATGCGCGCGCGATCCCGCTCCAGCGGCCAGAAGTGGGCCAGCATCCAGTGCGCGGCAGAGACCGGCTGCGCTCGTTGCATGTGCGTGTATGACGGCATCAGAGTCGTGCGCAGCCGCTCTGCGTGATCGAGCATGACTTGTTGCAATCCACGAACAGCAAGGTCCAGCCTGGCCGCTGAATGCATGGACCACATGCGCGTCGCGGTTGCAACCTGATCGTTACGCGAGCGACCGGTGTGCAGCTTGGAGGCGACGTCGCCGACCTCCACGTGCAGCATCCGGTCGATCATAGTATGGACGTCCTCGTCCGATTCGATTGGCTGAGCGCCGGCCGCCAGCTTCTCCGCTACTGCGTCCAGGCCACGGCGAATCGCGTCGCGCTCGTCGCGGGTGAGAACGCCGGCCTGCGCCAGCGCCGACGCCCACGCTTGCGACAGTTGAGCATCGAACGGCCACAACCGAAAGTCGGTGCCGATCGATCGATTGAGCGCGTCCAGGGCGTGCGCTGTGGGAGCGGCAAAGCGGCCGCCCCACAGCTTGTGCGTGGGAGTAGTCACGTACTACTTATGCCGCCTGCTGGTTCTCTGGCGCGGTCTGAGCTTGAGCGGCCGCGGCGCGCTCCTGATCCCGCAGTGCGCGGACGCGCGCCGAGAGGCCGAACAGGCGGATGAAGCCGGCCGCGTCACTCTGCTGGTACACATCGTCCTCACCGAAGGTGACGAAGCGCTCGTCGTACAGCGCGTACGCGCTCTCGCGCCCCGCAACGGTGACGTTCCCCTTGTACAGCCGGAGCGTGACTGTCCCGGTGACAGTGGCCTGCGTGGTGTTGACGAATGCGTCGTACGCCTCGCGCTCCACCGTCCACCAACGTCCCTCGTACACCAGGTCGGCGTAGCGCGGAGCGATGGTGTCCTTGGCCGCGAGCGTGCGGCGATCCAGCGTGAGCTGCTCCAGTTCGCTGTGAGCGGCGTACAGAAGCGTCCCGCCCGGCGTCTCATAGATGCCGCGCGACTTCATCCCAACCAGACGATCTTCCACCAGATCGATGCGACCAACGCCATGCTGGCCGCCGATGTCGTTGAGCACGTTGAGGAGCTGCACCGGCGACATCACGCGTCCGTTGACGGCGACTGGCGTGCCCTGCTCGAACGAGATGGTGACCACCTCCGGCGTGTCGGGCGCGGACTCGGGCGACTCGGACATCATGAACAGATCGTCTGGCGGCGACTGGGACGGATCTTCCAGCAAGCCGCCCTCGTGTGAGATGTGCCAGATGTTGCGATCGCGCGAGTAGATCTTTTCCTTGGTCGCGGCCACGGGCACATTGTGCTCGGCCGCATACGCGATAGCGTCCTCTCGGCTCCGAATGTCCCACTCGCGCCATGGCGCTATCACCGGAAGATCGGGGGCGAAGGCGGCGTACGTAAGTTCGAAACGGACCTGGTCGTTTCCCTTGCCGGTGCAGCCGTGTGCCAGGGCGTCGGCGCCCACCTTGCGGGCGATCTCGACCTGGCGGCGCGCGATGAGCGGCCGGCCCATGGAGGTACCGAGCAGATACTTGCGGCCGTAGATAGCCCCCGCGCGGACGGTGGGGAAGATGAAATCGCGCACGTACTCCTCACGCAGATCCTCCACGTAGCACTCGTCCGCCCCGGAGGCGAGAGCCTTGGCCTTCACTCCGGCCAGCTCATCACCCTGACCGATGTCGGCGGCGACGCACACGACCTTGGTCCCGGGATAGCGCTCCTTGAGCCACGGCACGATGATGGAAGTATCGAGGCCGCCCGAATAGGCGAGGGCGATCTTTTTCGGGTTCTGGATCATGGTGCGCTCCGGCTGCATGGTTATGCGTTAAGCGTGAATAAATAATCGATACGCCTGAGAGGTGCAATGGCCGGGCAGGGCCAGGCCTACGCCAAGCATCAACCCTGGGCTGTATCTTGTTCCCCTATGGCAAACAAGCGCGAGCGGCAGACCGCGATTCTGGAGACCATAGACACTCACCCGGTGGTGAGCCAGGAGGATCTACGCAAGCTCCTGCTGAGGCGTGGGTGGGACGTGACCCAGGCTACGCTGTCGCGCGATTTGAGGGAGTTACGGATCGCGCGGGTGCCCACGTCGGAGGGTGCGCGCTACGCCGTGACTGATGGGAGCATCGAGGAAGCGCGAGCGGCGCTGGACACACTGTTGCCACAACTCTTTCTCCGGATCGACGGCGTCGGCGAGATGGCGGTGCTGCGGACGATCGCCGGCGGCGCGCAGCCGATCGCGAGCGCGCTGGACGGGGAAGGGTGGCCCGACATTCTCGGGACCGTGGGTGGCGATGATACCATCCTCATCATCTGCCGCTCGGTGCAGGGGCGCGAGCGAACGGTGCGACGACTGAAGACGCTCGCGGGCGAGCCGGGGTGACATGGCCGATCACCTGATGCATGGCGTATGCATACCGTCCCGAATCAGTGAGTGGAAGAGCTACCGCGCCAGTTCAATGCACGGCGCTCCGTAAGGCTGCGCCGGGCCACGAGGGGAGAAATTATCCATTGCATTGAAGTGTTTGGTTATTTATACATTATGAGTGAATAAACTTACGGTCGGCGTGCTGGGTGCCTCGGGCTATGCGGGACGGGAGCTGTGCGAGTTGATCGCTCGGCACCCGTCTATGGGGCTTGCCTTTGCAACCGCCAATTCCAGGGCCGGTGAGCGGATCCGCGTCGGTGGCCGAGAGGTGAAGCTG
>JBBSHV010000274.1:0-3646 GCA_038232435.1 Gemmatimonadales bacterium | reverse complement strand
TGATCTCGTGCACGCCCTCACCGTACTGCACCCAATCGAGCGGACGGCGATAGCGCATGCCGACCAATTCCGACCCGGCGAACGAACGCACGATGTCCCATCGCGCATCGTAATCTTCGCCCAGGAGCGCCGTTACGCGCTCCGCCGCGAGGATGAGGGTTCCCTCTGACTCGGCGCCGCGCTTGATGAGCTCGACGTAGCCAAGATCCGGGTTCACCGCCAGTGCGGCGTTGGAGACGAGCGTCCACGGTGTGGTCGTCCAGACGAGAACGCGGCGCGGTGTGTCGCCCCGCTCCAGTCGCAGCGCGACGTACACGCTCGGGTCCTTCACGGTGCGGTATCCCTGCGCGACCTCGTGCGACGACAGCGCGGTGCCGCAACGCGGGCAGTACGGCAGAATCTTGTGCCCGCGATACAGCAATTCGCGCTCGAAAAGCGTTTTGAGTGCCCACCACACGCTCTCGACGTAGTCGTTGGAGTAAGTAATGTATGGGTGCTCGTAATCGAGCCAGTAGCCGATGCGCTCGCTCAGCCGCTCCCAATCAGCGCGGTACTTGAAAACGCTCTCGCGACACAGCTCATTGAAGCGCTCGACGCCTATGCGCTCGATGTCCTGCTTGCCGGAGATGCCGAGCTGCTTCTCGACCTCGATTTCAACCGGGAGGCCGTGCGTGTCCCATCCCGCTTTGCGCGTGACGTGAAAACCCTTCATCGCGCGGTGGCGACAGAAGAGATCCTTGACGGTGCGCGCGAAAACGTGATGAATTCCGGGCCGTCCGTTCGCGGTCGGCGGACCCTCGAAGAAGACGAACTCCGGAAGTCCAGCGGAATCGCGCTGAATACGCCTGAAGAGGTCTTCTTCTGTCCACCGCGCCATCACCTCCAACTCCAGACCGTCGGCGGGACGGTCTGGCGGTAACAGGCGATAACGTGCCTGCACCGGCGGCTCCTGAATGCCCACTATGCTAAGTCGCCCCCACGCCTGGAAGCGGCCGATCGGAAGCGTCGATTTCCGAAAGGTGCCGCGTGATCAATGTGCGCATCTGCGCCAGGTATGCTCGGCGCGAGCGCTCGAGCGACTCCAGCTCAGCCTGCACCCGCCTCACCTCCGACCGCGCGCTCTCGATGAACCGCTCTCCCTCAGCCTGTGCCTCGCGCACGATCAGCCCGGCCTCACGCTCGGCCTGCTCCTTCGTATCCTGGCGCATCTGCTGCGCCGAGATGAGCGCTTCGTTGAGCGCGCGGTCACGCTCGCGAAAGGCGCGAAGCTGTTCGTGAAAGGTGCGCGCCTTCTGGTCCAGATCCTGATTCACCCGCGCGAGTCGTTCCATCTCCTCGGCGACCTGATCGCGGAACTGATCGACGCGCGCGGGATCATAACCGCGCAAGGAGCGACCAAAGTCGTAGCGGCGGACATCGAGAGAGGTTAGGTGGAAGGCTTCGTCAATCATTGCTCGCGTACTCCAAAGAGGGCCGTGCCGAGTCGGACCAGGGTGGCTCCTTCCTCGACAGCGATCTCGTAATCGGTGGACATCCCCATTGACAGCTCCGTTGCGGCGTGGCCAGCCTGTTCGAGAACCTGAAGCGCGTGCCGAGCACCCGCGAACGTCTGCCTCAATACCAGTTCAGACGCATTGAGGGGCGCCATGGTCATTATACCGCGCACGCGAATTCCGGGAAGTCCGGTCAGCCGGTCCGCTTCGACGCGCAGTTCCTCGGGCGTAAAGCCGCCCTTGGTTGCCTCCTCCGATGTATTTACCTGCACTAACGCATCGACAGCCCGCCCGCGGCTGATGCCATACTCACACACGGCATCCGCCAAACGGCGGCTGTCCAGCGAATGCAGAAGGGCGAAGTGATCCAAAGCCTGGACCTTGTTGCGTTGAAGGTGGCCGATGAGATGCCAGACGACTGGGACGTCGACGGATATCATCTTATCCAGAGCTTCCTGGACGCGGTTTTCGCCGCAGTCCGGTAGGCCGGCGTCCCACGCTTCTGTCGCTGCTTCGGGACCGTACGTCTTGGTCACCGCGACAATGCGCACAGTCTGGGCGTGGCCGCCGCGGTCCACTGCCTGCGCGACGTGCCCGCGTATGGCCGCGACGCGATCAGCAAGGTCCGGGAAAACCATAGGCGATGAATTTAACCATGGGCGCGGATTCCGAACCCGTGCGGTTCCATTCCGGGCAGAGTCGTTATATCTTTCAATCCGGATAGACGGATATATGACAACCATTTTCGACCGCCTGAGCGCTTTATCGGACCCGACGAGGAGCCGGCTACTCGTGCTCCTGGACCGGCACGAACTGACGGTTTCTGAGTTGTGCTCGGTGACGCAATTGCCACAGTCCACCGTTAGCCGCCATCTCAAGGTGCTGGGCGACGGCGCCTGGGCGACGTCGCGCGCGGACGGGACGAGTCGGCGGTATCGCTCGCTTCCGGATCAGCTAGACGCGAGTTCCAGGCGGCTTTGGAATCTGGTGCGGGAACAGGTATGCGCGTCTGCAGCGGCGCAGCAGGACGCTGGCCGACTGCGGTCGGTGCTGGCGCTTCGACGCAGCGCATCACAGGAGTTCTTTTCTACCGCGGCGGGCGAATGGGACCGGCTCAGGGCCGATCTCTTCGGCAATCGAGCGGATCTGGTCGGACTGCTCGGGCTCTTGGATGAGACATGGACCATGGGCGATCTGGGATGCGGCACGGGCCAGGTGACCGAGTTGCTCGCACCGTTTGTGGCCCAGGTGGTTGCCGTGGACGAATCGGCGGCGATGCTCACGGCGGCGCGTAAGCGGCTGTCCGGTCACGATAACGTCGTGGTGCGAGAGGGCGATCTTGGAGCGCTCCCCGTCGACGACGAATCGCTGGACGCGGCGCTGCTATTCCTGGTTCTTCACTACACCGCCGATCCGGCGGAAGTGTTGAGCGAAGTGTGCCGGGTTCTCAAGCCAAACGCGCGTGTTCTGGTCGTAGACATGATGCCGCACGATCGCGGTGAATTCCGCGATCTCATGGGCCATGTGTGGCAAGGGTTCGCGGCGGGTGACCTGGCGCGCTGGGCAGATCAGGCGGGGCTCGGAGATCTAAGGTACCACCCACTTCCAGCCGATCCGGCCGCTAAGGGCCCCACGCTGTTCGCCGCGTCGGCTCGGCGGGCCGCAAAGGTTGTAACGGAGAAAGGCAAGCCCACATCGTCGCTCACCTCGCCAGTGTTGGCGTCGAGCAGTTCCTCTGCTGGAGAAACTTCCGGCACCACCGCGTCCGGCCTAGTCGCCGGGCGACCAACTTTCTGATATTCCTTATGGCCACTACAGTCGCACCAAATAACAGCACCAATCCCGCAGCGAACGACGTCGACACGGACCGTCCGCCGTTCAAGGTGGCGGACCTGTCACTGGCCGAATTTGGCCGCAACGAGATTCGGCTCGCTGAATTTGAGATGCCAGGCCTCATGTCCATTCGTGATGAGTACAAGGGACAGTTTCCGCTCAAGGGAGCGAAGATCATGGGCTCGCTGCACATGACCGTGCAGACAGCGGTTCTGATCGAGACGCTGGCTGACCTGGGCGCCGATGTTCGTTGGGTCTCGTGCAACATCTTCTCGACGCAGGACCACGCGGCGGCGTCCGTCGTCGTAGGGAAGGACGGT
>JBBSHV010000273.1:0-3708 GCA_038232435.1 Gemmatimonadales bacterium | reverse complement strand
GGCGCGATCGTGACGAACGCCAACTGCGCTTCGACAATCGCCGCGCTGGCGCTCGCGCCGCTGCACGAACGCTTTGTCGTTACAGCGCTCTTCATCGCGACAATGCAAGCTGTCTCAGGCGCGGGCTATCCCGGCGTTTCATCGCTGGACATTTTGGGAAACGTTATCCCGTTCATTGCCGACGAAGAGCCGAAGATCGAGGTCGAGATCGCCAAGCTTCTCGGCACGGTCGCCGACGGCGAGATTCGCTCGGCGCCCATTCGAGCGACGGCCCACGCCAATCGCGTTCCGGTCGAGAACGGTCATACGATTTGCATGTCCATTGCGCTCGAAACTCATGCGACTCCGGAAGATGTGACGGACGCGATCGAAAATTGGGCAGGCCACGCCGATGCATTGTCGCTCCCGTCACGTCCTACGCGAACACTGGTCCTCGCGGACGCAGCGGATCGGCCACAGCCGCGTCGCGACGTCATGGCCGGCGGCGGCATGACCGTAACGGTCGGCCGAGTGCGTCCGGATGCGCTACTTGATATTCGTCTCGTTGCAATGGGCAGCAATACGATCCGCGGCGCAGCTGGCGGTGCCATCATGAACGCGGAACTTCTCAAGCAACACGGAATGCTGGACGGCGTGTGATTGTCGTCAAGTTCGGTGGGACGTCGGTAGGTGACGCGGAGGCCATAGCTCGCGCCGCCGATGTCGTGGCCGGCCGTCTCGATCGCGCGCCCGCCGTGGTCGTCTCGGCTGCTGGGGGGACTACCAACGCATTACTAGCCATCGCCGAACAGGCCGCGCGCGGACATCTGATCGGTGCTGTTCGCGGTGTCGAAGCGGTAAGACAGCGGCACCTCACAATCTGTGACGATCTGCTTGCCGACGCGCCCCGCGGTAGCGACACGACAGCCGAGATCGCCGCAATGTGCGATGAGATCGCCAGCCTGGCCGAGGCGCTCGCGACGCTGGGACACATTACGCCGCGCAGCCTGGACGCCGTGGCATCGTTCGGGGAGCAGATGTCCTCGCTCCTTGTGACGGAGGCGTTCCGCGCGCGAGGGCTCCCGGCCGAGCACGTGGATGCGCGTACGGTGATGATCACGAACGATCACTACACCGAGGCTGAGCCGCGCCCCGACGTTATTGCCGAGCGTGCGCGCGACAACGTCAGCCGCATAATTCGCGCCGGCTCGGTCCCTGTAATGGGCGGGTACATCGGCGCGACTCAGGCCGGCGTCACCACCACGCTCGGCCGCGGCGGCTCCGACTACAGCGCCTCACTTCTGGGAGCAGCGCTAGACGCGGACGATATCGAGATCTGGACCGACGTGGACGGCATGCTCACCGCCGACCCGCGCGTCGTCCCCGAAGCTCGCCTGATTCAGCAAATCCGCTTCGACGAGGCGTCGGAACTCGCCTCGTTCGGTGCAAAGGTGTTGCACCCGAACACTATCGCTCCGGCCGTGAAGCGCGGCATTCCCGTGTACATCTTCAACTCGCGCAACCCTGCCGGAACCGGTACTCGCATCACCTTCGACGCTCCCCGCCGCGGCGTCACGGCCATTGCCGCCAAGGGTGACATCACGATCGTGAAAGTCAACGCGCCGCGCATGCTGCTCGCGAAGGGCTTCCTGCGCGCCGTCTTTGAGATCTTTGAACGGCACCGCACGTCAGTGGATGTTGTTTCCACTTCGGAAGTATCCATTTCGGTGACGCTGGACGACGCCGAAGGACTTGACGCGTTGATGGTTGATCTGCGCATGCTCGGAGACGTTTCGGTCGAGCGCGATCGGTCGGTGGTCGCGATCGTCGGCTCCGGCATCGGCGATCATGGCAACTGCATGGGACGCGCCCTGAACGCGCTCGGTGACATACACGTTCACATGCTCTCTCTCAGTGCCAGCGGGATCAATCTCACCGTGGTAGTAGACGGGAAGGCCATGCACGATGCCATGCGTGCGCTGCACGCCGAGTTCTTCCCGTCGCTGGAGGTAGAAGGATCCATGAGCACTCCGTGATCAATCCATGAACACAGCGCGGATAGCCATTATAGGGCATGGAAAAATGGGGCGCGCCGTGGAGGATGTTGCCGCGGCCGCCGGGTTGAGCGTCGTGGCAGTGTTGGACCGCGCCGCAGTGATAAACGCTGATTCGCTGTGCGGCGCTAATGTCGCCATCGAGTTTAGCGAGCCATCATCCGCCATCGCCAACGCAAAGGCGTGCATCGACGCCGAGTGCTCTGTCGTGATCGGAACTACGGGCTGGTACCATCAGTTGGACGCGCTCGCCGCGTATGCTCGCGAGCGCGACGGCTCCATTCTCTGGTCGGCCAACTTCTCGCTCGGTGTCCATGCTCTCGCCCAGCTCGTTCGCGAGGCCGGCGTGCTGTTCTCCAGCCTCGGCGGCTTCGACGCGCAAATTGTCGAAACTCACCACACCGCCAAGAAAGACGCTCCATCCGGTACCGCGCTGCTGCTCCAGCGCCAGGTTGAGTCCACGCTCGGCAGGCCGGTTCCGATCACGAGCATCCGCATCGGATCCGTTCCTGGAACCCACGAACTCGTTCTCGACGCAGCATTCGAGCAGATTGTTATCTCACATGAAGCACGCGACCGCCGCGTCTTCGCGGAAGGTGCGATAGCAGCCGCGCGATGGCTGGTCGGACGCCGCGGAGTATTCACGCTTGCGGATGTGCTGAGCCCAGGGGATCGAGAGACATCATGACCGTTCCAATTCGCGGTGCAGGCACCGCTCTAGTCACCCCTTTTACTCCAAACGGACAGCTGGACGAGCACGCGCTCCGGCGATTTGTCGCATGGCAAATTGAACAGGGAATCGGTTACGTGGTCCCCTGCGGATCGACGGGCGAGGCCGCCACAATGACCGTAGCGGAGCAGAGACGCGTCGTCCAGGTCACAGTGGAGGTTGTCTCGGGCCGTGTTCCCGTTATTGCCGGGGCGGGCTCCAATGACACCGCCAGAGCAATTGAAAATTCGCGTATGATGCAGGACACCGGCGCCACGCACCTGCTGCACGTCTCGCCGGCTTATAACAAACCACCCCAGCGCGGCATTGTCGCGCACTTCCGCGCCATCGCCGACACCACCCAGCTTCCGATCATCCTGTACAACGTCCCCGGTCGCACCGGAAGCAACGTCACCGCCGAAACGACGCTGGAGCTTGCCGAGCATGACAACATCGTCGCGGTGAAAGAAGCGTCTGGGAATCTGGCCCAGATCGGCGAGATCATTCGCAACCGGCCCGATCGCTTCTCCGTTCTCTCGGGCGACGACGCGTTCACGCTCGCCGTGATTGCGGAAGGCGGTGACGGGGTAACATCCGTGACGTCCAACGTCACGCCCGCGCTAGTGGCGCAACTTTGCGCAGCCGCACTCGCCGGCGATTGGGATACCGCGCGGTCGATCAACGCGCGACTGGCCGCCTGGACCTCCGCGGCTTTCATTGAGTCCAACCCCATTCCCGTGAAGGCAGCGCTCGCGATGATGGGAATGATGGAAAATCATCCCCGCTTGCCGCTGGTACCGCTTCTGGAAGCGCATGCGCTCGTGGTACGTCGAGCGCTTGAGTCCGCGGGAGCGCTCGACGCGTGACACAAGTGCACAGCGATGTTAGCGAGCTGGAGCAGCGGATCGAACTGCTCGCGGCCGATCCCGCATCCGATCCGGGTGACGCGCGGGCCGTGGTGGAAAG
>JBBSHV010000272.1:0-3753 GCA_038232435.1 Gemmatimonadales bacterium | reverse complement strand
GATCCTCTAGATCCTGTAGATCCCGTCCGAAAGATTTGGGACAGGATCTACAGGATGGGTAAAGCAGATCGCATCAATTCAGCGGGGCTCATTCGCGCCGAGCTGATGAGCGCTGCGCGTGACTAAGAGCGCCCATAGTCGTCAGGACTACAGCCGCTCACATCATGCTTTCGATCACTGCATACCCGCTCCGCTCCTGGCGCTCAGCGCTCGTTGTCGCATGCCTCATCGGAGCGGCGATTGCCGGCGCTGTTCTGGTTGTGGATGTGCGAGACGCACACAGAGCGCTAGACGCTACGGGGGTGCGCGTGGCCGGCCGCTCGCTTTACCTCATCGTTGCCTCGTTCGGAGCCTCCCTGTTGGCAGCCTCGCTGGTAGCGTTCTGGACCGATGTAAAGCAGCGTGAGAGCGAGCGAGTACGCGCGATGCGTGATCTCACGACAGGGCTGAGCCACGAGTTGAACAATGCGCTCGCCAGCATTCTGTTGGAAGCGCAGCTGCTCGCCGAATCTCCGTCAGTCTCGGACGATGTACGCGTGACGGGCGCGACAATCGCTGAACAGTCCGAGCGCATGTGTGAAGCGCTTCGTCGCCTCGATCATGTGGAGCAGCTTCCAGTTGTAAACTACCTAAAGGACAGATTGATGGTTGACCTGTCGCGCAAGGCGCAGCCGTCGCTCGTAAGGACCACTATCTGACTGGAACGCGCTCACTCGCCTCGCCGTTTCGCGCGACTGGTCGGAAGTGCCGTCAGTGGGTCGTCGGGCCAGGAGTGCTTCGGGTAGCGGCCTCTCAGCTCCTTACGCACATCGAAGTAGCTCCCGCGCCAGAAGCCCGCCAGATCCCTTGTCACCTGAACAGGCCTGCGCGCGGGTGACAAGAGCTGGACCGTGAGTGGTACTTTCCCTCCCGCTATCATCGGTGTCGATTGCACGCCGAACATCTCCTGCAATCGCACCGCGATTGATGGTGCGCTCGGATCGCTGTAGCTGACAGGGACGCGCGATCCGGCCGGTGTCGTGTAGTGCGTCGGCGCAAGACGGTCCAATTCTATCCGCTGCCGCCACTGCAGCATTGCCACAAGAACCGCGTGGACGTCAATGTCGGCGCCGCTGTCTACTGGGTCAGCTTTACCAATCTGTTGAGTGAGCCATAGGTGCAGCGCCTCGATTATTGCTTCGTCGGATACGTCGGGCCACTCGTCGCTGCGCGCGCGCGCGAACGCCACGCGCTCGCGCAGAGTCCTCGCCCCCTCGCTCCAGGTAAGTAGTGAAAGCCCATCGCTCCGCAGATGGCTCATCAGCGCTCTCGCGACCGCGGCGGCATCGGGCCGCGTGATGCGCGACTCGCGCAAAACTATCGCGCCCAAGCGCTCAGTGCTCCACGCGCGCACCTTCGCGCTGGCACCATCCCATTCAATGTGCTCGACGCTGTCGATCTGATCGGCGAAGTGCTCGCGGATGTCGCTCTCCGTGAGCGGCGCACCCAGAAAGATGCGCGCATCCCGATCGCCACCGTCCAATTCGGCCGCGACGATGTACTCTGCCGCCGAAAGGCCCTGTGCAGAAGTGAGTACCGCGCCTCGGCCATTTCGCAGAATAAACCGCCCGCTCGCCCCGCTGTCGCCACGTGCTCTTCCAATCCGGTCCGGGTAAGCAAACGCTAATGCCAGTCCCGCGAAAGCTGTATAGTCACTTCGCTCCGCGATGTCGACGTTGAGCTGCCGGCGTAGTGCCGCACTCTCCGCGACGACGCGGCGTGCAAGGGCAGGATCAATATTTCCGGCATCGGGCGGCGGGTTGTGCAACAGCTCCAACCTCAGGCGAATGTCAGCGTCGGGCGGCGTTCCCTCACCGCGGAGAATATCGCGCCCACCCAGCAGCGCTGCGACATCGCACGCGAGGGCACCAAGGCCGATACGCTTTGCTCTGATCAGCATGTGCGCGACGCGCGGATGGACTGGAAGCGACACCATCGCTCGCCCATGCTCGGTGATGCGTCCGGCAGCGTCAAACGCACCTAACGTCGTCAGCAAGGCGCGTGCTTGCTGATAAGCCGCCGCGGGTGGCTCATCCAACCATCGAAGCTCGCCCGGATCGGATATCCCAGCAGCCGCTAGCTCCAGCGCAAGCGGCGCGATGTCAGTCTGAAGAATTTCCGGTGTGGTGTGCTGCGCCAGATGATGCTGCTCCTGCTCGGGCCACAACCGGTAGCACACGCCCGCACGCACCCGTCCGGCGCGTCCGCTACGCTGGTCCGCTGAAGAGCGAGAGACGCGCACCGTTTGCAGCCGCGACATTCCGGTGCCCGGGGAGAAACGCGACGCTCGTGCAAGGCCGCTATCGATCACCGCGGTAACTCCCTCGATCGTGAGACTCGTCTCCGCGATCGGCGTTGAGAGTACAACCTTGCGGGTTCCTGGACGTGCGGGTGCAATCGCGTCATCCTGTGCATGCTGCGGCAAATCGCCGTACAACGGCGTCACGTGAACATCACGCGGCAGCCCCGTCTCCGCTAGCAACCTTGCGACGCGCCGGATCTCGCGTCCTCCGGGAAGAAAGACAAGCACGTCGCCCCGCTCTGCTTTCAGTGCATGCTCCACATGCGCGCTCACGGTCGCCTCCAGAGTCCGGGACAGTGGACGATCCAGATATTTCACCACGACGGGGTGCGACCGCCCTTCGCTCGCTATGATGGGCGCATCACCCAGGATGCGCGCGACGGCCGCACCGTCCAGCGTCGCTGACATCACGAGAATGCGCAGGTCTGGACGCACCAGCTCCTGCGAGTGCAGGGCGAGTGCAAGCCCGAGGTCGGCGTGTACACTTCGTTCGTGGAATTCGTCAAAGATGAGGAGACCGATCCCCCCGAGGGTCGGGTCGCGCTGCAGCAACCGCGTCAGGATCCCCTCCGTCACGACTTCGATCCTGGTACGCGGTCCCACGCGCGAGTCGCGGCGGACACGGTACCCAACCGTCCCTCCGACCTTGTCGCCCAGCAGATCCGCCATGTGCGTGGCCACCGCGCGTGTGGCCAGGCGGCGCGGCTCCAACATCAGAATACGCTGATTATCGAGCCACGGCTCGTTCACGAGCGCAAGCGGGACCCGTGTCGTCTTACCGGCGCCAGGCGGGGCTTGCAGTACCGCGCTGACGCTCTCACGCAGCACTTCCTTCAGCTTCGGAATGACAGCATCGACCGGCAGCGCCGGCGATCCGTCTCTGATGCGCGGTTGGCTCACGATCCACTCAAGCTAGCCAAATCAGCCGTGCTCCGCGCCGGGGCATACTTCAGACTATATTCGCCCTCGTCCGACCCGCACCCATTCTGGAACATCTGTAACATCATGAGGCTATCCGCATGAAGCGATCAGCGCTCTCACTCGCGTCACTTGGTGGCATCTTCGCGCTTCCAATTTTCCCGGTAGCACCTCCGGCTTCGGCCGATATACTGGGCTTCACCACCGCTTCGGCGCGTGTGGAGCGCGAGTGGGAAACCAAATTCCGCGCACTGCCCGATCCGGCACGCATGCGCTCTGACATGCAGCGCCTCTCCGCGCACCCGCACCACGTGGGCTCTCCGTATGACAGGAATAACGCAGAGTGGCTGTTGCAGCAGTTCAAGGATGCCGGATGGGACGCGCACATAGAGAACTTTGACGTCCTCTTTCCCACACCCAAAGAGCGATTGGTCGAGCTCGTCGCCCCCACTCGCTTTACGGCTAAGTTGCAGGAGCCGACGGTACCCGGCGAT
>JBBSHV010000271.1:0-3761 GCA_038232435.1 Gemmatimonadales bacterium | reverse complement strand
TCCTGCTTCGTATCCGCACGCGCGAATAGCGGCGGCCGCCTGTCACCCACGTTCATGATCTGCTCCGCTGCGTCCACCAGCACCAGATCCTGGAGCGCGATCGCGCGCAGCAGTTTGCCGTCGGCCGCGTCCGTCACGTAAACCGCGTACACCACCGCGCGCACGTCGACAAAGGCCCTGATGCGCTCCCGTGCCTCCGCGACCGTTGCCCCGGAGGAGACCGATACGACCTCCGTCGTCATCAGACCGCCGGCCGTGTGCGGCACGTAACTCAGCAGCTTCTGCAGAGTCCCGCGCGACGGCTCATCAATCGTGGAGAGGACCTTGTTCCGCTTCTTGACGGGCAGCTCCCGCAGCAGCTCCACGCGCCGATCCGGCGACATCGAGCTGATCAACGCGCCCGCGGTCGTACGATCCATCCGCTGCACAACCGCCTCCCGATGGTCCAACTGCGGCTGATTGAGCACGTCCACTGCCATGTCGAACGGCAGGTTCGCCAAAACCCGAGCTGCCCCCTCCGGCGCCATCTGATTCAGCGACTCGGCGATATCCGCACCGCGCAGCGGCGCGACCGTTTCCGCCAGCTCGGCCGGATCGGAGGAAACCAGATACAGCAGCTCTGGAGTAACGCTCTGCGTCGGGGGCGGAGCCAGCTCGGGCATGACGGTCAGGGTCGTAGTGGGATGTGTCGGCTGCGCTATATGATAAGCCGCGCCAGCAATCCGCGCTCGCGGTCCGTGCTCCCAAAGCGGCGCGACTCCGGGCTGGCGTACCGGGTGCGAAAGCGATTAGCTTAAAAAGCTGTACCGCCCGGGAATCGGGGTGTAGCGTAGCCCGGTAGCGCGCTTGCTTCGGGAGCAAGAGGTCGCCGGTTCAAATCCGGCCACCCCGACCTAGTTAAGATGTTTCAGCAGAAGGACTTATGGCCTAATCCGCTTTAAGTCCTTTTTGCTTTTCTGGGTTGCTGTGAGCCCCAATTCGTGGGGCACTCTGGGTTAACGAATTAGCATACCTGCAAGCCATCGGCACGGTACTGCCGAGGAGATCTGAAGCCGAGTGCCAAGTGCGGCGCGACGCTGATCCCTCTTGAAGTCGGCGCACAAGGGCTAACCAGGAAAGACCCGATGGACGCCGAGCGTATGCGCTTCGAGCGACTGACCGAGCGTGAGCAGAACGTCTGAAGCTCTCGGCGCAAGGCTATTCCGCGCCCGAGATTGGCGAGCGTTTGTATATAAGTCCGAAGACTGTGAACACGTATAAGCAGCGCATCGGTGACAAGCTTGGACTGGCACATCGGGCAGAATACGTCGCGTTCGCGCTCAGGCTGGGGCTGCTTGCGGAGTAGCGACTACAGTTGCACATCCCGCTTTATTTCAAGCTGATCTGGTAAGGACCGCTGTGCTGTTGCTTTGGCCCAACTCGACGGCTACGCGCCGACTGCTCGGGCATCGGCAGGGGGACAGTCGACTCCGTGCGGTGAAGCAGCGCGCGCCGCAATCGGGAGTGAGATGGTGAATGTGGAGCCAGCGCCGATGGAGCTTTCCGCCACGATATCGCCTCCCATCTGCCGCATGAGTCGCTGGGTGATAGCCAATCCCAGGCCGGTGCCACCGCGCTCGCGCTTGTAACGCCCATCCGCCTGATAGAAGTCGTCAAACACGAGCGCTAAGACATCCTGCGACATGCCGATCCCCGTGTCGATCACCGCGATGCGAACGGAGTCATCATCTGATGAGCAGCGGATAATGATCGATCCCTGTTCGGTAAACTTGATCGCGTTGCCAATGACGTTCATCAGCCCCTGACGTAGCCGCTGGAGGTCCGCCTGCACCGACGGGAGCGTGTCGCAAACGTCGATGTGGAGAGTGAGTCCTTTGAGCTGAGCCTGATTCTCCAGCAGCGCCGCCACTTCTGTTATCACCGAGCCGGCGTCAATCGGCCAGACATCCAGGCTAGCTGGCTTCGCGTCGGCGCGCGCAAGGTCGAGCACGTCCGCAATCAGATCTAATAGGTGACGGCCGCCCACACGAATGCGGGAAAGATGTAGTTGTTGCACGTCAGTCAGTGTTCCGCCGATTTGCATCTCCATGAGATCCGTGTAGCCGAGAATTGCGTTGAGTGGAGTGCGCATCTCGTGCGACATTACTGAGAGGAACTGGTCCTTCGCCCGCGTGGCGTGACTCAACTCGGCCAGGCGTGACAGTAGCTCTTCGCGTACCATCTCGAGCTCCCACTGGCGTAGCTGCAACGCGGTACGCTTCTCCTCGAGCTCGCGCCGGATGTTGAATTTCTCGATCGCATTCTCCACGACACGCGCGAGACCGGTTCCAGTGATGGTCCCCTTGACCACGTAGTCTTCCGCGCCATGCTGCAATGACGCAACGGCGACTGCGTCCTCTTCGCTCCCGGTAAAAACGACTAGTGGAAGTGACACTCCACCGCCGTCCGAATGCTCGGCGAGATCGTCCATGAACTCGGTCCCGCGCATGTCGGGCAGGTAAAAATCGAGCAGAATGCAGTCGAAGTTTCCATCGCGCGCCAGTGCGAGTGCTTCCTTTCCAGATTGCGCGAACACGATTCCATAATCTGGCCGCACATCTTCGAGCATGCGGCGTACCATCAACCTGTCCGAGAGATTATCCTCGACCAGAAGTATGCTTCGCGCGACACCCCTCGCAACTCCTCTTGCTAACGACAACTCATTCTCCGCTGTTATGCATGTCTGCCGACTCGAGCAGCTCAGGTGTGTGTGAAGGTGTGTGAGACTGTCGAATCGTCTCCCCTGGCCACAGAAAGCGGAAGACCGCTCCATGTCCGGTGTCGCTATCTACCCAGACCCGTCCGCCACGAGCATCGACCAGCTTACGAACCACTGCGAGCCCGATCCCGGCCCCTCCAGTCGCTCCATCACCACCTTCCGATGGAGGAAACGTGGCGAAGAGTGTCCAGATGCGCTCCTGCAACCGGAGCGGAATCCCGGGTCCGTCGTCCTGTACGAAGAATTCGGTGAGTTTTCCGCTCGGCTGCGCGCCAATTACAATGTGTCCATGCTGCGCCGAGCCGTGCTTGAGCGCATTGCTGATCAGATTAAGAAATACCTGCCGCAGTGGCCCGCGCTCGGTGAGGAGCACCGGAAGGCCGGATTGGATCTCGACTGCGCCATGTGGTGGCGTGAGCAGTTGTGCTACGTCACGAACGAGTGCTTCGACGTCCACCTGCTCCAGCTCCGTCTGGCCTCTGCCCGCGCGCGCGTAGCGCAGCACGCCGTCGATAATCTCTCCGAGCGAATTGACGTTATGACCAAGCAGTCCGAGATACTCGGCTGCCTGCTCCGGAATCTGGCCCGACAGGTCCTTTTCCAACCACGCTGAGAAAGTTGCGATGGCGCGAAGCGGCGCTTGAAGATCATGCGAGACCACATGTGCGAACTCGTCCAGGGCGGCGTTGCTTCGCTCCAGCTCAGTGCTTCGCTCCTGAAGCTCGCCGTGCGCCTGTGCCAGCAGCGCGCG
Organism: Gemmatimonadales bacterium; assembly: GCA_038232435.1. GTDB lineage: Bacteria > Gemmatimonadota > Gemmatimonadetes > Gemmatimonadales > Gemmatimonadaceae > Fen-1247. Next base: position 252 of record JBBSHV010000271.1, on the reverse strand, counting down.
TTGTTGCGCCAGCTCGCGGTGAGCACTAACGACCTCCGAGTTGATCTCGGACAGTCGCTCACTCAGCATCGCGGTGCGTGGATCATGTAGTTGCTCTATGAACCAGACAGTTTCGCCGTCGTCATCGCTCGCGCATACGAACGGACGTGGATCACTGAGACCTGCACTTCGCTGGAGGATCAATTCCCAGACGTGGCGGCGCTCGGCGTCCGCGACGCCCCTCCACTCAAGCATGCGCCGCACCTTGGACGC
>JBBSHV010000270.1:0-3770 GCA_038232435.1 Gemmatimonadales bacterium | reverse complement strand
GCTGCCACAGCGGGCTATGAGCGGCGCGGCAAGGAGGATCGAGGCTCTGATCTTGACGCACAGAACCGGATCCAGGTCGGCGGGCTTGAGGTCACGTGCCTGGATGTGCAGCGTATTGCGTTCCGTCCACTCGGCCGTAGCGCCGACCGATCTCAGGAGCTCGACCAGGGTTTCGAGATCGCGGATACGTGGGACGTTGGTGAGCTCGACCCGATTGCGCGACAGAAGCGCGGCGGCCACGATGGGGAGCGCCGCGTTTTTGTTGCCGGATGGGCGAATCGTTCCGTGGAGGCGGTTGCCGCCTTCCACAATGTATTGGACAGCTGACATATTTCGCGACAATATAGGTAAATATGCACATCGCGGGGAAAGCCGCGGTGGATTTTCTGCCGTGCGCGGTACGCCGTGGACTGGCCTCTCACTTGCACCAATCGGGCACATGCACGGAATGACGCACCTGGGCGCTCTCCTCATTCAGGTGGGCCACACATTACCGGACACCCTGGTCACCAAGCAGGTAACGGCTGAACCCGGGATATTCTCGAAGATTACGACTGTGGCGAGCGGATTGGCGACCCTCGCGCTGCTGGTGCTCGCGGTCGGCCTTGTTCCCGCAGCGTGGAACTTCAGGAAGACGTACAAGAAGGTGAACGATCTCATTGACCGCGTTTACGGCGATGTTTCGCCGCTGGTCAGGAGCGCGAGCATTGCCGCTGACGACGCCAAGGACATCCTGGCGATCGTCAAGGGTGATGTTCGGCAGGTGCAGCAGACGATTGCCGCCGCAAACTCCCGGCTGCTTAAGGCGGTGCGTGAGGCGGAAGAGCGTTTGGATGAGTTCAACGCGCTCATAGAAGTGGTACAGGGAGAGGCAGAGTCCGCATTTATCGGGACTGCATCAACGGTGCGTGGTGTCCGCACGGGACTCACGCATGTTTTCGATCACGAGGAGGAATTGGACAATGGCGATATCAGAAGCGGGCGAACGCCCGACGCGGACGCGGCGGGGCGGCCGAGGAACAGGCCGAAGCGGCGCAACGATTTCTCGTGACGAGGATCTCGATCTCCTCACCGCGGCGCTCATTGGGCTGGCGGCGGGAGTAGGCGTTACCCTGCTCCTCAGGCGTGGCCCTTCCGGGCGGCGGCCGCTGATGAGCGGGATGGAGGTGGCGGGCCGCGGAGCTCAACTGGCGAGCATGGCCGGCGTAACGGGCGCCAAGGCGACCAGCCGTGCCGCAGTGCGCGGAGCACGAGGGGCGCAGCGTGGGATTGAGCGCGGGATGGAATGGGCCGAGGACCTCTCCGTAGATGACGTTGGCAGTCAGATTCGCGATTACTTCGAGGCTGCCAAAGGGGCGATTGAAGACACTGTTTCGGGAGAGCTGCAGGATCTTCGCAAGTCTGTCCGGCGCAAGCGCCGCCGGTTCGGCATATAGCTCGATGGCGGTCGTAGCGGCAGTCGCGCTGCTGCTACTTCTCACGCCAGCGACCGCTCACGCGTGGACGCCCGGGACGCACGTTTTCCTGGGCGACGCGGTTCTCAGGTCGCTGGCAATGCTCCCCGGCAACATTGCGGAGCTGTTGCGCGCTTTTCCATACGATTTTCTGTACGGCTCGATCGCAGCCGACACGAGCGTTGCCAAGAAGTACGCTGAGGTGGGACGCCACTGCCACTCCTGGACCGTCGGGCGCGAGATCCACGACCTCGCCGCGCACGAGCGGCTGCGGGCGTTCGGCCTTGGGTACATGGCGCACCTTGCCGCGGATTCTGTGGCGCACAATTACTTCGTCCCAATGCAGCTGGCGGTCACGTCCAGCACTTCCGCGCTTGGCCATAGCTATTGGGAGAGCCGATTCGAGACGCACCTTGGCGGAGACTCAGCACACAAGGCACGCGAGCTGATACTGCTGGACCATTCCCGGGCGGACGAGCACCTGGACCGGATCCTGAGCCCTACAATCTTCAGCACGCCGACCAACCGCCGCATCTTTCGCGGGATGGTGTACGTGACCGACACGGATTCGTGGCAGCGCGTCTTTCAGCTCGTCTCCGAAAAGAGCCGGTGGGATCTTCCTGACGAAGATGTCGTCGCGTACATGACGCGCTCGTACAACTTCATCATGGACCTGTTCAATCGTATGGACTTGTCGGAGCCGTACGCGATGGATCCTTCGGGCGATCTTCCGCTAAGACGCGCCAAACTGGTGCGCCGGGCGGCGCTGCGCCACGGCGGCGAGGATAGGGTGTTCGACGAAGCGATGCGCGCGTTCGGGATGCCGGAGAGCTCGCTGGAATACCACGAACGAATAACCATGCCGCTGTTTCCGTCCGGTGGGCCTGCGCGGGATCGGGCGGCGCCTACATCGCTACCCGCTCCGCCAGCAGCTTATTGACCTTTTTTGGATCGGCGCGCCCGCCTGACTTCTTCATCACGGCGCCGACAAGCACCCCAGTTAACTTTTTTTCACCTGCACGAAAGCGTGCAGCCTCCGATGGCATCGCGGAGAGTACCTCGTCGATCCACTGGTTGAGCTGAGCGTCGTCTCCAACTTGCACTAACCCCGATTCGGCCGTAACGACGCCGGCAGATTTACCGCTGGCACGCATTGTCGCGAAGACCGTCTTAGCGGCGGTGTGGCTCAACTTGCCGTCGCGCACCATATCAATGAGCTCCGCTATCTGTTGGGCGTGAACCGGGAAGCGCTCGATGGTGACGCCGTCCTCGTTGAGCGCGGCGGAAACCTCTCCCATCACCCAGTTTGCTGCTGCTCTGGGATCGTCACTCGCTCGCGCCACACCCTCGAAATATACGGCCAGTCCCCGGCTCGACGTAACGGCGTCCAGCTCCGCGTCGCTCAGCTTGAACTTCGTTCTGAAGCGGTCGCGAAGCGCATCCGGAAGCTCCGGTAGAGAATGGCGTAACCGCTGCACGAATTCCGGGTCTAGCAACAGTGCGGGAAGATCCGGATCCGGGAAATATCGATAATCGTGGCTTTGCTCCTTGGACCGCGCGGAGCGAACAGAGCCGTGCGCAGCGTCCCATAACATTGTCTGCTGCTGAACCGCTTCTCCGTTGTCGAGCAGCGCACACTGACGCTCGAACTCACTCTGCAAGGCGCGCTCGACCGCCGAAAACGAGTTGACGTTCTTGACCTCTGTTTTGGTGCCGAGCACCTTCTCTCCGTGCAGCCTTGCGCTGACGTTTGCGTCAACGCGAAGGCTTCCCTCCTCCATGCTCACGTCGCTCACGCCCGAGTACTCGAGCAGCTGCTTGATCGCGCGAAGATATGCTCCAGCTTCGGCCGCGGAGCGCATGTCGGGCTCGCTTACGATCTCGATCAGCGGGACGCCGGCCCTGTTGAGGTCGATAGCTGTCGCGCCAGGATAGCGGTCGTGCACGGATCTCCCCGCGTCCTCTTCCATGTGCAGTCGCGTTATCGCAACAGTCCTTACGTCTTTGGTATCCGTCTCACCGGGCATCCGAATGTGGAGCTTACCCTGCGTGGCGAGCGGCTGATCGAACTGGGTTATCTGATAACCTTTGGGAAGATCGGGATAGAAATAATTCTTCCGCGCGAACACCGAAATCATGTTCACATTGCAATCGAGCGCGATCGCCGCACGCACTGCCAGACGGACGGCCTCGGCGTTGAGTACGGGCAGCGCTCCGGGAAGGGCGAGGCAGACCGGGCACGTGTTCACGTTGGGCGGCGCGCCGAAATCGGCGGAGCAACCGCAGAACGCCTTGGATTGCGTCTTGAGCTGTACG
>JBBSHV010000269.1:0-3800 GCA_038232435.1 Gemmatimonadales bacterium | reverse complement strand
TGTGCGGGGCCCAAGCATTCCGAGATAGCTGACGTCGGCGGAAGCGAGTGCATCGAGATAATCCAGATCTCGTTCGTAGCTGTGCGACATCACTATCACGGACGTTCGTGGCGTAAGCTGGACGACATCTTTCAGTCGAGTAGCGTCTGGACACGCTACGATGCACGCTCCTGGAAATCGGTCGGACTGCGCGAATTCCGCGGGACGGTGATCGACCACGGTCACCGTCCAACCGAGATCAGTCGCCAGACGAGCGACTGGAACAGCGTCCGGTCCGCTGCCGCACAGCACGATGTCGACACGCGGCGTGACGAGCTCGAAGGAGACCTTGATCTGCGCGCCGTTCAGTGAATAGTCTCGCATCATTCCGCGACGCACATTCACGTCGCCGTCGAGCGCGTCTTTTCTAACGGCGCAGAGCATCGTCATATCCTCCCATGCTCCGTCGCACGTGACTTCGCTGGCCGGTGAATTAACGAGCATGCGCTCACCGACATGTGGTGCGCCATCACCTTGGGATTGGATAACGGTGGCCAGCACGGTCGGCACTGTTCCGGTGAGCGCGTGATCGAGCAGCTGCGCGAGTGACCGGGCACGGTCTGGAGCGAGCGGCTCGAGTAGCACTTCAACCAGTCCGTTGCAGCCGAGTCCCAGGCCCCAGACGAAGTCATCGCCAGAGCTCGTATCGTAGGTCACCAGCATTGGTTCGCTGGCGGCTCGAACATTCTTGGCGTGTTGGATCAGATCCGCTTCGAGGCAGCCGCCACTCAACAGTCCCGCCGCGGTGTCGTCGCCGCGCACGATCATGCGACTCCCGACTCCGCGGTAAGTGGATCCTGCTGTTCGCACCACGCTGACGAGCACAGCGGTATCGCCACGACCCGCTGTGCCGAACAGCTCATTCACTATCACGTGCTGGTCACTCATTGTGCATCACACCAGCACCTTGTCGAGAGTGATCGGGAGGTCGCGGACGCGTTTCCCGGTTGCGTGATACACCGCATTGGCCACGGACCCCGCAAGACCCGTGATCCCGATCTCGCCGATTCCCTTTACGCCCAACGGATTGACGTGCGGATCGTCCTCATCAACGAATGTAACGTCGATGCTGCCGACGTCCGCGTTCACGGGGACGTGATACTTCTCCAGACTCGCGTTCACATAGCGACCGTTACGTGAGTCCATGTGCGTCTCCTCCATCAGAGCCATGCCCAGACCGTACACGATGCCACCGATCAACTGGCTGCGCGCTGTCTTGGCGTTGAGCATGTGGCCGGCGGCATAGGTGGCCACTACACGCGGCACGCGGATCTGCCCGAGGTCCTTGTCCACGTGTACTTCGGTAAAGACAGCGCCGAACGCGTGCATGGAGTACTCGTTCTTCTCCTCGCCCGGTTTCGCGCCGGCTTCGGCTTCGATGGGCTGACCGGCGCGCGCGATCACGGCAACATACGTCTCATTCTTAGACGGATCGGACGCGAGTGACAGGCGACCGTCGACCGCGCGCACGTCCTCTTCGCGCGCGCCATGGAGCGGTGATGCGGTGGCAGCGATCGCCGTTTGGATGAGCTTTTGTCGCGCCGCGAGTCCCGCCGCGTGCACGGCGGAGCCCACCGATGCCGCAGTTTGCGAACCGCCCGATACCGGCGTCTCCGGCATGTTGGTGTCACCTAGCTCGACGAGCACGCGCTCGGGAGGGAGGCCTAGTGCGTCGGCTGCTACCTGGGTCATCACCGTGTACGTGCCGGTTCCGATGTCCTGCGAGCCGGTCCTTACTATAGCGTGACCGTCGGGAAGGATTCGCGCTATCGCTCCAGCCTGGGAGCGATGCGTCGGATACGACGCCGTTCCCATTCCCCAACCCACCAGCAAATTGCCGTTACTCATGGAGCCCGGTTGCGGCGTGCGCCTGGACCAGCCGAATCGCTCAGCAGCGGCGGCGTAGCACTGGCGCAATGACTTACTCGACCATGGTTTTCCATTCTGTGGGTCCCGCTCGGCGTAGTTCTTGAGCCGTAGCGCGAGCGGATCCATCTTGAGCTCAACGGCCAGCTCATCCATGGCGCTCTCGATGGCAAAGCTGCCCGACGCTTCGCCTGGAGCGCGCATGAACGTCGGCGTGCCCATGTTGATCTTCTTGAGATGATGATCGATGTTCGCGTTCGGGCATGCGTACAGTATTCGCGTCAGCGTCGCACTGGGCTCCAGCCAGTTCTCAAGCTCCGACGTCGCGGAAGTGCTCACGTGCTTGATGGCGGTGAGTGTACCGTCGCGTGTCGCACCAAGTGTGACCTGCTGCACCGTGCGCGGCCTGCCGCCGACTGGACCGAACATCTGCCGGCGCGTTAGCTCGAGCTTCACGGGCCGTTTCACTTGCCGAGCGGCCATGGCGGAGAGCATCACGTGTGACCACGCCGACCCCTTGCACCCGAAACCGCCGCCGATGAAGTACGACACCACGCGCACGTTTTCCGGTGGTATGCCAAAGGTCTTCGCCACCGATTTCCTGGTACCGAAGACGCCCTGCGTCGCGTCGTACAACGTAAGGTGGTCGCCGTCCCACACCGAGAGTGTCGCATGTGGCTCCATCGGATTGTGCGTCTCGAACGGTGTTGTGTAAGTGTGATCCACACGTGTGGTGGCCTGGGCCTCACCCTGGGCGAAATTTCCACGCGTCGAGGTGGGCGCGCGATCGCCTTGCACGCCAGCAGACTGGATCTTTCCCTCCGGCGCTGTCGCCATGTCCATCTCTGGCTTCTCCTCCGCGTACGTGACACGCACGAGCATGGCGGCCTCCGTCGCGTGCTCCAGAGTATCCGCTACCGCGACGCCGATGGGCTGACCGTTATAATGAACGAGATCGTCCTGCAGCAGAGTGAGAACGCGCATGGCCGGCGGTTGCGAGCCAGGTCCCTGCGGATTGGGCAGCCGCGGCGCGTTGGCCGGAGTAAGTACTGTAATTACTCCTGGCACGCGCTCGGCAGCACTCGTGTCCATGTGCTGAATGCGACCGCGGCCGATGCTGCTCGTTATCATCACGGCGTGCACGACATTGGCCACGGGCATCTCGGCGGAGTACCGCGCGCCGCCGGTGACCTTGAGGCGACCGTCCACGCGATTCATGGGCGCGCCGATGCTCGCAGCCGCTGTTTCTCTCGATACCGTAGAGAGAGGGCGACCGCCCGTCGCCTCTACATGTGATTCGTTGCTCATGCGGAAACCTCGGTCAATGCGCGTACCAGTGTACGCTTTGCCAACCCGACTTTGAATGCGTTGTACTTGTGTGGCACGGCGCCCTTGAGCGCCGCGTCAGCCGCGGCGCGGTACGTCGCCGGTGTAGCTGATTTTCCCACCAATGCTCGTTCCGCTTCCTGCGAGCGCCATGGCTTGGTCCCCACACCACCCAGTGCAACGCGTGCACCGCGCACGGTTCCGCCCTGCACGTCGAGCGCCACCGCCGCCGACGCGAGCGCGAAGGCATAGCTCGCTCGATCGCGTACCTTGAGATACAGCGACCGTTTGGAGAATGGGAGCGCGGGGATGTCGATTGCCGTTATCAGCTCGCCTGGTCGCAACACGGTCTCTATTTCAGGGTGTGAGCCGGGGACCACATGGAAGCTGACGAACGGGATGACTCGATCGGCAATCTGACCATTAGTGCCGTGTCCGCGCACATGCAGCATCGCATCCAGAGCGACGAGCGCGACCGCGAGATCACCCGGATACGTTGCGATGCAGTGTTCGCTGGTCCCAAGGACCGCCTCTTCACGGTTATAGCCGCCGATAGCCGAGCAACCGGA
>JBBSHV010000268.1:0-3807 GCA_038232435.1 Gemmatimonadales bacterium | reverse complement strand
TTGGCGCCGAGTTCGCCGGCTTTGGCGCGCATGGCGTTGATCATCCTGGCGTCGATGTCGGTGGAGCCCATGGAACCGTCGAGGAGGGCGACTTCCTCGAAAGGACGGGTAACGAGCTCGCGGCTGGTGAAGACGTACACCCGCTCCTTGGGCACGGGCGCGTACCGGACGGGGGATACACGCGCGGCGTTCACGCGCACGCAGCCCAGGCCCAGGAGAGCTACGCAGGAGAGCAGGGTAACAGGGCGGAGATGCATCTGAGCCTCAGCTGTTTGGGTAAACGCTGGCAATTTGGGAGCGAGAGAGGACGCGATCAATAGAGATGCTTGAGGGGCCGGGTTTCTGCCGTCACTCACCGAGCCTGAGTGTGGGCACCAGCAACTCGCAGGTGCAAAGTTTACTGGGCTGGCACACGCGCGCTGGAGGTTGCCTGGCCAATTTGCTGTAGCAGCTCGGCGAGATACGACTTCCAGATTGCCGGGAGCGAGTGCGTACCGTGGCCGCGTGTACGCTCGCTCGTGGGGAGAAGAACGTACCGCGCGTGGTGCACGCGTGGAATGAGTCGCTCCATGAGGCCAAGTTCGGGCGGATTCACCTGGTCGTCGGCGGAGTTGATGGCTAGCACGGGTGCTTGAATACGTCCGAGGTCTGGCGCGGGGTCGTAGTCGGCCGAGGCCTCGAACTGGTACAGGAAATCGTTGGCATCGGCCGAGGCCATGCGCGAATGCATCCACTGGGTTATGTAGGCATCCGCGCTGTCACGCGTAGGCTCGGTCTTCTGCAGATACAGTGGGCTGCTGGTCATGATGAACAACATCTCCTCCGCGCCGAAGAGACCGCGCGGAGTGGTGGTGTAGTCACCACCGTGCCAGTCGGGATCGCCGCGGATTGCCTCGCTTACCAACTTCCGCATCATCCTGTTTCGACCCGCGATTTGTGTAGGGACGCTGGCGAGCGGGACGAGTGCGTCCATGAAGGCGGGGTACCGCTCTCCCCACATCCAGGTCTGCATGCCGCCCATTGATGTACCCGTCACCAGGAGCAGGTGGTTGATGCCGAGCCCTTCGGTGACGAGGCGGTATTGTGCCGTGACCATGTCGCCGTATCCGTAGCGCGGGAATCGCGCGTGGAGGCCGTCGCTCGGTTTGCTGGATTGGCCGGTGCCTATGCCATCCGGGAGAATGATGTAGTGGGTCGCCGTATCGAGGAGCTGTCCAGTGCCGAACAATTCACCGGCGAACGAGCGGCTGAGGAAGTTGCGGCCATTGCCAGTGGTGCCGTGAAGGATGAGCACGGCATTGCGCACAGTTCCCGAGGCGTCGCGCCGTGGGTTGCCGAGCGTGGTATAGTGTATCTGGAGCGACTGGAGGACGGAGCCGTCGGCGAAGTGAAAGTCGCGCAGCAGAAAGTTGCCCTGGGTTCCGGGCGCCCATACGGCGGGCGAGGTCGTTGGAGCTGGTTGAGCCGTCTGGCCGCGTAGCGGTGCGCCGGTCGCGACCATAATGACCAGAGCGGCCAGGGTCATGGCGTAAAGCATGACGTCCCAGGAGGTGCGTTTCATAGGTGGCTCCTTTTTGATTCGATCTCACGAATATTCAGGCAAAACAAAGCGAAGGATCGGAGTAAACCGTAGTATGGAGGCAGGCTGGAGTGCTAGCCCATCAAGGTTTATTAATGTTCTTCACTCGTCGAGACAGTAGATGCTAATCCCTAAACCACGTTTGCGTACGTGCATTCTTGCGCTGGCGCTGTCTGGTACGTCCGCGGTTGCCGCAGCAGCCCAGCGCGCCGGCAGTAGTAGTGCGCCGACCACAGCATCGAATTCACCGACTAACGCGTCGTTCACACTGGCGCAGATTCTCAGTTATCCGTTTGCGGAGGAGCTGGTTGCGGCGCCGGTGGGTGAGCGCATCGCGTGGGTATTCAATCGTGGAGGCGTTCGTAATATCTGGGTGGCTGAGGGGCCGGATTTCAAGGCGCGTGCGCTGACCGGTTATCGTGCTGACGACGGGCAGGAGCTAACTAACCTATCCATATCGCCCAGCGGCGGGGTGGTAGTGTATGTGCGCGGCGGCGATCACGACGCCAACTGGTCCGTTGAGGGGAATCGCCAGCCGGATCCGGCGCACTCGCCCGTGCAACCCAAGCTGGAGATCTGGGCTGTCCCGTTCTCGGCCGGCGCGCAAAGCCAATCACCCAAGTTGCTGGCCGAAGGAGACGAGCCTGTCATCTCGCCCAGAGGTGATCGGATCGTGTTCACCAGAGATCACCAGATCTGGGTGGTACCGGCGGATGGGTCAGCGCCAGCGAAGCGGCTGTTCTTCGCGCGCGATGAGAGCGCTTCGCCCGTCTGGTCGCCGACAGGTGATCGTCTCGCGTTCGTTTCCAATCGCGGCGATCACAGCTTCATCGGGATATTCACGTCGGACTCGTTGCCGATCCGGTATATCGCTCCGTCAACGTCGCGGGACGTTTCGCCGAAATGGTCACCGGACGGGAGGCGGATCGCGTTCGTGCGTGTACCCGGATCGGGTGGTGCACCGGAGACGTTGCTCGAGCTGCATCCGCGGCCGTGGGCGATCTGGACCGCTGATGCGGCTACGGGTATCGGTCATTCAGTATGGCAGAGTCCGGCAACGCTGCTTGGGTCTCTGCCTACCACAGCGGGCGGAGCAAACCTGGCGTGGGGCGCCGGCGGGCGACTGGTCTTTGTCAATGATCTGGACGGTTGGCCGCACCTGTACTCCGTCGCCGAAGCGGGTGGCGCACCGCTGCTTCTGACGCCCGGTTCTTTCATGGCGGAATACGTGACGATGACGCCCGACGGTGCATCGGTCGTGTACAATGCGAACACTGGCGCGACGTCGGGCGATGGCGATCGGCGTCACCTCTTTCGAGTTCCCGTTGATCGCGCGGCGCCGGTACAGCTGACATCGGGGAACGGCATAGAGTGGACGCCAACAGTAACTGGCGACGGGCACACTGTGGCGTTCATTGGTGCCGATGCGCAGAGGCCGCCGTTACCGATGGTCATGCCGCTCGCCGGAGGTGCTACGCGCACACTGGCCGCTGAGGTGATTCCCGCCGAGTTCCCGGCATCACAGCTTCTCACGCCCAAGTCTGTTGTCTTCAAGGCAGCCGATGGAACGACTGTGCACGGACAGCTCTTCGAGCGCGGTAACGCTACGAGCGGCGCAGCGAAGCGGCCGGGAATCGTATTCGTGCACGGAGGACCGCCGCGGCAGATGATGTTGGGGTGGCACAACATGGGGTATTACTCCAACGCGTACGCTGTGAATCAGTATCTCGCCAACCACGGATATGTTGTGCTCTCCGTGAACTACCGGCTGGGAATTGGGTACGGGCACAATTATCACCACCCGGCGCACGCGGGTGCTTGGGGTGCGTCGGAGTATCAGGATGTAAAGGCTGGCGGTGAGTACCTGCAATCGCTGCCTAGCGTGGATGCGCGACGCATCGGAATCTGGGGCGGTTCGTACGGCGGCTTTCTGACGGCAATGGCACTGGCGCGCAATTCCGACATCTTCAAGGCCGGTGTCGATCTGCACGGTGTGCATAACTGGATTTCGGACTACAGTGCTCGGCTCGCGAGCGCACAGCTGCAGTACGAAAAGACTGACATCAAGCCGGCACTCGACGTTGCGTGGAAGTCGTCTCCGGTGGCCTCGATCTCCATGTGGAAGAGTCCGGTTCTGCTCATTCAGGGAGACGATGATCGCAATGTTCGCTTTCAGCAGACGGTCGATCTTGCGCGTCGTTTGACCGCGGCCGGAGTACCCTTCGAGG
>JBBSHV010000267.1:0-3822 GCA_038232435.1 Gemmatimonadales bacterium | reverse complement strand
CACGGGAACGTGGTGCAGGGCTGTGATGGCCGCCAAACTAAGGCTCTCAATCGGGACTGAAGTCGCTATTTAAGCGCGTAAACCACAACTCGCGCTGTCGCGTTCGGTACAGGCTAGACCGGTGAGTGCAGTCCCGTCGCCACGGCAAGCCGCTCATGGCCGTTTGCCAAGTATATCACGACCCCGCCCCCGATAGCGTCGCTACTCTTGCTACTCTACCGTGACCGACTTCGCCAGATTCCTCGGCTGATCCACATTGGAGCCACGCTTGACGGCGATGTAGTACGCCAGCAACTGCAGCGGCACCGACGCGAGAATTGGCGTCACCAGATCGAGCGTCTCCGGAATGCGGAACTCGTAGTCGATCTTTCCTGCCAGCGCAGCCTCGTGCCGGCTGGTGATCGCGATGACCTTGCCCTTACGTGCTTTGACTTCCTGCACGTTGGAGACGACCTTCTCGAACACCGAGTCGTGCGGCGCGATGAAAACCACAGGCATCATCTCGTCGATCAGCGCGATGGGTCCGTGCTTCATCTCCGCCGCCGGATAGCCTTCGGCGTGGATGTAGCTGATCTCCTTGAGCTTGAGCGCGCCTTCGAGTGCGGTCGGGAAGTTGTATCCGCGCCCCAGATACAGGAAGTTGGTTGCGCGCTTGAACTCTTCCGCGAGTGCCTCGATCTCCTCTGCGCGGTCCAGCACACTCTGAACATGACCGGGAAGCGCTTGCAGTGCCTCGACGATCTCACGCCCACGAACGGACGACAGTGCGCGTAACCGCGCCAGCTTGAGCGTGAAAAGGAGCAGCGCGGTGACCTGGCTGGAGAACGCCTTGGTCGAAGCAACACCGATCTCCGGACCGGCGTGAATGTACATACCACCGTCAGACTCACGCGCAATGGTCGACCCAACAACGTTGACGACGCCGAGCGTGCGCGCGCCCCTGTGCTTGGCCTCACGCATCGCTGCCAGCGTGTCTGCCGTCTCACCCGACTGCGAAATCACGATGCACAGCGTCCGATCGTTCACCAGCGGATTTCTGTACCGGAACTCAGACGCATACTCCACCTTGGTCGGAATGCGCGCGAGATCTTCCAACATCATTCCGCCAATGAGCGCCGAGTGCCAGCTGGTGCCGCACGCGGTGAGCACGACGTTGTCGTACTTGAGGAGATCCTCGTCGCTGAGATTGAGGCCGCCCAGCTTGGCGGTACCATCTTCCACGAGCAGGCGGCCGCGCATTGTGTTCTCGATGGTCTGCGGCTGCTCGAAAATCTCCTTGAGCATGAAGTGCGGAAATCCACCTCGCTCGATCAGTCCGAGATCCCAGTCGACTTTGCTCTCGTTGCGGCGCATCTCTCTTGCGCTCTTGTCGAGAATGCGGTAGCCGTTCCGGTCGAGTACGGCGATGTCGCCGTCGTCCAGATACACGACGCGCCGAGTGTGCGCCAGAATCGCGGAAACGTCGCTCGCGACGTAGTACTCACCTTCGCCTATCCCCAGGAGCAGCGGGCTTCCCTTGCGCGCCGCGACAAGTTTATTCGAATCGCGACTGGAGACCACCGCCACACCGTAGGTCCCCTCGACCTGCGCGAGAGCATCGATCAGGGCCTGCTCCAGTGTCGTGTCGTACGCTTCCTGGATCAGATGCGCGAGAACTTCCGTATCGGTATCCGACACGAACTTGTAGCCGAGCGCTTCGAGCTTCTTGCGAAGTGGAGAGAAGTTCTCGATGATCCCGTTGTGCACGACCGCGATCGTGCCGTCCATGGACAGATGTGGGTGTGCGTTGCACTCGTTGGGCTCACCGTGCGTGGCCCAGCGCGTGTGCGCGATCCCCAGATTTCCGTCGACGGGACGCAGCGCGATCGCGCGCTCCAGCCGCGCGATTTTCCCCGCGGCCTTGCGAGTCTCGACTCCGCTGCCATTCATGACCGCGACGCCAGCCGAATCGTAGCCGCGGTACTCGAGCCGCTTCAGCCCCTCGAGCAGCAGAGGAGTGGCACCCTTCTCACCTATATATCCGACAATTCCACACATGCGATCTAGTTTCGTCCAGGGGGAGCGTTACTGCACACGTTCGTACGCTTGGCGCAATTTACGGTAGCGCGGAGCCAATGGCACCTGAACGGGGAAACGGTGGGCGTTGGGGCGGGGCTGAAGCCCCGCTCTACGGCCCCGCTCTACGGCCTCGCTCTACGGCCTCGCCCTACTGGACCTTCGGCGGCGGTGCTTCGCTCTGGGTCGCGCGCTGGATCACGGGTGCCGGCGCCATACGTGGATCGGGCGCCTCACCCGGCGTCGGCGCCAACCGTGGTGTCGGGGCCAATCGCGGTGTCGGGGCCAATCGCGGCGCTGGCGCCTGAGTCGGTCCACGGCGGTCTTCCCACCCGGTTCTTTCTCGGCGGCCGTCATACGTCTCATCCTGTCTGACAGAGCGGCGCTCGTATCGGCGGTCACGCACGAATACCGGGACTTCGACCGGTACCGCAATAATGACAGGGCCCGCCGCTTGTCCCGGTGACTCCACTGCGTCGCTCCCATTGGTCAGGGTAGCCACAGGGCCGGCGGCGGTAATTGTCGCCGGATAAGGAATAGAGGCTGCGGCAGCATCCGCTTTGGTGCCGGGAGCCCTGCGCACCCCAACGATGGTCGGCAGTACGGTGGGCGGCGGGATTTTGGAATTGTCCTGCAGCGGACGGGCTGTCTGGGCATTGGCGAGTGCCTGCTGCTCGAGAGTCCGTTGCGGGAGGAGTCTCACGCGTTCGTCGCCCGGGCATCCCGCGAACGGATAAAACTCGGGCACCTGGAGCACGAATCCACTGGCACACCTGATGTTGCGGAATACCAACGCCTGATCCGAGAGAGAACTCGGCGGGTTCGCCCAGAGCATGTACAGGTCAGCGTCCCATGAGTTCTCTCCCCCGAGCGACACTACGTGATCGAGCAATGCGTCCATGGCAACATCGGCATCAAAGGAGCGCGTTGCCTTGTAGCCGATGGAGCTCGCGAGTCGCGCTGGCCTGTGGACGAAACGCTCCACGTCGAGCGGATATCTCGACCCAACGATGTACAGATACCGCGGGCCGCCTATGCTGGGGCCGAGGATGACGTTGTAGATGTCATCGTCGAAGCGCGAGCCGATCAGATTCTCGCTGTGATAGCCTGCGTACTGCAGCCGGTTTTGAGTACCTTCGGGATACAGAAGGCGAACTCCGGCCCCGGGGATCACCAAGAAAACAGCGACGTACGCAGGCTCGCTCACCACATACCGAAGAGGTTCCCGCGTTTCCGGCGACGGGGCGAGGAGCCGGACCGCAATGGAGCGGGGCGCGCCAGCTACCCGGGAACGGGTCTGCGCGCCGGCTGGCGCTATGCACAATGGCGCCAGCAACGGTGCGAGAGCAATAAGTGCCAACTTGCGCATAGCCACCTCCTATGGAATGGCCGAGCTACAGGTGCATTTCGCCAGCGCTGGATTGGTGCGGCAAGGGACGTGCCCCATGCACTACATCGGTAACATACCCGGCCCACCCAGAAAGGTTATATGCCGGAGAGTCGCTGCACAGCCTCGCGCCCGGCGCGAATTAGATCGCGCGCTTCCGCGTCGGTCGGCGCCTCCGCGATTACGCGGACGATTGGCTCGGTGCCGGAGGGACGCACGTGCACCCAGCGATCGCCCCAGGACAGACGCAGGCCATCCTGGGTGTCCACGGCTGCGTCATGGAAAGTCGATCGCAGCGCATCGTACACCGCGCCCAGTGGTGCGTCGGGACGATCCAGTTTGTCCTTCACGATGGAGTAGCGGGGATAGTCCCGTACGAT
>JBBSHV010000266.1:0-3823 GCA_038232435.1 Gemmatimonadales bacterium | reverse complement strand
TTGATGAACAGTCCGGCGCCACCGAGTGCCTGCCCGGAGCCCAATGCCTGGCCAGGCTCCAAGGCCTGGTCCAGCCCCGACGTGCGATCCACGATGTCGTCGCCCGCGAAATCGCGACTGCCCGGATTCAGCAGATCGCGAATGGCGGCGGCATGGCGCGCCTCGACGGATACGATCTTGCCTGCCACGCCAAGGTTGTTAAGATCCTTGAGTAGCTTCCCCGCGCCGTTGTACGCGCCGACTCCGATGTCCTCAAAGGTCTTGGCGGTGCGCAGAATGGCGACGCGGTCACGGAAGTTCACTGTACTGAAGTCGGGCGTGAGATTAGGGATCTTTGCGGTACCGAGTACCTGAGCCAGGAAGTCCCGGTGAATGACTTCGTGATTGCGGATGTCGGTGAAAACGGCCTGCTCAGCGGTCGAAAGGCCGGACCCTGAGAACGCCTGCACAACCTGGGAATAGAAGGCTGCCTCGAGCTGCTCGAGCGCGTAGGCATAGTTCAGCACGCCGGTGTCCTGTCCGATGTTGATCATCAGTTCAGCGGCCGGCTGCTTGCCCGGGCTCAGTCCGACGTCGCTGTTGTTGCAGCCGGCGAAGAGAGCTGGGAAAAATACGGCGGTTCCTCCGAGCGCGGCGATGCGCAGAAATTCGCGACGGCTGGTGTCCTTCCACAGGTCGGAGATATGCACGAACGTGACGCGGTTGGCTTCGTTGTTCATTGGTCGATCCCAGTGAGGCGCACGTGAATGTTGACGGTTGCAAGCGTCGTGGCTCGACGACTCATCGCGATGCTCCAGAGACGAAGATGATTGGGCAATTCACGATGATCCCGGCCGCGGGAATGCCGCCGAGCGACGGGTTGCGCGGGCCCTGAGGCGTGGCGGAGACGAGCCAGCCGTCAGCGTACAGTTCGATCACGTTCAGCGGCGCGATCGTCTCACGCTTGTCGGTCGTGATCCGTCGTACGATGCCCGCGTCGTATGCCGCCTGTGTCCACTTGACCGGATGGACATCCCAGAGCGGACTGTAGGCAACCGCGTCGCAGAACGCCGACGGGTTGCTGGAGTCCTGACATCCCGCCTGCTCCTGGAAGATGTTGAGCGGATCGCCCTCACCCAGCACCGCCGATTGCAGGCCCTGACGTTCGGGATTATTCGCGCCGCGAGGGCCGTTCACAATCGGAATCAACGCTTCCCGCGCTGACCGAAATGATTTGTCGTCACCGGGGAAGGGAGCGAAATTGAGGTTGGGCGTGAAGGTGCCCCGCTCGAGCGCGGAAAGATCGTCGTCCGTTGTTTCGGTGCTTGAGTAGAGGATCGAGAACCCTTCATAGAAGCCGTGGACGAGCTGCATCTTCACCTTCATGCCGATCGTGTCCATGCTGATGACGCGATCGTGGAGGCCCGTCTTGTTCGCCACATGCGAAGCGTTGTAGACGATCTTACCGTCGGTCGTGACGAGCGGCGTGTACATGGCGTCGCCGATCGAACCCGGTACGGTAGACGGATCCAGGGGAAAGAGATCCCGTCCTGGCACCAGCGTTCTCACGGGTGAGAAATCCACGTTACCGACGAATTTCAGGACCGGAAAGTTGTTCGGGTTGGCGCGCCCGCCAGTCACGATCGTCGCCGTCTGAACCGCTTTCGTGCGCATGGCGTGGACGAGTTTAGGCGTCCAGTTGACACCGATGCGAACCGCTTGGTCGACGTCGTTCGTTTCTGTAATGATGAAGTAGACAGATCCGCCGGTCGCGTCCTGCCCGCGATAGAGCGGCAGGACCGCCGTCGCGGCGGCGGTGTCGACCTGGGTGGCGCTGGCGAGACTGTTAGGCAGCATTCGGCCTGCGCTGGCCCGGGCGGGCTCAGTGCTGGTGTCACCGCATCCGATTAGCATGGCGCCAATGCCGAGCAGCGCGACTGAACCAACCCTGTTGTGCATCGAATTCTCTGTGTGAGTGGGGAACACCTACCGTGGCGATCGGCGGTAGCGCGCTCGATTGTGCGACGCCTCGCCATACCAACGACTGTGCATACCAAAAACCAGCTGTCTCATCCCTTTATGAAACAGCTGGCATCGAGTCCGTAAACTGTTACGGGAGCTGGTGCGCTGATCCAGCGACGGGGCAGTTCTCGCACGCACCGCGGCGCGGGAACTGCCCCTACGGCATCTGTGTTCTAGCCTGTGACGCGCTCAGATTTGCGCGCACCATGAACGAGAGAAGCTCCGTGGCTGACTCGTCCGAGAACACGCCCGCTTCCGGTAGGCTGCGGCGGCATAAGTCTGCGTGGTGCGTATGCTGTGGCTTGCCCTCCAGCATACGCTTCCTGGTCAGCTGCGTGACATAGAAGACGGCGTCCGCGGGGAGTGCGGTGTAATCGTCTCGGCCGTGCACGAGCACACGGAACCGGTCGTGCCGTGGATGTGGCGCGAACATGAGATGCAGCCGCTCGGCCAGGCGTACATCGGCCACGATAAAGAACACGTCACGCTCGTCCAGACATGCCCGTACACGCTTGTACAGGTCACAACACATCGTGACGGCACAGACCGGACAGTTCAACCGCTTGCCCAGCTTGCGTGCTTCCGGGGCGCAGAACGTCGTAGTCACGATCAGATCCGGTACGCGCGACGCGTATGTGGCCGGCTCGCGCGCCGCCGTATCGACGTCGGCCGCAACCACGTCGAAACCATAGTTGTGCTCGAGCTCGCATGAAATCGACCACAGCAGATCATCGCTGTCGGCTAACACCAGTGCGCGCACCGACACCGAATCGAGCGCACATCTGAGCGACTCGACGAATGCATGCGCAGGAACGTGTTGCCTCAGCGCGCCGCTCAACACGGTGGCTAACCAGGTAACCGGGGTTCCAACGGTTTGCCATTGCGGGGGCGGTGCTACATAGATTCCCGACCGCTCCCGCATCTGTACCAGCCCTTCTTCCTTGAGTAGGTGGTAAGCCTCGACAACTGTCCGCGGGTCTGCACCCAGTTCCTTACAAAGATCACGGACACTCGGGAGTCGCACGCCTGGCGTCAGGGTTCCCAGATGCATTCCGGTGAGCACTCGCTCGCGTAGCCGCTCTGTAACCGGCACGAGCTGCTCCTGGCGCGGTGTCAGTCTACCTGTCGTACTCGACTGCGCAGTGCCGAGCATCAGCTCGCGTCTCATGCGAGTACGGTGGTCATTGTCTCACGCTGAGTTTGTCGAGATGCCGCTTGCGGAGCTTGGCCACCTTTGGTGCGATGACGACCTGACAGTACTGCTGCCGCGGATTGCGGCTGTAGTACTCCTGATGTGCTGCCTCAGCCGGGTAAAATGTCGTGAATGGCGCAAGCTCGGTCACGATTGCGCGCTCCCACATCCGCGACGCCGTGAGCTCCACCATGACAGCCTCGGCTGTCTCGCGCTGCTCCGGCGTGTGGTACAGAACGATGGACCGGTACTGCGTTCCGACATCGGCTCCCTGCCGGTTCAGGGTTGTTGGATCGTGCACGGTGAAGAAGACGTCGAGCAGATCCCGGAACGAGATCGCCGCGGGATCGAAGGTCACCTGCACGACCTCCGCGTGCCCGGTCGCGCCACCGCACACAGCGCGATACGATGGGCTTGGAGCGTCGCCTCCGGCGTAGCCTGACTCGACCTTCACAACGCCGCGCAATTGCCGGAACACTTCGTCCACGCACCAGAAGCAGCCGCCACCGACGGTGGCCACTTCCGCCGGGCCGTTCGTGGCGACCGCTGAATCCGACGGCGTGTATTCCGTTTCACCCGCGTCTTGACCAGCTACCTGACCGGTGTCCTGATTGGATGACATTTTCTCTC
>JBBSHV010000265.1:0-3836 GCA_038232435.1 Gemmatimonadales bacterium | reverse complement strand
TGATTGAGATCCTGCTCGAAGCTGGCATCCCGCCCGAGGTCGTTCAGCTCGTTCACGGCACCGGCGAAGATGTTGGGGCGCCGCTGGTCTCCCACCCGGATGTTCCGCTCATCTCCTTTACCGGGTCGACCGCAACGGGCGCGCTTGTGGGCGAGACGTGCGGCCGCATGCACAAGCGCCTGTCGCTCGAGATGGGCGGTAAGAACGCACAAATCGTTCTGGACGATGCAGACCTCGACCTGGCGCTCGAAGGGGCGCTCTGGGGCGGTTTCGGCACCACCGGCCAGCGTTGCACCGCGACCAGCCGCCTCATCCTCCAGAAGGGAATTCACGATAACTTTCTGGGCATGCTGGTCCAGCGCACCAAGGCGCTGCGGCTGGGCGACGGGCGCAAGAGTGGCACTGACGTCGGTCCGCTCATCAACGAGGCCGCACTGGACAAGGTCGAGCACTACATCGACGTGGGCCAGGCTGACGGCGGCGATCTCCTGTGCGGCGGCCGGCGGCCGCCGGGCAAGGGAATGGACGATGGATTTTTCTTCGAGCCGACCATATTCGCGCGCGTAGAACCCAATCACCGCATCGCTTCGGAGGAGATCTTCGGGCCGGTGCTGTCGGTGATTCGGGTGTCGACCCCGGAAGAGGCATTTGCCGTCAATAACAGCGTCAAGTACGGGCTGTCGGCGTCAGTCTACACCCGCGACGTCAACGTGTCGTTCCGGGCGCTGGAGCAGCTCGACAACGGGATAACGTACATCAACGCTCCAACGATCGGCGCCGAGGCACATCTCCCCTTTGGCGGGGTAAAGCAGACCGGCAATGGCCACCGTGAAGGAGGCTGGGAAGTTTACGAGTTCTACTCGGAAACCAAGGTCGGATATGTGGACTACTCCGGCGCGCTCCAACGCGCGCAGATCGACACGTATCTCAGCAATCCGGATTGACCGATCGTGCCCGGGCGGGTTGCCATCGCCCGTGCCGGGCGTCTTTTGGGCGGGGAGAACATTGGATAGCAGATGCGCGGACTGATACGGGGAATTTTGCAGCTGATGGCGTCGGTGGCCCTTTTCCTGGTCACCCGCGCCTTCGTCGTGGAGATGTACAAGATTCCCACGCCCAGCATGCAGCGTACGCTTATGGTCGGCGACTTTCTGGTCGTGGACAAGATGGTGTACGGCCCCGAAGTCCCGTTCACGCACGTACGCCTGCCAGCGCTGCGGCAACCGGCGTGGGGCGACGTGGTTGTCTTCAAGTGGCCGTCCGACCCGTCCATCAATTTCGTCAAACGCGTCGTCGGCGTTCCGGGCGATACACTGCTCATGCGCGACGGCGCCCTCAGACGCAACGGACGCATCGTCACCGAGCGGTACGTGACGCACTCCTCGCCCGAGACTGATCCCTCGGCCGAAGAATTTCGGTGGCAGCGCGACTATCTCGTCCGCTCGCTGCACGCGAGTGAATCGTACTGGCCCTCACGTAACAACTGGGGTCCACTGATCGTGCCGGCCAGCGATTACTTCGTCCTCGGCGATAACCGCGACAACTCGCTTGACAGCCGCTACTGGGGCTTTGTGCCTGACTCGCTCATTCGTGGGCGGCCGCTCTTTGTATACTTCAGCTATCAGCCGGACAGCTCGTCCCGCTGGAGCTGGCTGGGGCACGCGCGCTGGCGCCGATTCGGGACAATTATTCGGTAGACTTCCAGTTGGAGCACTCTTTGGAGCACCCGCTCGGTAAGCTCGGTATGTCCCCGCCGAGGCACTGCCGGCGGACACCAGGATCGGTATAATAAGGGCGAATGAAGGTTCCGGCAAAACGTAAACAAGCAGTCGGCGACGGACTGCTCGATCAGTACCTTCGCGACATCAGTGCCTACTCGCTTATCAGCCGCGAGGACGAGGCCACGCTCGCGTTGCGCATTCGTGAAGGCGACGACGAGGCACTCAACTGCCTGGTGCGCGCCAACCTGCGCTTCGTCGTCTCAGTCGCAAAAAAATATCAGAACCAGGGCGTCAACCTTTCCGACCTCATCAACGAGGGTAACCTCGGTCTAATGCGCGCCGCCAAGCGTTTTGACGAGACCAAGGGGATCAAGTTCATCTCGTACGCCGTGTGGTGGATCCGCCAGGCGATCCTGCAGGCGCTGGCGGAGCAATCGCGCATAGTGCGGGTCCCGCTCAACCGCGCGGGCGACATACATCGCGTCGGCAAGCGCGCCGCCTTCCTGCTGCAGGAGCTCGGGCGCGAGCCGACGCACGAAGAGATCGCCCACGGCACGGACATGACGGAGCAGGACGTCACGCGCACCATGGCGATCTCGCACACGCATCTGTCGCTGGATGCCCCGATGACACCCGGCGAGGACAACTCACTCATCGACCACCTCGCCGACAGCGCGCATCTTCAGCCGGATGAGGAGACGTTCGAGAAGGCGCTGATCGAGACAGTGCACAAGTCGCTGCTCGTGCTCAAGGCACGTGAAGCGCGCGTGCTGCGCATGTACTTCGGCCTGGATGGCGACGAGCCCGTGACGCTGGAAGACATTGGCGACGTGCTCGGCGTGACGCGTGAGCGTGTCCGGCAGATCAAGGACAGTGCGCTCTCCAAGCTGCGGCACAACTCCAGGAAGCGGGCGCTGGAATCGTTTCTCGGATCATGATTCGATCATGAGAATCGGATTCGTCACACTCGGCTGCGACAAGAACACTGTCGATTCTGAGCGGTACCTGGCGCAGCTCGCGGCATACGGCGGTGAACACACCGAAGATCTCGCGGACGCCGACGTCATCATCGTCAACACGTGCGGCTTCATTGACGCGGCCAAGCGCGAGTCAATCGACGCGCTGGTAGAGGCGGGACAGCTGAAGATCGACGGTGCGTGCCAGGCCGTCATCGCGGTCGGCTGCATGGTGGAGCGCCACAAGGGCGAGTTGGCTGAGGCGCTCCCGGAAGTGGATCTGTTCCTGGGCGCGTCCGAGAGCGACAGGTTGGTCCAGGAGTTAACAAACCGCGGAATAATCAGCGGCGAGCGCATGCTGGAGCATCCGGGCGTTCGGCTGTACACCGGCGATCTGCCGCACGTCCGATATCTCAAGATCAGCGAAGGTTGCGATCACGGCTGCGCCTTCTGCGCCATACCGCTGATGCGCGGAAAGCACCGTTCGTTCGCGGCGGAAGAGGTGGTGCGCGAGGCGCAACTACTGGAGCTTCAAGGGGCAAGGGAGCTGAATCTGGTGGCGCAGGATCTGGCGCATTACGGTCGCGACCTCCGCGATCGCAACGTGCGGCTTCCGGACCTGCTCGAGATGCTCGTCGCTGAGACGACCGTTCCGTGGATCAGGCTGATGTATCTGTATCCTACGGGAATCACGCCCGCACTTCTGCAAGTGGTAGCTAGAGAGCCAAGAATTCTGGCGTATCTGGACATGCCCATCCAGCACGCAGCCAACGCCGTTCTGGAACGGATGCGCCGCCCTGAGCGCCAGCACACGATTCGTGAAAAGGTGGCGCGCTTCCGCGAAGCGGTTCCCGATGTTGCTATCCGGACCACGTGCATTGTTGGATTTCCGGGCGAAACGGAGACCAATTTCGAAGAGTTGCTCCAGTTCGTCGAGGAAGTTCAGTTCGAGCGCGTCGGTGTGTTTACATACTCGCCGCAGGAAGGGACGCGCGCCGCCACGCTGGTGGATGACGTTCCAGAAGCGGTGAAGCTCGACCGCATGGAGCGGCTCGCGGATCTACAGCGCTCCATTACCGCCGAGCGGTACGAAGCTCGGCTGGGCCGGCGCGTTCAGGCGCTTGTGGAGCGCGCGGACGAGGAGACCGGGCTCGCCATC
>JBBSHV010000264.1:0-3853 GCA_038232435.1 Gemmatimonadales bacterium | reverse complement strand
TTCACCCAGCAAGGTATTATATCCGTCCGGGAGCGCTGCGATAAAGGCATGCGCGTTCGCGGCCCGCGCAGCCGCCTCAATCTCCGCATCCGTGTACTTGCCCCCGGAACCGTAGGCAATGTTGTTTCGGACCGTGTCGTGAAAGAGAACCGTGTCCTGACTCACGATTCCGATGAGCGATCGGAGCGAGGTGAGCGTGATCGCTTGCGTGTCCACACCGTCAAGGCTGATCACGCCAGCCGTCGGATCATACAAGCGCGGAATGAGGTCGACCAGAGTCGTCTTGCCAGCTCCGCTCGCACCCACCAGCGCGATCACATCGCCGCGCGTCGCGCGAAAGGAGATATCGCGGAGAACCGCATCCTCGTCGTATGCAAAGCCGACCCCGTCGAACACAATGTCTTTCTTGAACTCCGTCACCACGTGCGTACCGCGGTCGCGCTCGTACTCGGCTGGCGCGTCCAGAATGTCAAACAGCCGCTCGGCCGAAGCCAGCGACGACTGCGCTGTCGCCGGAACGGCGGTGATCTGCTTGAGCGGCTGCAGCAGCCGCAAGACATATATCAGAAATGTGATCAGATCCGCGCCCGACAACGAACGATCCACCAGGACGAAGCGTGCGCCGATCCACAGCAGCGTGACCGCGATGAGAGTCCCGATCACCTCGGTTACTGGGGGAGCAAGATACGACAATTGCGTGAGCCTGACCGTGCTGCGCGCGTACGTATCGCTGGCGGCCACGAATCGGCGTTGCTCGTAATCCTCGGCTCCGAAAGATTTGACGAGGCGGATGCCCGACACTGTTTCCTGTAGCACGCTCGTCATCTCGCCGTGCTGATTGCCGCGCCGGCGATTCCCCTTGCGCAGCTTTTTGAGCATCGGTTGCAGCACGAGACTCAGTATTGGCACGATCACGAGCGCTATCAGACTCAACTGCCACGAGATTTCCAGCAGGAAAGCGATCGATGCGAGGACCAGCGCACCGGCCTGGAGCGATTGCGTCACGATCTGAGTGAGCACCAGGCGCGTCTCGAATGTGTCGTTGAGAACACGCGAGATGATCTGACCCGATTTGGTGCGTGTGAAGTAGCCGAGTGGTAAACGCGCCAGGTGCCGGTACACGGCGTTGCGCAGATCCCGCGTGATGTACTCCTGGAGGCTGGCGCCCAGCTGGCCGCTGATCCAGACGAGAATGTTCTTGGCCACGACAGCGGCGATCACGACGAAGATCACGTGCCTGAGCGACGCCATCTTGTCGCCTTCCACCATCAACCGCCCGACAGTCGCATGCAGCAGGTCGGATACCCAGCCGGCCTTGATATCAAGCGGGGGCCGATCGAACAGCGTGTTGAGAAACGGGACCAGCAGCGCGACCGAGAACACATCCAGCAGTGCCGCTGAAATGTTTGTCACGACCGCGCCGCCCATGCGCCACGCATGAGGCCTGAGGAACGGCAGCAGCCTCCGATAAACGGAGAAGCCCGGCTCCTTGTGGTCCACGTGATCGCCCACGCGCGATTCCGGCAGCGCCTGTGTCGCCACTACCGCCGCGGGGTGAGCAGCGCGAGCGGGAGGATCACTTCCTCCGGCGTGACCCCGCCATGCAGGAACGATCCTCGGTACCGGCTCTGGTACTCCCGCAACTTGGTGGGATACACAAAAAAGCAATCGTTGGTCGCGAGCAGCGTGTTCGAACCCATCCCGCGACGCGGTAATCTGAGGGCGTCCTCGCTTGGGAACAGCAGCGCCTGGTCCTCCCGCTCAGCGCGCAGATCCTCGCCGAACTTGTAGCGCAGGTTGGAGGTCGCGTCGCGCTTGGCGAAAACTGTCGCCGGAGTGTTGCAGTGGATGGAGCCGTGATCGGTTGTGAGCAGCACCGACACCTTCCGTGCCGACGCTTCCTTGAGCAAGCTCAGCAACGCCGATCGTTCAAACCACTGGCGAGTGAGACGCCGTAGCGCAATCTCGTCGCGTGCGACTTCATACAGGATCTGTGATTCACTGCGCCCGTGCGTGAGCAGATCCACGAAGTTGAAGACAAAAGCGCTGACGCCGTCGGGAGCGATCGCGGTCCCCAGGTGTCGCGCAAGCTCGTCCGAGCCGGCCGCCGTTGAGATCTTCTGATATCTCACCGGCGTGTCGCCGCGCAACTCGCGCAAATGCTCTTCCAGCAGTTCCCGTTCGTGCGCGTTGAGCGAATCATCCTCCTCCGCCCGCCACCAGTCCGGGAAGCGCGCCGCGATCTCGCCCGGAAACAGTCCGCTGAAAAGCGAGTTGCGCGAGTATGGAGTTGCCGTCGGCAACACGGCGTAGTAGTGCGTCGTCTCAACGTCGAAGTACGGTGCAAGCAACGGCTCCAGCACTCGCCACTGGTCCAGTCGCAGGCAGTCGATGACGACCAGGACGGCCGACCGCTCTCGCTGTAGCAGTGGCAGCAGGAACTCGCCAACGATGTCGATCGACAGCGGCGGCCGTTCGCCATCCAGATCGGCCAGCCACCGCGGATACGCTTCAAGGATGTAGTGCGCGAACTCGCGGTGCATGTCAGAGTACAGGCCCTGCAGTGAGTCATACAGCCCGCGCTCATCCGCCTCCGCCAGATCCACATCCCAGCGCATGAGCTCGTCGTACCGCTCGATCCAGCCACGCCAGTCCAGGTTGTGGTCGCGCTCCAGCTCGAGCGCGCGGAACCGCTCCACGAACGAGCGGGCGAGGGCCTGGGACCGGATGCGCGGGCCGTCCAGGATGCGAGTGATGACCGATAGTACCTGGCGCGGATTTACCGGTTTGACGAGGTAATCGCGGACATTTGCGCCGATGGCCTCGCGCAGCGTAGCGTCCTCTTCGCTCTTGGTGACCATCACGACCGGGATATTCGGCGCGATCTCGCGCATCTCGCGATGAGCTTCGAGCCCCCGCTTCCCAGGCATCTGCTCGTCCAGCAGTACCAGGTCGAAGGGCTGCCGGCGCAATAGCTCCACCGCATCGTCGGCGTTGGATGCACAGACGACCTCGTATCCTTTGGAACGCAGGAAGATGAGGTGCGATTCCAGGAGATCGCTCTCGTCATCCACCCACAGAACGGATTTTGCTCTCAGTGGCATATGTCCCTAAAAGTATCCGCCCCGCAACTCGTACAAGCGTTCAATGTAGCCCATGCCTCCGTGGATGCCTAGATTCCGCGCGTGAACGCCGCAACCGCCGCTGCCCTGGCTGTCTCTACCGCCCCTACCCCGCCGCTCGTCTGCGCGAGGGCCGCGCCACCCTATTCCTTGGATCAGGTCAGCTTCTCCGCACCGGCTCTGGCCGAAGCGGTCGGTACCGCCCAGATAGGTGGTGACCGCGAGCTGGCGCTTGGCAGCCTGATGGTGGCGCGCCTGATGTTGTCGGCACTCCCTCCCGCCGCCCTCGCCCCGGACGAGCGTGCGCAGCGGGCCGAGCGGACGCGCCAGTGGCTTTCCGGGCTCACGATGCCTCAACCGGCGCGCATGGCGCTTCTCCGTGCCATTGACGCGAGCGTCGCGCCGGGAATTGACGCCACGGCCGCGTTGCGAGAGCTGGCGCAGATGCTTACAGGTCACCTTCCAGACGCCGCGCTCCGCGAGCTGGTCACACTGGCCGAACGCCTGCGCCTATATTACGAGGAAACACCCTAGAAGCATCCCAGAAACAGCGAAAAACGCCCAGACCGACGCGGAGCCATGGCCGGCCATAGCAAGTGGAAACAGATCAAGCATTACAAAGCCGCGACCGATGCCAAGCGCGGCGCGCACTTCACCAAACTGATCCGCGAGATCACGATGGCCGCCAAGCTGGGCGGCGGTGATCCCGCTGGAAACCCTCGTCTTCGCAC
>JBBSHV010000263.1:0-3868 GCA_038232435.1 Gemmatimonadales bacterium | reverse complement strand
TTCTGCCGCAGCGCGCGAATCTTTTTGCCGTACCGCCGCTCAGACATCCATGTACCGTTGGATGAGGATGTGACAAACATTACAACTTCACAACCAGCGTGTAAATGCGCTAGTTCGATATAACTCTTTGCATGGCAACGAGTTATTGAATTTTGGGCGACTTTCAGCGTACGTTACAAACGTCAACCATCTGATTTCAGGGACGATGACCACTTCCGCCAGTATCGACAGCATGCCAGTAGATGCCACGCAGCCCAGTATTACCACGGACGCGCCGCAGGAGCGGTTCGCCGAGGTGCTGACGCCCGAGGCACTCGAGTTTGTGGGACAGCTCTCGAGGGAGTTCACGCCGCAAATCGACGATCTGTTAACGGCCCGATTCGTTCGGCGCGGCGCCTGGGCCGAGGGCGAACCGCTCGGCTTCCGGGCCGACACCGTTGACATCCGTGACGCAGACTGGCGCATCGATCCGGTGCCCCAGGAGCTGATGCGCCGAGTGGTCGAGATCACCGGTCCCACGGACCGGAAGATGATCATCAACGCGCTCAATTCGGGCGCCGACACGTTCATGGCTGATCTGGAGGACTCCACCTCGCCCACCTGGGCGAACATCGTCCAGGGGCAGGTCAACCTGCGCGACGCCGTTCGTCGCACGATCAGTTATACCGATCCCGAGAGTGGCAAGGCATACCAGCTTTCGGATACGCCCGCGGTGTTACTGGTCCGCCCGCGCGGACTGCACCTGCCGGAATCGCACATTACGATGGACGGCCGCGCTGTTCCCGGCGCGCTGTTCGATGCTGGTATGTATCTCTTTCATAACGCGCACGCACTGCTCGAGCGCGGCAGCGGTCCGTACTTCTATCTGGCCAAGCTGGAGTCGGCGGAGGAAGCGGCACTGTGGAACGATGTCTTTACAACCGCGGAGAACGCGCTCGGCCTCCCCGTCGGCACCATCAAGGCAACGGTACTGATCGAGACGTTGCCGGCCGCGTTCCAGATGGACGAGATCCTTTTCGCGTTGCGCGAGCACGCGGCCGGCCTCAACTGCGGCAGATGGGATTACATCTTCAGCTTCATTAAGACGCGGCGCGATGATCCCGGCGCGGTTCTTCCAGATCGCTCCCAGGTCACGATGACGCAGCCGAACATGCGCGCGTACACGCAGCTTGCCGTCCGAACGTGTCACCGCCGCGGCGCGCACGCCATTGGCGGTATGGCCGCGCAGATCCCGATCAAGAATGACCCCGAGGCGAACGCGATCGCGATGGAGCGCGTGCGCGCCGACAAGTTGCGCGAAGTTACTGACGGCCATGACGGAACCTGGGTCGCGCATCCGGCGCTCGTCGCGGTCGCGCGCGATGCTTTCGCCGCAAACATGACGGGTGACAACCAGCTCGATCGGTTGCGAGAGGATGTTGATGTAACAGCCGCGGACCTGCTGCAGGTTCCACAAGGAAGTCGTACCGAGAGCGGCCTCCGTCTCAATGTACGCGTGGGGATCCGCTACCTGGAGGCATGGCTGCGCGGAATCGGTGCCGTGCCGCTGTACCATCTCATGGAAGACGCCGCCACCGCGGAGATATCGCGCACGCAGGTGTGGCAGTGGATTCACGATCGTGCCGCGCTCGACGACGGCACTGTCGTAACGCGTGAGCTGGTCGAGCGAGTAATCGACGATGAGATGAAACGCATCGGCGACGAGGTGGGCCAGGCACAGTTCACCACAGGCCGCTTTCCCGAGGCACGCGATCTGTTCGCGCGTCTGGTGACTGCCGATCAGCTGGAAGAGTTTCTCACCCTCGCCGCATATCCATTGCTGGCGGGATAGATGTACCACGTACAGCGCGGCTGAAGCCGCGCCCGACGATACCCAACACAGCACCTTCACGCTTCATCCAGAGGATTACTTCGATGACCACCGCCACCATGCCCGAGATCACGTCCGATGCCGCGCCCGCTTTCACCCCGCACAGCGACGCGGGAAGCAACACTATGAACGACGGCGAACAGAACGGCAGATGGAAAAACGTGACACGCCCGTACACTCCGGAAGCTGTGGATCGGCTGCGCTGCTCGATCCCCATCCGCAATACGCTGGCGGAAGTCGGTGCGAAGCGGTTATGGGAGTTGTTGACGTCGCGCGATTACGTCGCCGCGCTCGGTGCACTCACCGGCAATCAGGCGGTACAGCAGGTGCGCTCCGGGCTGGAGGCGATCTATCTGAGCGGGTGGCAGGTCGCGGCCGACGCCAATCTGTCCGGCAACACGTATCCGGATCAGAGTCTGTATCCGGCCAACAGCGTGCCGCAGGTGGTGCGTCGCATCAACCAGGCGCTGCGTCGCGCCGACGAGATCGAGCAGTCCGAAGGGCGCGGTGGCGATCATTACTGGTTCGCACCCATCATCGCCGATGCTGAGGCGGGCTTTGGTGGGCCGCTCAACGCATTCGAGTTGATGAAGTCGATGATCGAGGCCGGGGCCGCTGGCGTCCACTTCGAGGACCAGCTCTCATCTGAGAAGAAGTGCGGACATCTGGGCGGCAAGGTGCTCATCCCGACCTCGCAGTTCATTCGCACTCTGGTTGCCGCCCGCCTCGCGGCCGACGTCCTCGACGTATCCACGCTGATCGTCGCTCGCACCGATGCCGATAGCGCACGACTGCTGACAAGCGACATCGATCCGGCCGATCACCCCTTCATCACCGGCGAGCGTACGCCAGAAGGCTTCTTCCGCATCACAGGCGGCCTCGATTGCGCCATTGCGCGCGGACTCGCCTATGCGCCGTACGCAGATCTGGTATGGTGCGAGACGTCCACACCCGATCTGGACGACGCAAGGAAGTTCGCCGAGGCGATTCACGAGCGCTTCCCGGACAAGATGCTGGCGTACAACTGCTCACCCTCATTCAACTGGGGCCGCAAGCTCGACGCAGCAACGATCGCCAAGTTCCAGCGCGAGCTTGGTGCGATGGGCTACAAGTTTCAGTTCGTGACACTGGCCGGATTCCACGCACTGAACTACGGCATGTTCGAGCTGGCGCGCAATTACCGCGAGCGCGGAATGACGGCTTACGCGGAGCTACAGGCGGCAGAGTTCGCGGCCGAAGCGCACGGATATACGGCAACGCGGCACCAGCGTGAGGTAGGCACCGGTTACTTCGATGAAGTGATGCAGGTGATCAGCAGCGGAAACAGCTCCACCGCCGCGCTCACAACTTCGACCGAAGCGGCGCAGTTCTGATCGCGAGAATCTGAGCGGTTACTTCAAGCAGTATCAGGAGCTCGAGCGCCCCGTAATCGGCGGGCGCTCGAGCTCTGTCACATAGCGCTTCGCGGACTCGGCAATCGCGCGCTTTGCTCCGTTCTCGATATGCTGATCCCACCACGCGCCATACAGCCGATCGAACGTGAGCGGCTCCAGTGCGTCGGTGATTCCCTGAATACGCGAAGCGCCGAGTGGGATGAGATTCGGATAGCTTCGCATGAAGCTGACGTACCTGCGATCCATCACGACCTGCACGATGTCGCCGGTCAGGAGCGCGCCCCGTTGCTCGGCTCCATCCTCCCAGTGCAGAACTGTTCCGCCCTCAAAGTGCCCACCACAGCGCACGAGCGTCAATCCATCCAAGCCGATATCTCCGAGCGAGTGGGTATCGCCCTCCCACAATCGCACCGCCGGATCGGGACGCATCACCCATTCGCGATCATTGGCGTGCAGATAGACGTTGCACCCAAACGCGTGCGCCCACTCCACCATCGTTGTATAGTAGTGTGGATGTGAAATCGCGATCGCGGCGAGGCCGCCGAATGCCGCAATTACGTCGATAGTCGCGTAGTCCAGAAGCGCAATGCAATCCCACAGGACG
>JBBSHV010000262.1:0-3871 GCA_038232435.1 Gemmatimonadales bacterium | reverse complement strand
CGTCGCGACGGGGACAAAGTGCGCGGTCGCCGATGCCTCGCCGGTCTCTTTACGTGTGACAGATGCAGTGAGGGCCTCCGTGATGCGCGCGAACACGCGCGTGTCCAAGCCGACGGAGGCGCCGCGATCTTTGTGATTGACGGCATTGATCGAGGCGGACGCGGTGAGTCTGTCCAGCGGGGCGTAGCTCACGTCCAGGTCAGCAGCGGCGCGGCATAGATCAACTCGGCAGTGGCCCGCCGTGAGGGCGTATCGAAACGAGCCAGGCGAGAGCATTCCCTGCTCGATCAGGATGGCCCGGCGCGTGTAAAGGGGCCGGTCGGAGAGGCCGTAAGATGCTACAGTGAAGCTGTTAGCGCCGTAAGTCGACGGCAGCCAAAAGCTGTAGGACCCGTCCGCGGTGGCGTAAGCGGAAGCGACCAATGTCCCATCGCGGTATGCATCCAATTCACGACCGGGTAGGGTAACCCCCGTCACCAGCACGGAGTCAACGCCACCTGAGCCATCGTAGGGTGCGTTGGTGATGCTTGCTCCGCGCACCATACCCACTCCGCCTCTCATGGCGATATCGCCCAGGCGAAGCTGGCGAATAGGCCCGGGGCTACGCCATGCGCGGACCCATGATGCGCCGTGGACGGTTGGGCGCAGTGCGAATCCTGATGCCGGCGATCTTGCGAGTGCAAGCTGCACACGGAGCGCGCCGCGGAACGCAGCGGTCCCCAAGGTGACAGCGTGTGTGGCAGCGGAGAGCGAAGAGGACGCGGCGGTCATACCGTACTGAAGCCTTACAACTGGAGAGAAGCCCGCGGGAGATCGGGCAACGAAGTCGTCTGGCTGGGTCGGCTCCACGCGTCGGCGCGCAAAGAGAGCCTCGCGTGCTACCGCACGCACATATCTGCGTACGACGGGCAGCTCGTCACACTCGGTGACGAGCACCATCAACTGCGCCCAGTCGAGATTGACGCGCGCGTGAAGCAGCGCGGCCGTCGAATCCAGCGAAACGTATGATCCCTCGGGCACGCGTCGGCACGGGAGCTCGGCCAGTGTGCAGACGTCACGAGCTGGAAGCAGTATGGAGTTTCCGATCCGCTGTCCCTGCAATGTCGCTGATGCTACGTCGCCGATGCGCAGGTCGAGCAGTACAAGCTCCGGCGTCGCGGGGTCGGAGCTCCTGCCCTGGGCTCGGAGCGAGAACGACGATACCGGAAGCGCGATCACGGCCAGCATCGCGGCCAGAGTCTTAGCGACAGAACCGGTGAGGTGGAAACGTGACGTGATCATCGTCCCGCCAAAGTGCGAGCCAGTCACAACGAGAAAGGAAGCGATGCCCGACACATGGGATCGAAAGACGACGAAGCGTCCAGGTCGCTGAGCAGCGACGGAGCCGGAGGCCATTGCCGAGACGCTTACTTTGCGGCATGGCTGTAACGACGACCGGTCACGACCCGTATCTCGCGCTCCGACACCGGGACTACAGGTTCTTCATTGTGGCTCGGTTTCTGGCAACGATGGGCGTCCTGATGCAGGATGTCGCGGTCGGATGGCAGCTGTACGAGCGCACGCATTCAACGCTCGCCTTGGGACTGACGGGACTTGCCTCGGTCACTCCAACGATTTTATTCGCGCTCCCGGCCGGTACGCTGGCGGACCGGTTTGACCGGCGCAACATTGTCAGGCTCGGGCGAGTCCTGGCCGGGATCATGTCGGTGTGGCTGGCCGTCCTGTCGGCCACGCATGGACCCGTCTGGATGATCTACGGGGCGTTGTTTGTCGGCGGGATCGGTTTTGCGTTTCTTGCACCGGCGCAGTCGGCGCTCATCTCACAGGTGCTGCCGGGTGAGGCATTCGCGAACGGTGTCACATGGAACGCCACAGCGTTTCAGATTGCGGCGACGACCGGGCCCGCGGTAGCGGGCGCGATGATCGGGATAACTGGAAGCGCTACGAGTGTGTACGTGACGGGCGCACTGATGGCGGCCGTCTACATCGTTTTCCTGTCACTCGTGCGCACGCGTGAGCAGCGGATGGACCGCCAGCCGGTGACCCGGAAGACGCTGGCGGCGGGGCTGCACTTCGTGTTCAGCGAGGAGTTGCTGCTGGCGGCGATCACGCTTGACCTATTCGCCGTACTCTTTGGAGGGGCAACCACACTCCTCCCGGTGTACGCCAAGGATATTCTGCACGTTGGGCCGGCGGGGCTCGGCTGGCTGCGTGCATCGCCCAGCGTTGGTGCGATGCTCACGGCGCTCTGGATCGCGCATCGCGGACCGATGAAGCGTGCCGGAACGCTGCTACTGTCGGCGGTTTTCGGATTCGGGATAAGTACAATCGTGTTCGGCGTATCGCACTCCTTCGCCTTGTCGATGATCGCGCTCTTCCTGATTGGCGGGTTCGATGCGGTGAGCGTGGTTATCCGGTCATCGCTGCTACAACTGCGGACGCCGGACGCGCTCCGGGGACGCGTGAACGCCGTCAACGGAATATTTGTCGACTTATCGAACGAGTTGGGCGGCTTTGAGTCCGGGGCGATTGCCTCTCTGGTCGGGCCGCTTCTTACCGTTGTGGCCGGCGGTATCGGGACGATCATCGTGGTGATCGTGGCCGGGGCAAAATGGAAGTCGCTCCGGGAGCTGGACGATCTAAATACGCCTGTGGAATAGCTCGTCTGGAATAGCTCTTGCCCGGTCCGGCCGCATGCGACTGCCGAGATCTGTTACTTGCGCGACCGTGCTGGCCCTGTTGAGTGTGGCTGCCTGCTCGGTATCGCAGGATCGTGAGGTGCAGCTGGGGGAGCAGAACGCCGAGCAGATCAACGCGCAGCTTCCGTTGGTGCAAGATGATGAGATTAACCAATACGTCAACGCGCTGGGGACTCGGATGGCTCAGCGCACCAGCCGCGGTGATCTGACCTGGCACTTCTACGTCGTAAATGCGGCTGAAGCGAACGCGTTCGCGCTGCCGGGTGGATACATATATGTGAATCGCGGGCTAATAGATCTGACGTCGAACGAGGCCGAGCTCGCCGGCGCAATCGGGCACGAGATTGGGCATGTGATCGAGCGACATGCCGTGAAGCAAATACAGCAGCAAACGGGGGCCAACGCTGGCGTGACCGCGGTGTGCATGTTGACCAATATTTGCAACAGTACCGTGGGCAGGGCGGCGATTCAGGTTGGTGGCGCCGCCGTGTTCGCCAGGCACTCGCGACGGGATGAAGCGCAGGCGGATTCAGAGGCAGTTGTGAATACGGTACGTGCAGGGATAGACCCACATGGCGTACCGGCGCTGTTCGAGACACTCCTCCGGGAGCGTCGCAGGCAACCGATGTTGGTGGAGGGGTGGTTCGCGGACCATCCGTTGGAAGAGGCGCGCATCCAAAATTCGCGGTCGCTCGTCCAATCGCTCAGCGCGGATCAGCTTCAGGGGCTCGAGACTGATTCACCGGAGTATCGCGACATGAAGGCACGTCTGAGTGCCATCGCCCCTGCACCGCTTCCACGGCTGCGCGACGGTGACCAGCAGATGTTACCGGAAGACACCGCAGGTCCACAGTAGTAAGGCCAGGAGATCGAATCATGCATCGTCCGCGCGTCAAGACAAAGACGCCATTGGTAGTTACAGCAACGGCAGGTGCCGCCGGATTCGCGGCGCTATCGATGCTAGTTGCAGCACACAGGACGGAGGACGTGGACGCGGCCGTGAGAAAGCGCATCCCGGCCAAGCGTGGGAAGGTTACCAGTGCCACGGTCAAGACACTGGGTTACAGTGGCAAGTCATGGGTACATGGTCCGGCGGCGGCACTGATCGCGCAGTATGTCCAGCATCGAGGCTCGATGGAGGGATCGCGCGCGATCAACTTTGCGTCCACGTT
>JBBSHV010000261.1:0-3895 GCA_038232435.1 Gemmatimonadales bacterium | reverse complement strand
GCCGTCTCGCGTGCCGGGGCAATGACCACCGCGGAGCTGGCCGCCTGGGGACTGCCGGCGATTCTGGTCCCCCTTCCAACAGCGGCCGCCGACCACCAAACCGCCAACGCGCGGGCTATAGCGGCGAGCGATGCGGCGGTCCTGCTACGGCAGGATAGGTTTGATGCGGCTGTGCTGGACCACGCGCTGAATGGCCTCCTGAACGCCCCGGGAAAGCTCGCTGGAATGGCCGAAGCGGCATTTGAGCGCGCACGTCCAGCAGCAGCACATGATATTGCGGCACATATACTTACCATGCGGTGCTTCGAGTGAATTACGATATCCTGACGGCCACGGACGATCCTCGGCCGGTGCATTTTGTTGGCATTGCGGGGGCGGGCATGAGCGCGCTCGCGGAGCTGTTTGCGAAGCGCGGCATCAAGGTCACCGGATGCGACAACAACCCGGGCGTTGCGGCGTCGGATCTGGAGCATCTTGGCGTGCCTGTCTTTACGGGCCATGATCCAGCGCACGTCGCTGACGCGCGTGCCGTCGTATTCACCTCGGCGATGCCGCGCGACAACGCTGAGCTTGTGGCGGCTCAAGCCAGCGGTGTTGCCGTCGTTCGCCGCGCTGAGGCGCTGGGGGCCGCGGTGTCGGGGGGCAAGGTGATAGGGGTCGCCGGAACGCACGGAAAGACGACCACGACGGTGATGACCACAGAGGCGCTACGCGGCGCCGGTGTAGAAGTGACGGGAGTCGCCGGCGGTAGAGTCGAGAGATGGGGCGGCAATCTCAGCTTCGAATCGGAAAACCTTTTTGTGGTCGAAGCGGACGAGTACGATCGTTCGTTCCTGGCGCTACGTCCGGAAATAGCTGTGGTCACAAACGTGGAGGCGGACCACCTGGACATCTATCGCGACCTGGAGGACATCCGCGGCGCGTTCGCGAGCTACATCAGCGGTGCACGCGTAATCGTTCTCTGCGCCGACGATGTGGGCGCGAACACTCTTCCTGTACCGAATTCAGCCGAGGTGATCAGGTACGGCATTAACTCGCCCGACGCTCGGCTCGTGGCTGGAGATGTCACGCCCGCTGGGCTGGGCGTGAGCTTCACTGTGCGGTATGACGGTGATCCGCTGGGTGATTTCCGCCTCGGAGTTCCGGGGCTGCACAACGTTCGCAACGCACTTGCCGCGATCGCTTCCGGGATCGCGCTCGGCGTTGCGGTTCCGAAGCTGGCCGCGGGGCTGGAAAGTTTCGGCGGGGTGGAGCGCCGATTCCAGCATATCGGCTATGCGCGTGGAGTGACCATCATCGACGACTATGCGCATCATCCCACGGAGATCGCCGCCACGCTGGACGCGGCGCGCGCCGCGTACCCGGGTAGACGCCTCGTTGCCGCCTTTCAACCACACCTGTACACTCGGACGCGCGACTTTGCCACCGACTTCGGCAGAATGTTGGCGGGGGCCGATGTGGTCCTGCTCACCGATCTGTATCCAGCGCGCGAGAAGCCAATCGAAGGTGTGTCGTCAGCGCTCGTTCGGGATGCAGTGTCAGCCTTCGGCGGCGTCGTCGCGTGGCAGGGCAGGAGAGATGACCTGGCGACTGCGCTTGTCGAGCGAGTTCAGGACGGTGACGTCGTGATCACCATCGGCGCCGGCGATATCACCAAGACAGCCGGAGAGCTCAGGGACCTGCTCGCTGAATGAAGTTTCCGGCCCGGCTGAAAAAACCAGGCTATCGCTACCTGGGCGCTCTTGTCGTGATTGGACTGGTGTTGACAGCACCGCGCTGGTCCCGTGCGATGCTGCATCATCTCACATATTTTCACATCCGCAAGGTCGAGATCCGCGGAGCTCGCTACCTACAACCCGAAGAAGTCGTCGCGCGGCTCAGAGTCGACACGTTACGCTCGATCGTGGACAACGTTGCTCCTCTGGAGCAGCGCTTGCGCACGCACCCGCAGGTTGCTGAGGCGCACATCGAGCGACGGTTTCCGGGGACGTTGATCGTGACGATCCGGGAAAATCTTCCCGTGGCACTTGTTCCGGTGGGCGACGGGCTGCAGCCGTACGATTCCGCCGGTAGCGCCCTTCCCATCGATCCGAGCCGAACCGCGCTGGATCTACCGGTGATGACGTCGCCCGATCGGGGTGCGCTCGCCCTGCTAGGTGCTCTGAGAGCGCAATATCCAAATATCTATGCCCGGGTGAGCGAGGTTGCGCCTGCTGGCCGCGACTTTGTCTTCACGCTGATACCCGCTCTGCACGTGAGGGCAACGGCGGGGGTAGCCGCCGACCGCTTCCAGGATATCTTTCCCGTTGAATCCGACCTGGCCCATCGTAAGGAGCGGGTTACAGAGTTGGACATCCGTTATCGCGATCAAGTGGTCGCAAGGCTGCAATGAACCTTGAACGCGTGGTAGCTGGGCTGGACATTGGGTCGGCGAAAACCACGGTGATAATCGCGGAAGCAATCGGCGACCGGCGTCCCACCATCCGAGTTCTGGGCGTGGGACAGGCGCGCACGACCGGCCTTCGCCGCGGCATAGTCTCGGATATCGAAGAGACGACGCGCTCCATTCAGAAGGCGTTGCAGGACGCCGAGCGCATGGCTGGTACCAAGATCGAGAGCGTGTATGCCGGGATTGCTGGCGAGCACGTGCAGGCCGCGTCGAGCAAGGGCATAGTCGCGGTCAACGGCGACGAGATCTCCAAGGCCGACGTGGACCGCGCCAACGATGTCGCGCGCGCGCAGGCAATTCCGCAGGACAGGGAGTTGCTGCACGCAATTCCGCAGGAATACACGGTCGACCGCAACGCGGGCGTGCGCGATCCAATTGGGATGATCGGGACGCGTCTGGAGACGGAGATGTATCTCGTCACTATCGGCAGCTCGCCCGCGATGAATCTGCGCAAGAGCGTCGAGCGTGCAGGATATCGCGTGCGGGAGCTGGTGCTGGAGCCGCTGGCGAGTGCGCTTGCCGTGCTCACCGAGGACGAGAAGGAGTTGGGCGTCGCGCTTGTGGAGCTTGGTGCCGGAACGACGGATATAGCGATTTTTCATGAAGGGAAAATCCGGCATCTCGCCACGCTCACGTACGGTGGTAACATCGTTACCAACGACATCGTGCACGGGCTCGGCGTTACGCAATCGGACGCTGAACGGCTCAAGGAACGGCTTGGTAGTGCGTATGAGCCGCTGGTGGATCCATCGGAGGTCATTCAGCTTCCGAGCACGGCCGCGCAGGGCGATCGGGAGATTCCGCGAGAGCTGCTTGCGCACATCATTCATCAGCGAATGGATGAAATATTCGAGATGGTGCATCGCGATATTCAGTCCGCGGGATACGGCGGCCTTCTGGCTGGCGGCGTGGTGATCACTGGTGGTG
Source organism: Gemmatimonadales bacterium (assembly GCA_038232435.1). Classification (GTDB taxonomy): domain Bacteria; phylum Gemmatimonadota; class Gemmatimonadetes; order Gemmatimonadales; family Gemmatimonadaceae; genus Fen-1247. Next base: position 519 of record JBBSHV010000261.1, on the reverse strand, counting down.
GCGCCGCGATGCAGGGAATTTCCGAACTAGCGTCCAGCGTATTCGGGACAGGCGTTCGGATCGGAGTTCCCGGCGACCACATCAGCGGGTTGAGCGACTCGGTAGAAGCGCCGCGATTCGCGACTCCGGTCGGACTCGCCCTGTACGGCGCTAATCGGCTGGTACTTGCGGGCTCTGCTCCGAGTGCAAAGCGCATGACGCTTGCGACGCCCGGTGTTGACAAGATGGCGCAGCGGATGAAAGCGTGGCTGGAGGATTTTTTCTAGACCGCGCGTCACGCGCGTGACGAACGATTGTCGCAATTGGCTGTGCAAAATGCCGAGCATGGCGCCGCGCGAAGTGTTACGTTGGGTGACTGGATCGGGCGCGGAGACGCGCCGCTAGATCCGGTCACCCTTTGTCCTTGCAGAGGGCGTTTTCGCTCGGAAACTTCGTGCAAGTCTCAAAGCTTTGACATCACAAACTGGTGTGGAAAAGAGCTGCGTTCGTTCGACAGTATCACCGTGAAAGTTGCTCTTG
>JBBSHV010000260.1:0-3918 GCA_038232435.1 Gemmatimonadales bacterium | reverse complement strand
CCGTGGCAGCGCCCTGGTACGGGCGCGGAATTCACGATCGGGTGATTGATCCGGAGCAGTTCAACGGCAAGCGCATCATGATCATCGGCGGCGGAGACTCCGCCTTTGATTGGGCGCATCAGTTGTGCGGCCGCGCGGAGTCGGTGGCGCTGGTGCACCGCAGCGACCGATTCAGAGCCCACGCAGCGACGGTGACAGAGGTGATGAAGGCGGTAGATGAAGGTCGCACGCAGCTGTACGCGTTCCACGAACTGCACGACATCTCCGCCACCGGCGATCGCATCGAGCGCGTGACGCTGCGCGATGTCAAGGCAAAGACGACGCGCGAAGTGGATGTGGATCTCATCCTCCCGATGCTGGGCTTCGTCAGCGATCTGGGCGCGCTGAAGGAGTGGGGACTACAGCTTGAGAAGGACGAGATCGTGGTAAACAGTCAGATGGAGACCGGCCGCGCGGGGATTTACGCGGCGGGTGACATCTGTACATATCCGGGAAAGCTGAAGCTGATCGCGACTGGGTTTGCCGAGGGGGCAACGGCGGTGAATCAGGCGGTGCACTGGATTTATCCGGAGAAGAAAGTCGCACCGGGGCATAGCTCGAATATGGCGGTCTTCGGGCAGAAGGATGATTGACGGGGGTAGGTAGGATACCAAATCGCTCCGAAACGTGTGGTTTCGACCGGCTATGGATATCGATGAACTTCAAGTGCGGCCGCGCGAGTGTCTGAGGTTCGTACTCGATCAGGCAGATGCGACCGTCGTAACGTGCGAGGCTTACGGTAGCTACGGCGCGGTAAGTGTGCTTCTACCGTACGGTCGCAGCCGACGCTCGCTGCGGAAGCAGATCCCAGATCTTCGGGTCCTCCGGGCCGAGCACCCACACTGAGAATCCGCGCACTTTCTTCTCGCTAACGAGCGCCAGCTTGGCGGCGAAGCTGCGGGCGTTCTCCAGATATAGCCATTCGTACGTGCCGCCGTTCTCGAAGTGCGCGAACGGAACCTGGGCCTGCTCGTCCCACTGCATTGTGCCGCCGTACCGTTCAGCCAGTCCCGAGCCCCACGTCCAGTTGACTGATTGGCTGGTGGAACGTCCGTGCTCCGGGATAGCCGGGCCCGATGTCGTTAACCAGTGACCGCCGTAGGTTGGAATTCCCAGCGAGATCTTTTCGGGAGGGATGTACTTGAGCGCGTAATCGAGCGCCTCACGCATCCAGCGGATTCCGGCAATCGGTCCGGGTGGAGTAAGTCGCGTGTGCTGGCTGTAGGTCATGAGCGATACGAAATCGCTAACGCGACCAAGTGCGGCCAGGTCGTAGCCACCGCGCCAGTTGTCCTGCAGGAACCGATCGTACGATGTGGGGCCGGCGTAATCTGCTGCTGTACCGGGCACGATCGCCACGCTTACCTTGCACCCCACAGCGTGAAGTGCGCGCGCGGATTCGTCGTACCAGGCGGTAAAACGGTCGCGGTCCCGGATACTCATGTTCTCGATGTCGAACTGGATGCCCCAGTACCCGTTGCTGCGACAAATGTCTGCGAGACTGCGCGTCGCACGGTGTAGCGCCGCCGTATCCGCCAGCAGCTTCGCGAGCTCGGGCTGGTTGAAGTCCTCGTTCGTCACGAGCGGCATGAGCTTCACCCCATGCGCCTTCGCGAGTGACATGACGCGCGGATCTACCGAACCGGCCACCACGCCCAGGCTGTCGACGGAGTACACCTGCGGACCCAGTACCGTAACCGCATCGATATGCTTGACGAGACTGGTGTATGCCGCTTCACTATCGACGTAATAAAAGAGGCGCTCGGCTCCCTGTCCCGAGGCAGCGGAGAACGGTGCTGTAGAAGCGATTAGGAGTGAAACGAGAAGCAGACGGCGCATGCGTGTTTTGGAATCCATGGTTGGTCCCGTCTATGTTGGCGCACGCGCGCCGTCACCGCAATGGCGATGCCTTCGATCTTCTGCGCGTGGCGCAGCTGTTTGCGCGTATCAGCCCAGGAACCGTGCCAGGTAGGGCGCAGTACGGCTCTGGGAAACAGTGGACAACTCTCGCGGTTTCCCTTGCGCGACCAGACGCCCTCCTTCGTCGCCAGCGCCTGGACCGATGTCGATGACCCAGTCGCTCCCGGCAGCGTGGAGGAGCGATTGCTTGCGCGGATAGCTGCCGGCGTGCGAGTACAGCATGCGCAGAGAGTTCGAGATCGTTGTCACGCTGCCGACGGATGAGCGCGTGGTTGGCGTGCCGCGATGTTGCTGGAGCGCGACCGCGGGCGGTAATCCTTCGATCGAATCCACTGCAGGCACGCCCACCTGATGGATCAGGCGCCTCGCGTACGGAGCGACCGAGTCGAGGTATCGCCGTTGCGCCTCCGCGTACAGCGTGCCGAACGCGAGACAAGATTTGCCCGAGCGAGACACGCCGGTGAAGACAACGATAGCATCACGCGGAATATCGATGCCGACGTTCTTGAGGTTGTGCTCGCGTGCGCCGCGCACCTGAACGAAACCTGGGTTTTCGCTGTCTGCCGCAGGCGCTGAAAGAGGATTATCGCTGCCGATCACGCGTCCAGTTCGATGACCATTGCGTCGATTCCCGGCCACCCTTCGACATTGTACCGGGCTAGGGTCCGCAGATATCGCATCCCGTCGTCGCCATGCTGCTCACGCACCGCGGTCGCGGCGCGGCGCACCGAATCGGCGTCCGCGTACGGCGCCGCTAGGTCGTCGGCGAGTTTTCCTTGCTCGTGCTGCACTCCGGCCGCGTCCAGAAATGTGGTCTGAATCGACGGGTCCACGTCCACGTACAGCATCTGGAGCAGGTCCAGCTCGTCCTGCGGCTTCTCGGCGTTCATGCGGACGATCTCGCGGGCGAGACGATCCGCAGGCCAGGTACTGAGCGTGGCGGCTCGGAAGCCGCCGCCACGTGCTACCAGGCGCTGGACGTAGAGCGCACGGGCTTCGCGGCTGCCGGAGATGGCGCGCGTGATCAGTGCGATGCGGCGCGCTGAGGGAAGGGAACGGTAGGGAGAGAGCGGAGACATGCGTGGAAGGTAGCGATCTTGCTCCGCGGCTTCACGCCCCGCGCGGTCACATTTGGATCCGGGATGGCCGCGCCCGTTTGCGGTATGGCGATCCCATGGGTAGGTTCGCGTGACGCCCGATGTCCTCACACTGCACTGTACTCCGCCCGGTGCATTACTCATGCTACCCATGAAGAAGCTCGTTCTCACCTTTGCGGTGGCACTCGCCTCGGCATGTGCTTCCGCTGCCCCCATCGCTCCCGAGCAGCACGCTAATATCGAGGTTGCCGGCTGGGAGCAACAGGCGCGAAATGTCAGTATCGTGCGCGACGATTGGGGCATTCCGCATGTCCGTGGCAAGACGGACGCGGATGCGGTCTTCGGGCTGATGTACGCGCAGGCAGAGGACGACTTCAATCGGGTGGAGATGAACTATCTCAACTCCATGGGACGTCTGGCGGAGGCTGAAGGTGAGAGTGCGGTGTATAGCGATCTGCGCATGAAGCTTTTCATCGACCCCGACTCGATAAAGACCATGTACGCGGCGAGCCCGGTGTGGCTGAAACAATTGATGGTAGCGTACGCCGACGGACTGAACTTCTACCTGTACAAGCACCCCGAGGTGCAGCCCCGCGTCATCAAGCACTTCGAGCCGTGGATGGCACTCACGTTCAGCGAGGGGAGCATCGGCGGCGACATCGAGCGCGTGAACTTGAAGCAGCTCGAAGCGTTCTACGAGCACGGTGCGGAGCTGACGCTGGCGCCGGCGCAGCATGGTCCGCCGCCTGAGCCTGGTGGATCCAACGGCTTCGCCATTGCGCCATCGAACACTGCGGACCACCATGCGCTGTTGCTGATCAATCCGCACACCTCCTTTTTCTTCCGGGCCGAGGTGCAGATG
>JBBSHV010000259.1:0-3927 GCA_038232435.1 Gemmatimonadales bacterium | reverse complement strand
GTCGAAGTCATCCGGCAGTACATGGCCAAGGGCGATTCGCCCACAAAGGGAAAGGAGCTCAACATCCACTTCGGTAGCATCGAGCGGGGCTTCATCGGGCAAATTTCGCATCTTGGCGACATGATCCCGGTAATGGCCGGAGTAACGCTCGCTGCGAAGATGCGCGGGGAAGATCGTGTCGGACTTGTCTTTATTGGAGACGGCGCGACTTCCACGGGCGCGTTTCACGAGGGGATCAACTTCGCGGCCGTGCAGCGATGCCCACTTGTGGTCGTCGTGGAGAACAACGGTTACGCGTACTCCACTCCTGTCTCCAAGCAAACCGCGGCCAGGTCTTTCGTGGACAAGGCCATTGGATACGGTATTCCAGGCGAGCAGGCCGATGGGAACGATGTGCTAGCTGTTTACGACGTCACCAAGCGCGCGGTGGAACGTGCGCGCGGGGGCGGCGGCGTAACGCTTATCGAGCTTCTCACTTACCGTCGCAAGGGGCACGCGGAGCACGACAACCAATCGTATGTCCCCGACGGGGAACTCGACCGATGGGCCGCTGAGAACGATCCGCTGGACCGCTTCATCCGCGTGCTGCGCGAAACGGAAAATGTGGACGAGGGCGGCATTCTGGCGATCGACGAGCGCGTTACGCGTGAGATAGATGCGGCAACGGACGAGGCCGAGTTGTCGCCGATGCCGGAACCGACCGAAGCGCTGCGTGGCGTGTACGCCGGTCATGACATGGTCGAGCCGCTCTGGTTCCGCACCGATGTAGGCAGTGCGGTGGATGCGCACGAGCGAGCCGAGGGGTGGGGGACGTACAATGGCTGAGGCAACCTACCTCGAAGCCATTCGGGAGGCGCTCTTCGAGGAGATGGAACGCGACGAGAGCGTCTTTTGCCTGGGTGAGGACATCGGCGGTTACGGCGGCGCGTTCAAGGTCACCGACGGGCTCGCCGCGCGATTTGGCGACTCGCGCGTGATCGACACGCCAATATCGGAAGTCGCGATAGTTGGAGCAGGCGCGGGTGCCGCGCACATGGGAATGCGGCCCGTTTGCGAGATGCAGTTCATGGACTTCGTTTCAAACGCGTACGACATGCTCACCAACTATGTCGCCACCGCGCGGTACCGGACCGGACTGCCGTGCCCCATGGTGGTGCGGGGGCCGAGCGGCGGGTACGTGCGCGGCGGCCCATTCCACTCCCAGAATCCAGAGGCCGCGTTCTTCCACACGCCAGGCCTTAAGATCGTCAGCCCCGCCACCGCGGCCGATGCCAAGGGTTTGCTCAAGTCCGCGATTCGTGACGATGATTGCGTTCTCTTTTTTGAGCACAAGTATCTGTACCGCCGCGTCAAGGAAACGCTACCCTCGGGTGACGTGCTGGTGCCGATAGGAAAGGCACGCACGGCGCGTGCGGGAACAGACGTCTCCGTGATCACCTACGCCGCCGCGCTGTGGAAGGCGCTCGAAGCGGCCGAACAGATGCAGCGCGACGACGGCGTGTCGGTCGAAGTCATCGATCTGCGCACGCTGCTGCCGCTGGACGACGAGGCGATTCTTGCCACGGTGAAGAAAACCAATCGGGTGCTGATCGTGCATGAGGACACGCGCACGGGCGGGATCGCCGGCGAGATAACGGCGCGCATCAACGAAATGGCATTCGAGTGGCTGGACGCCCCGGTGCTTAGGGTCACGGCGGCAGATGTTCCGCTGCCGTATTCCCCGCCGCTGGAAGACTACGTGCTGCCGCAGACCTCAGACATTGTTCGGGCTCTCCGGCGGCTTGTGGCATATTGATGGACGCCCGACCCGACGATTCGGTCTCCACCAGCGCACTTGTTGGAGCCGGCTGCTTTTCGGCAATTGCCGGGTTTTTCGGTGGCGGCATGATTGGAGTGCTCATAGCGTGGATCGTCGGCTCCGTGCGTCGGTGCGAGGCGCCGGTGGGGGTTCCCGCCTGCGATTGGAACAAGTTTGCGCTGGTCGGGATGCTCATCGGAGTCGTCCTTGTCCCGCTGGTGTCGATTATGCGGCTTAGAGGCCGGAGGTGATAAATGGCTCGAATTGATGTGATCATGCCCCAGATGGGCGAGTCCATCGCGGAAGGGACACTGTCCAAGTGGCTCAAGAAAGTCGGTGACGACGTCAAGCGCGACGAGCCGATCTTTGAGATCTCGACGGACAAGGTGGACGCGGAAATTCCCGCGCCCAATGCTGGAACCATCGTCGAGATTCTGGTCACTGAGGGACAGACGGTCCCCGTGCAGACTCTGGTCGCGCGCATCGAGACGGAGAAAGGTGCCGCCGTCGCCGCGTCGCAGTCACCGCCGGCCGTGCCCGCGTCGGCCACGGCCAAGCAGCCGGCCGCTGATGGTACGCCCGCCGCGTCCACCACTGCGTCTGTCCCGTCAACGCAGTCTGCCGGAGCGACGCCGGTTCCCGCGCAAGTCTACGCGACTCCCGTGGGTACTCCCGTGGTTACTCCGGCCGGGGCGCAGTCATCCACCGCCGGCAACGGCGACGGAAGCAACGGCTCGGACAACTCCTTCGAGTCGCGGATCAAAACCAAGTCGTCGCCGCTCGTCCGTAAGATGGCCGCCGACCACGGCGTCGATATCTCCGCGATGCAGGGGAGCGGCATCGCCGGCCGAGTTACCAAGCGCGATCTGCTGGGTCATCTCGCGAGCCCCGCGCCGGCAAGTCCGGCGTATGCCGCGGGCGCCCAGACTATGCCACAGCCGTCCATGCACGCCCCCGGCGGAGTGGGCGAGTCCCACGGTCCCGTTCCGCAGCCCGGCCCCGGCGATCGTGTCGAGCCCATGTCCAAGATGCGCGCGCTCATCAGCGATCACATGGTCGCGTCGCGCCGCACCTCGGCCCACGTTACGTCGTTCATGGAGGTCGACTTCACACGCGTGGCGCGCAGGCGCGCCGCCAAGCGCCGCGATTTCGAGGCGGCCACGGGCGAGAAGCTGTCCTTCATGCCATTCATCATCAAGGCAACCGTCGACGCGATCAAGGAATATCCGGTGATGAATTCGTCCGTCGCCGGAACCGATATCATCTATCGCGGTTCCATCAATATCGGGATTGCTGTCGCGCTGGATTGGGGTCTTCTCGTCCCCGTCATTAAAAACGCGGATGATCTGTCCCTCACCGGGTTGACCCGCTCGCTCAACGACCTCGCTCGGCGCGCACGCGCCAAGAAGCTGTCGCCGGAAGAAGTGCAGGGTGGCAGCTTCACCATCACCAACCCTGGTGTGTTCGGCTCGCTCATGGGTACGCCGATCATCAACCAGCCGCAGGTCGCGATCATGGGCGTCGGTACCATCGAGAAGCGCGCTCGCGTCATCACTGGTGCGGACGGCGAGGATACCATCGCGATCCGCACCTGCGCCTATTTTTCGATCTCCTTCGATCACCGCGTGGTCGACGGTGCGACTGCTGACCAGTTCCTCGCGTCGGTGAAGCGTAATGTCGAGCAGTTTCCCGAGAATGGAGTGATCTGACCAATGCCACGTGCGCTGACCATCGAGCGAACGGCCATCCCGTCGTCCGACAGGGAGCGCTACATGGCGAGCCTCCGCGCCAAGGCTGCCCACTTCCGAGCTGCCCACTGTCGGTTCTGGGTCTTCGAGGATGCGGAGGTCCGCGGCTCCTTCATTGAATTCATCGAGGGTGATGACGAGGAAACGCTGGGGATGGCGTACTGTACTCTGTCGGAATCTGAGTCGTTGCGCTTCCCCATCCCTTTGTACCAGCAAGTGGAGTTGGACTGATGCCTTTCCGAACGTTAGCCGTGAACGGCGCCGTGTGGCGCGTGTACCCATCGGGCGAGATTACCGCCAACACGAAGGACGAGTTCACACTCATATTTTCCCGCGGCGAAGGCGCGGAGCGTGAGTCGCGTGTGGTGCGCTATTCTCCGC
>JBBSHV010000258.1:0-3948 GCA_038232435.1 Gemmatimonadales bacterium | reverse complement strand
GGATCGTCGGCCAGGTTCACGTCGTACTTCTTGCCGAAGCCCTTACGCACGGTTGTCGCCTTCGCTGCCTTGGCCGCGTTCTTCTTCACGAGCGCTTCGAGCTGCCGCTTGTCCATCACACACTCCGGTAAGAGACGATTCCTTTGCCGATATCGCTGACCATGAAATTTAAGCGGAAGAACTTCGAGGTGGCGCACGCGTGAGGACCGCACGCGTGAGGACCGCGGCTGCCGCGGCTACCCGCAGCCCTTTCCGAGGATGCTCTCGAAGTACGCCCGGACGACCTCATAGCATTCGCACGCCGCGGCCTCCAGCGCCGCCCGATTGTCGATGGTCATGCGACCCTGGTGATACTGCAGAATGCCCTGGTCCCGGAACGACCCCGCGATTTCCGAAACCGTAGTCCGGCGCACCCCGAGCATGATCGCCATGAACTGTTGGGTGAGCGCGAACTCGTCGCGCCCAACGCGGTCGTGCGCGACCAACAGCCATCGTGCGTAACGCTCGGTGGCCGAGTGCAACCGGTTGCACGCGACTGCCTGCGCCAGATGCAGCATGAACGCCTGCGTGTACAGGTGCATCCGGGCGTGCAACGGATGCTCCGGCGTCACGATCTGTATGAAGCGATCCACCGGCATGCGTAGAGCGGGCCCGGTGACCTGGCATATGACACGATCCGTCGTGACACTGGCGCCATGAAAAGCAGCCAGGCCCACCATCCCTTCATTCCCAACCGCGCCAATCTCGACCGTACTGCCGTCGCGCATCTCTCTCAGCAGCGAGAACACTCCGCCGTCCGGGAAGTACACGTAGTCTATCGGTGTCAACTGCTCATACAGAACGTCGTTAACGCGCGGCCGAATGGGCTCCATCAGCGCTCGGAGGTGCGTTGACTCCGCGTGTGGCAGCGACTCCAGGAGACGGTTGCGTTGCGTATTCCGCGCGACGGGTTGCTTCCTCACGGCTTACCAACTCCCTGATAAGCGATCGCACCCATCAGCGCCGAACCCCTGCCCGTTGTCCAACAACCTTGTGCGGTAGCCGACACTGAATTATGTTTCCTCTTATCAGTAACAAATGTTTCAATCGTAGCTCAGCTGTTGTACGGTGTGGCATATAATAAGCCCAGACCGTTCTCATCCCGAAAGCGGCGATAGAGTCACAAACATGGTCGAAAGAGCCGTGCAAGGACCGCTCCGAACCGGGAGCGAGGAATCCGTCGACAGCGTCACGGACAGGACCACCCGCCGTTACCCTGAGCGTGCCGCAGAAGTTTATGTAGTCGCTGAGCCACACCACGCCGTCGCCACCACCAACGTTGTTGCTCTCGGACTGCCGCCGAATCGGGTTCTCGGCTCACTGGCACCCGCCGCATACAAGGCGCTGCTCCCATACTTCGAGGACGTGGCTCTCATCCCGGGCCAGGTGTTGCATCGGCAGGGCGCGCGGCCATCGCACGTCTATTTTCCCGAATCCGGAATTCTCACGCTCAGCCGACACTCCCGTACCGGCGAGCAGATCGGGATTGGCCTGGTCGGCAGTGAGGGGATGGTCGGTAGCGGCACACTTTCATCGTCCGCAGCCAGTCCAACTGAATGCACGGTGCAGCTCCGCGGGACAGCCAAACGGATCAGCGTGGAGACGTTCGACGCAGCCGCCCGCGCCGACCTGTCCGTACGCTCCCTCGGACACGTGACCGCGTGCTATGCGGAACTGCGCCACGATGACAGTCTACAGTCGGTGGTCTGCCAGAGCTTGCATACGGTTCTGCAGCGCTGCGCGCGCTGGATGCTCATGATGGACGACCGCGTCACAGCCGATCAGGGCGCCCGGACGGCGTTCCAGCTGACGCACAGCACCCTCGCGGAGATCCTCGGCGTGCGCCGGGCTGGAGTCACGGTTGCCGCCGGATTGCTGCAACGCGCTGGCCTGGTGCAGTACCGGCGCGGGAAAATTGTCGTTGCTGACCGTGCTGGACTCGAGGCAAGATCGTGTGTTTGCTACATGACGGCGGTCACGAGCGCCGCAACGGTCACCGGCGAGCCGCTTGGCTAACACCCGTCACGGTTCTACGGCCAGAAAAGATCGCCTTCGGAATCATGACGTGTACGCCAACGTTGCCATCTACTAGTTGCGTTACGTCGACGTCGCACGCAACGCTCGTGAGCATGTACGCTTCATCTCTGGACAGACCGCGACCGGTGAGAAACTCAATGGCCTGGCGCACGGCCGTCTTGGTTGCCTGCGTCAGATCCTTGTCAGTGCCCATCGCGATCCAGTGGGTCGGTGTCTCTCCGCGCGGCCAGGTGAGGTGCATGTCCTTGCGCACGATAATCTGAAACGTCCCGGTCAGCGACGTCTCCATCGCCGTGATGTCTACCTCGCCGTTACCCTGGCCGGCGTGCCCATCGCCAATCTCGAGTAGCGCGCCCGCGGTGTGCACGGGTATGAAGAGCGTGGTACCAGCGACCAGCTCCTTGTTGTCCAGATTGCCGGCGTGCATGCCCGGCGGTGCACTGTTGATCCGTCCACTCGAAGCTGGCGGAGCGACGCCGATGCTGCCGAAGAACGGATGCAGCGGGATGTCGATCCCATCAGCGAAGTGCGCGACCATCTTCGCCCTGTCCAGCGGAATGATCTTCATCTTGGAGTAGCCGAAGTCCTCCGGCAGGAATCCGCTCTTTGCGCCAAACGCGTTGTACGCGTACGGAATCGCCAGATCGATTTTCTGAATCCGAACTTCCAGCACGTCGCCGGAGTCGGCGCCCACAACGTAGATGGGACCCGTGAGGATGTGCCCTCCCGGTCCCTTGTCCGTTACCCGGCTGGTGATGTCGCGCAGCGACTGTTGTACATCCGCCGGTGCGACGCCGGCGCCCTCGAGCCGCGTCGGAGTGGACGTGATCAGCGTTCCCACGACGACAATGTCGCCCGACTTTACGTGCATCACCGGCTTGGCCGCCGCGTCGTAGTAACCCCACGCCACGGTTTCCGGCGTCGGCATGAGCGTGTGCGTCTCGGGCCTCGGGCTTTGCGCGGAGAGCAGCGCGGCAAACGGGGCGGAACAAGCCGCCAGCACCAGAAGCGCGGCGGAGGGGAGAAAGGTACGTGCCATCAGGCGCGGGCGACTGGTCATCGCAGGGAGTAGTTGGAGGAGTAAATAATCTACAGCACTTGCCGGCTGTGCTTACTGCTGATGCCTATCGGCTGTGCAGCGTTGCGATGAGGATCTCGGGTGGCACTCGAAACCGGACCGGCAGCACACTCGTACCTATGCCTGTTCCGACAAGGAGATGCCGCCCATTCTCCACAACATGACCCGCCGCGTAGCGCGAGCCGAAACGCGATGAGCTGGCGATCGGTCCCAAAACCGGTTCGAGCGCCCTGGCAATACTTTGATGGCCGGTCCACAGATCATTCATTCCCGCGATCCACACGACGCGACCTGAAGCGGCGCGCTCCACCGCACTGTCCCGCAACACCGTGATCCCCGAAGTACGCAGCGCGGCAGCAATCCGCGGAGCATCCACCCAGCCGCCGTGGTCCGAGCCGCGTTGCTCGCCCGGAAGCCCTCGGTTCTGGATCGGATCTCATGCGCACATGCAGGGTGTTCTGAAACAACTAACCTGCCGAGCGTCCGAGACGCAGCGCCTCTTCCGAAAGTGCAGCCCGCATCCACTCCTCTCCTGATGTCCCGGTGTTTCCCTCATTGAAGATGAGGTAGACGTCCAGAAGCACATATTTTACCCTGCGACGCAGCTTGTGGCCGGACGGCGTCTCAAAGCGGACGTGGCCTATCCGGTCTTCAAAGGCCCGTCGGCATTGTAACTACTGAGGATGATGCCGGACGGCATTGCTTTCGTGCTGACGAGCTCGAATGAGCGTCGCGGGGTTCCCTCCGCAAAGAAGCGCTTCCCTGTCCCCAACAGGACCGGATATACGACCAGC
>JBBSHV010000257.1:0-3956 GCA_038232435.1 Gemmatimonadales bacterium | reverse complement strand
GGACTGCACGTCGTCGAGCACGTACGTGACGAACTCGACCTCCTGGTGCTCCGCCGGGGATTCCGCCACCGGCGCTCCGGTGCCGCTCGTGGCCGTGGTCGAAGCAGGCGCGTTGGGATCCACCGCGACGTCGTTAAAGAAATTGTGGCCGAAGACCAGACTGAGCACCAGTAGTATCGCGCCGCCACCGAGACCCATCCCGCGACCCATGCCCACACCGCCCTGGCCACGCCTGTCTTCTACGTTGGAGCTGTCCCCGCCCGGTGTCCACCGCATACGTCTCCTCGCTGTCGTTGTGGTCCGGAGTGGACTAGGCATGAAGCGGGCCGGGCCGATCTAACCGCGACCGCGCTCGATCTTGGGATCGCCTCGGAGGGGTGCCTCTGTCTAGTATTATCGCATGTCACCCGCAGCCAATGACCACCCCGTTCTCGATCTTCGCGGCCGTCGAGCCGTCGTCACCGGAGCGTCGCGCGGGATCGGCGCGGCGACTGTCAAACTTCTCGCCGCTGCCGGCGCTGACGTCGTCGTTGGCTACCGCGCTCGCAAGACAGACGCCGACGCCGTTGTGGAAGCCGCGCGTGCGGTCGGCGTTCGGGCTGTCGCGTGCGCCGCCGACGTCGCTACTGGCGCGGGCGCTGAAGCACTCGTTAAGACCGCCGTTGATGAGCTGGGCGGCGTTGACCTGTTCGTGGGCAACGCGGGGATATGGCCGCCCGAAAACGTCCCGATCTCGGACATGGACGACGCGCAGTGGCATCGAACCGTGCGCGAGAACCTCGACTCCATCTTCTTCACGACGCGAGCAATCACTCGCGCCATCAGCGACGGCGGCCGAATCGTGCTCGTGTCCAGCACCGCCGGCCAACGCGGCGAGGCCAATCACGCCGATTACGCGGCCACCAAAGGCGGCGTGATCTCCTTCACCAAATCGCTCGCCGTCGAGTTGGGCTCGCGCGACATCACGGTAAATTGCGTCGCACCGGGCTGGGTCGACACAGAGATGGTCGGAGGCGCCATCGCCAACACGGGAATGGATCGCATCACCGCGGCCATTCCACTCGCCCGCATAGCATCGCCCGAAGACATCGCCGGCCCTATCGTCTTCCTCTGTTCCTCACTGGCTCGACACATCACCGGGGAAATTATCAACGTCAACGGCGGCAGCGTGCTCTGCGGGTAGGCAAAAGAATGGGCCCGCGATCGCGAGCCCGTTCTTTAGGTATCTATCAGAAATCCGTGCTACTTCTGCGGATCCAGAATCTCGCCAATCCGGTGATCCGTGCCCTGTAGATGAAGCTGCGTTTCACGGTCACCCGCACGCGGGATGGCACGCCGCACTTCAGCGCGTAGCGTCACGAGCTCGCCACGCAGCTCTGACTTCGCATCCTCAGAGAGCGACTCTGAACGAGGCCGCCCAGGCGCTCCGGGCCCACCATTCCCTTGACGCGCGGAGTCGTCCGAATTGATCTTCTTGTCGATCTGCATCAGATAATTCATCTGCAGCGCGCGGCGATATGGGTCCATCGTCGGACGCGAGTTGGATAGCTCGGTCCAAACGCCGCGCCGCACATCGTCCAGCATCGACGCCAATGAGTACACGTTCTTGTCCTTGGGGGCGAGTGCCTCGCTCTCAAGCAGTCGGTTCATTCGACCGTCGTCGAGCAGCCCAGCAAGAATGCGCCCCTGTGCGCTGTCGATCCGAGTGATCATCCCCTCAGCCTCGATGCGCCGGGCAATGTCCGGACGGATGAGATACGTCGGCGTTTGGAAGACATTCTCGTTCAGGAAGCGAACGGCTGCGGCCTGACGCGTGGCCGGAAGCGGCGTGTACACCGCGCCCGGCTGGCTCCCGGACTTGTACTGCACCTCCGCTCCGCCAACCACCGTCACCACGTGACTGGCCTCCGTCGCCCACTGCCGAACGGTGCGATCGTACAGCTCGCGCAGATCGCTGTTGTCCTCACCCTGCTTGGTCGCCGCGGCGGGGATGTAGCCCACGATCCGCTTGAGGTTGCGGAAGCCGTAGCCGGTAGACTTAACCGGATCCGCATCACCAACCGCTTCCGTGGTCGTGCCGAAGCCGCCGAATTCGTTGTTCTCCGAGAAGCGATACCACGGAATCGAGTCCTGCATCCGTGCCCACTGGTCCAGCGTTGGGCGTTCCTGCTGCGGCACGGTCACGCCCGGGATCGGCTTGTATCCCCACATGATGGCGTACTTGTCGTACGGCCCGATGCGCGGAATGATGTCTTCCAGCGCAATGTTATCCTCCGGCTGCGCGACGTAGTTGAAGCGCGAGTAATCCATGATGGACGGAGACTGTCCCATCCGATGTACCCAGCTCGCGCTGCGGATGCTGTCGGCCGGATACGTGGAGCTGCCGATCTGATCGTGTCTCAGACCGATCGTGTGTCCAATCTCGTGCGCCACCACAAACTCGAGCAGCCGGCCCATCAGTGAGTCGGGCATCGGCAGCGTGCGTGCACGCGGATCCAACTGCGCGGCCTGGGTGAAATACCAGTCACGCTGCAGGTTCAGCACGTTCTGAAAGATGCGCGCGGAGCCGTTCAGGATCTCGCCCGTGCGCGGATCACTCACGTGCGGCCCGACCGCGTTCTCCGTCGTGGACGGAAGCCACCGGATCATGGTGTGCCGGATGTCTTCCGGCGACCAGTCGGGATCATTTGCCGGCGGATCCATCGCGATGATCGCGTTCTTGAATCCAGCCGCCTCGAACGCGGGCTGCCAATCGGTGATCGCCTTTCTGATCCACGGCTTCCACTGATCCGGCGTTGCGGCATCCACATAGTAAACGATCGGATTCACCGGCTCCGACAGCTCGGCGCTCGGGTCCTTTTTCTCCAGACGATAGCGCGTGATGTACTGCCGTTGCGCCGCACGCTGCTCCGAGGTCCCAAAATCAACCTGGCGAATGGAGAAGAATCCGACGCGCTCATCGAAAGGGCGGGGCATCATTGGGCTCTCCGGCAGCCGCACCAGACTCCAGTGCGCCAGAACGCTCTGCGCCGGCACGTCGCGATTCTGTGCTGCGCCGCCGCCGGCCGGGCGAGCGGTCCCGCCGGGTGGTGTCGGCGTTCCGGTTTGGGTCGCTTCGACTTCCACATTGTCCGGGAAGGCAATGGCCCGCTCGACGTAGGAGCGCTTCTCATCCAGTGCCCCGTGGATGGACGAGAACTCTGGCACTGTCGTTGTGTACAGCTTGGTCACGTCGACCACCGCTGCGCTATCGGGTCCGTACGCTTCGACGTTCAACACCGCGACGATCGGAGCATAACTCGATGCCTGCACCGCGCGAGCCACCGCGAGCGACGTGTCGGCAGTGGTGAAGAACGTGGGCGAGCGCAGAATGACGCGATTACCGTTGCGCTCCCACCTAAGGGTCCGCTCGCCGAACTCGTCGCCTGCATACTCGCCGAAGCGGCCCCCAGCCGGCGCATTCGGATCCACGGCCGCGGCGCGCGCGTACCGGCCCACCAGCAGCATGTCCTTGTTCAGCTCCCGCGTTGGAATCTCGAAGTACAGCTTGTCGCCCACGCGGTGTACGGCGAACAGCCCGCGCCGAGTCTGGGCCCGTGCGGTGATGACTGTCCTGTACGGCCTCGGGTGTGCCTCGCCGGACGCCGACGCGCGTCCGGTCGAGTCGCCGGCCGAGACCGCCCCGAGGGCGGCACCATCTGTGGCGCCATTGCCACCTCTCGACCGGGTGGCGGTTGGGGCGGTTGAGGGTGGCGCTGTACGGGCGCACGCGGCCAGCAGCACGGCTGCCACGGTGGGAGCTGATCGTTTCATCGTCGAAGAGTTGCGTGAGATGGGGGCCAACACCGAGGATAACACTTTTACCGATGGCCCGGGATGGGTCCGTGGCGCCTCCCGCTCGTGACGGAGAGCCTTGGACCATCGTCGAAGTGACTGGTGGCGGCTCGCGCCTCTTG
>JBBSHV010000256.1:0-3974 GCA_038232435.1 Gemmatimonadales bacterium | reverse complement strand
GATCACGAGCGCGAACGGTCGCTGCGAGTCCGAACCGACACCGGTCGAGAATGCGGCGGGGAGCAAACCGAGCGCGGCGACCAGTGCTGTCATCATGATCGGTCGAAGCCGGAGAAGCGCCGCTTCGCGCGTCGCCGCGGCGATACGCCGTCCCTCTAGCCGCAGTTCGTTCGCGTACGATATGTACACCACCGCCGTTTGCACCGACACGCCGAACAGTGCCAGAAATCCGATTCCGGATGAGACGGAAAACGGCGTTCCAGACCACCACAGTGCGACAAGTCCGCCCAACGGCGCTGACAGCAGAACGCCAAGTACCGTTATGAACGGAAACTTGAAGTTGTGATACAGCGCGAACAGTAGAATGAATATGAGCGCTATCGTGATCGGGAGCACGATCTGCAACTGCCGGCGTGATGCCGTGTACTCCTCGAACTCGCCGCCCCACACCACTCTGTATCCAGGTGGCAGCTTGACCTGCGCCGCCACGGCACGCCGGCCCTCGTTCACCGCGCTGGCCAGGTCGCGTCCCTCCACCGCGTACTGCACGCCAATGTAGCGCGAGTTGTCCTGCCGATAGATGAACGACGCTCCGTTGGTGATCTCGAGATCGGCTACCTCCCGCATCGGAATCTGACCGCCGCCCGGTGTTGCGATCAGCACGTTGCCGATCTCCTCCGCCGTCCGCCGGAACTGCGGCGCCAGTCGCACCACAAGATCGAAAAGACGCTCACCCTGCACCACCTGCGTCGCGGCCGCGCCGCCCACAGCGGCCTCGATGATCGCATTCACATCCGCCACGTTTAAGCCGTACCGCGCGATCTTGCCGCGATCGACGGTCACGGTGAGCGCGGGCTGGCCAAGCTCCTGCACCAATGTGACATGATCCACTCCGCGGATGGAGTTGAGCACGCGCCTGATCTCCTTGCCGCGCTGCTCCAGCACCACCAGATCGGGACCGAATATCTTGACGTCGAGCGAGCTCTTGAGCCCCGTCTCGGCCTCATCGACGGCGTCTTCCGCGGGTTGGGTGTAGTTGAATGTGATGCCGGGGAATGACGCCAACTTCTTATCGATCGCCGCGATTAATTCCCGTTTGTTATGATATGGGCCGCGCCACTCGCCGTACGGCTTGAGTCCAACATAGAATTCAGAGTTGAAAAAGCCCGTGGGATCGGTACCGTCATCCGGGCGACCATGTTCAGAAGTGACAGTCGTCACTTCGGGAAACGATCCGATTATGGCGCGGACCTGAGGCACGATCTTAGCCGACTCTTCAAACGAGATTGTGTACGGCATCGTGGCACGGACCCAGAGCGCGCCCTCGTCCAGTTTGGGCATGAATTCGCCGCCGATGTGCGCGAAGATCAGGATAGATGCGACCGCGACTGCCGCACACGCCGCGAGAACGGCGCGTGTGTGCTGCAGGCTCCAGTCCAACCCGGTTTGATACCAGCCAAGCACGCGCTCGAAGATCCGGTTGCGCCGCTCCTTTACCCCTTTGCGCAAAACCCAGACACACAGCACCGGCAGGACTGTGAGCGTTATAAGGAGCGAGCCGATCAGCGCAAATATCGTCGTGTCCGCCATGGGCTTGAACAGCCGACCGGACGGTCCCGACAGAACATAGATTGGGAGGAAGCTCGCAACTATCACCGCGACCGCGTACACAATCGGACGGTCCACTTCCGCGGCGGCTTCCGCGATTACTTGCCGCACGCTGTATTCGGTCCCGTGGCGCTCGGCCAACCGTCTATGAATATTCTCCACCATCACCACGGCGCCGTCCACCAGGATGCCGAAGTCAATGGCTCCAATCGATAACAAATTCGCCGGAATGTGGCGCAGATCCAGCGCGATGAAGGCGAACAGCAACGACAGCGGAATGGAAACCGCAACGATCAATCCTGAGCGGATATCGTACAGGAAGAAGATGAGCACCACCACGACGAGAACAATGCCGCGCAGCAGATTGTCCTCTACCGTGCGCGTTGTAAGCCGGATGAGATCGCTGCGATCGTAGAACGGAACGACCTTCACGTCTTTGGGCAGCACCGAGCTATTCAGTTCCGCTGTTTTGGCTTCAACCTTTTTCAGAACGGTCTGCGCCTGCGCGCCCGTGCGCATCATGATGACGCCTTCCACCGCGTCGTTCTGATTGTTGAAACCAAACTGGCCGAGCCGCGGCGCAGCACCGATTACGACCTGGCCCACGTCTTTGACGAGTACGGGCGTGCCGTTGTTCACCGACAGAACGACGTTCCCGATATCCTCGACAGTGGTCAGCCGCCCGATGCCGCGAACGTAGTAGAACTGTCCGCCTTCGGGGTAGAATCCGCCTCCGGCGTTACCGTTGTTTGCATCCAGCGCGGAGCCGACAGCGGCCACATTGAGCCCTGCACCGGCGAGCTTTGTCGGATCGAGCAGCACCTGGTATTGCATCGTCTGGCCGCCGAGCGACGACATGTCAGCGACGCCGGGAACGGATCGGTATGCCTTCTCCAGAACCCAGTCCTGAATGTTCTTGAGTTCCATGGCGGAGCGGTCGGGACTCTGCACGACGTAGCGATACACCAGCCCCGAAGGTGAGGCTAGCGGTCCGACGGATGGAGTAACGCCCGACGGGAGCGACAGATCGCCAAGCCGCTCGAACACCTGCTGTCGCGCAAAGTAGTTGTCAGTGCCGTCCTCGAAGGTGAGCGTCACCGAGGAAAGGCCATACAGCGACACAGATCGCGTCACCCGCAGATTGGGAAGGCCGTTCATTCCAGCTTCGGTGGGAACGGTGATGAGCCGCTCTACCTCTTCAGCCGCATGTCCGGGCCACTGCGACACGACATCTACAGCGGGCGGCGACACGTCCGGATACGCGTCAACGGGGAGTCGCGAAAATGAGAAGATGCCCGCACCCACCAGTACAGCCGCCAGAATTCCCGTAAGCAGAGGCTGCCCCAATGCTGCGGCACCAATGCGATGAATTCCTGACCGCTTCACTATCGGAGGCGGCTCCGGAGGCGGCTCCGATGCTGGCGTGGGTGGTGGCTGCCGCGACGGATCCATGGCGCTCACTGGCTTTCCGCGAACTGAAGAAAGAGCGCCCCATCCGTTACCACTCGGTCACCCGCGTTTAACCCCGACGCCACTTCGTATTTATCACCCAGATGCGCGCCCAATCTTATGCGACGGCGAACGTAGCCCGTGGTTGCCGCTGACCCGGGCGATGCTGCCGCTGTGACGAAAACAAAGGGAAGATTTTCATCATTGCGCAGCACCGCTGCGTCCGGGACCAAGATGCCGCTTCGGGCACGATCGCTGTTGATAGTGACGCGCACGTACATGTCGCGTTTGAGCAAGTCAGCGCGATTCTTCACTACCAGACGCACTGCCGTCGCCCGCGTCGCCGAATCGACAACAGCCGCGACGTAGTCCACCGTTGCCGGAAACGGTGTGGGTGATGCATCGGTCGTCACGACAGCGGATTCACCCTGGTGCACACCTCCGAGGTCAGCCTCGAACACATTCGCCATTACCCACATGGTTGACAGATCCGCGATTGTGAACGCCGGCGTCGTTCCCGCCTGAAGTAGCTGGCCGGGATTGATTGACCGCTCGACCACCGTGCCGGATATCGGCGCACGAATCACTGCCGGAATGTTGCTCAGGCTGGGATTGGAGCGAATCTGCGACAGCGTCGAAGGGTCAATGCCCAACGCGCGAATCTGCTCCAACGCTGCCTGCTGATCCGCGACCGCCGCGGCCGCGTCCGCCTGCGCCTGATCCACGTCACGGCGCGCGATGGCGTCGGTCTTGAACAGTTGCACATCCTGTTCTGCGATGCGCTGCAGGTTCTGCGTCGTGGTCTGCGCCTTCCGGTAATTGGCAACGGCTGTCGCGAAGTCCGGCGATGTCACGGTCGCAAGTGGAGTCCCACGCGTGACGTACCGTCCCGGCTCCACCAGCAAGCGCGTCACCGG